>CAYWOO010000102.1:0-48175 GCA_964458665.1 uncultured Dehalococcoidia bacterium
TCATCGTGATAGGCGCGGGTGCAGCCGGCGCGGCCATCGCCGCTCGCGTCTCCGAAGATCCGTCGCGTTCGGTGCTGCTGCTCGAAGCCGGCCCCTACTACCCGACGACCGAGCAGATGCCCGATGACCTGCTCAACGGCAACAATAACGCCTACGCGCCGCACAACTGGGACTACACGGCCGAGTCGAACGCGACGGGCCGGCCCTTCGCGCTCCCCGCCGGCCGCGTCGTCGGCGGCTCCTCCGCCATCAACACCGCCATCGCGCTGCGCGGCGCACCCGAGGACTACGACGAATGGGCGTCCCTGGGCAACGACGATTGGTCGTGGGAGAAGGTCCTCCCGTACTTCCGCCGCCTCGAGAACGACCAGGATTTCGATGACGACTTCCACGGCCGCAACGGCCCCATCCCCATCAAGCGCTATCGCGAAGACGAGCTCGCGCCCGTGCAGGCCGCGTTCATGCAGACCATGCGCGCCCTCGGCTATCCGGAGGCCAAAGACAACAACGATCCGGACTCCACTGGCCTCGCGCCGCACCCGATGAACAAGCAGGGCCGCACCCGTATGAGCGTCGCCATCTGCTACATCGAGCCGGCGCGCCATCGCCTCAACCTGACGATCCGCGGCGACTGCATGACACGCCGTCTCGTCACCGACGGCAGGCGCGCCACGGGCGTCGAAGTCGAATCCGGCCGCACCACGCAGATCGTCGAGGGCGAGCGCATCATCCTCGCCGGCGGCGCCATCGGCTCCCCGGCGATTCTGCTCCGCTCGGGCATCGGCCCCGCGGCGCACCTGGGCGAACTCGGCATCGACGTCGTCGCCGACATTCCGGGCGTCGGCGCCACGCTTGACGACCATCCGATGCTCGGCGCGGTGTTCGCGGCGAAGCCCGACATCCTCAAGTTCGAAGATCCGCTCGTCCAGGTGACGTATCGCTACACGTCAGGCATCGGCGGCGAGCGTAACGACATGCAGCTGATGCCCGTGTCGCAATTTCCGACGCGTGATGGCACGCTCGTCTTCACGCTCGGTTCCGTGATCGAGCGCCAGAAGTCGCCCGGGGGGCGGCTCACGCTGACCTCCGCTGATCCGCACGTGCAGCCGCGCATCGAACACAACTTCTGTCAGCACGAGGACGATGTCCGCCGTCTCGTTGCGGGTGTGCGCTTCGGCATCGAGGTTGGTTCGCACGAAGGCTTCGCGCACATCGCCGACGGCCTCCGCGCGCCGTCAGCCGGCACTATCGCCGACGACGAGCAGCTCGCGTCGTGGTGCGCGCACGTCGCGTCCAGCGGCTTCCACCCCAGCTGCACCGCGAAGATGGCGCCTGCGACCGACCCGATGGGCGTCGTCGACCAGCGCTTCCGCGTCCGCGGCTTCGACAACCTCTTCGTAGCCGACGCCTCCGTCATGCCGAGGTGCCCGCGCGCCAACATCCACCTCACGTCCGTCATGATCGGCGAACGCGCCGGCGAATGGCTCCGCGAAGGCGTCATCTAGTCGTGCCACTACTGTCGCGAAGAAGGAGAGCTGGCACGTAAGGACAGGTCTTCAGACCTGTCCGCCGCGTAGCGCGTAGCGGAGGAGCCGCAGCTCCATTCGTTGGCATTTGCGGCGCGAATGTGCTCGATCAAGCGTAGGGACGCAGCTTTAGCTCCGTCCGCACCGTTCGCGCGGCGCGACCGCTCATCATGTGACGACCCATCATCGGCCGTCTCCAGCGACCCCTCCGCGCCATCCGCGGCTCTGCCGTGAGATCAAGATGGCGGCCCTCAGCGCACCGTAAATTCCCGAATCACGAAGTTGTCCTCGTCCTTCGTCGTGAAGCACTCGAACTTGTACGCGCCCGCCTGCTCCACCGTGAATTCGTACGAGTAGTGCACCGCCACGGGGGTCGACTTTGGTGTCCCGTTCGGCAACGCGGCGATCTGCTCCGAGCCGATCGCTTTCACCAATTCCTTCCCCTGTCTCAGCTCGCACGTGATCGGCACCACGACGCTGTAGGTCTGCGCTATCGTCACCGCACCCGTGAGCGTCGCGCCCACACGCAGATCCCCGGAGACCCTCGCCGACTTGAAAAACTCGTTGCCGGGTTCGGGATCGCGAAAACGCACGCCGCACGCCGCAACGAGCGCGCACGAGAGAAGCAGCAGGAGAAGAAGGGGGATGTTCCTCACGCGGCTCCATCCTATTCGCCGAGCCACCAGCGAACAAGTCCAACCTGTTGCTTCGCGCGCGAGCGTGCTGCACACCGGTCGATGCCCAACGCCCGGACAACACGAGGAAATCCTTACCAACCACCACTCAAACCTCTGTACCTCTGTACCTCTGTGCCTCTGTGGTGAACCTCGTCCCCTGCCCCCGTAAGTCTCTGCGCTCTCTGCGGCTCTGCGGTGAATCGAAAGGCTACACTCCACCATGAGCGCCAACGCCCGCCGCGCCCGCACGCTCGCGGAACTGCACCCTTACATCGAGCGCGCCCGCACGTTCTCGGGCTGGACGTTCGAGGACGTCGACTTCCGCCGTCTCGGCCCGCTGCTGCCGTGGGACTACGAGGAACTCGCTCGCGAACACGCGCACCGCGCCCGCTCGGTGCTCGATCTCGGCACCGGCGGCGGCGAAGTGCTCTCGCGCATCATCGCCGGCATCGACGCGCGCGTCGTCGCGACGGAAGAATGGCACGTAAACGCGCCGATCGCGGCGGCGCGGCTCCGTCCGCTCGGCGGCAACGTCGTCCGCGCGGACAGCACGCGCCTCCCGCTCCGCGACGGCAGCTTCGACCTGATCATCGACCGCCACGAAGCGATCGATCCTGCCGACGTTGCGCGCGTGCTCGCACCCGGCGGCACCATGATCACGCAGCAGTGCGGCCCGAACGACTGGCCGGAGATCGGCCGCTTCCTCCGCGAGGTCGTCTTCGACGATCACTTCCACCTCTACCAACAGGGCTTCACGTCGGCCGGCCTCACGATCGACGACGCGCGCTGGCACGAAGAGCGCATCGCCTTCGCCACGCTCGGCGACCTCGTCTACATGCTGCTCGTCGCCCCCTGGTCCTACCCCGATCTCGATCCGCACGCCGACATCGATGCCCTCCTCGCCCTCGAAGACGAACTCCGCAAGGCAGAAGGCATCGTCGTCACCGAACACCGTTACCTCATCCGCGCCCGCAGGCCCGCCTGACTCGTGCCTAACAAAACCTCGTGCCTCTGTGCCTCTGTGGTGAACGTCGGCCCCTTCGCGTTCTTCGCGCCTTCGCGGTGAACCGTCCCTCTCCGGTGAATCCGAAATCCGCTACCATAGATGTACAGACTCCGCACGAAAGGACGCACCACACTACATGCACGAACTCCGCGACAGGCTCACGTCTCTCCGCGATCGCATCGCCAACGTCTTGGTGCGTCTTTGACGTCCCTTCACTAGAAACCCAGGCCGCCGCCCTCGAGGCGCAGTCCACCGCACCCGACTTCTGGAGCGATCAGCAGTCCGCGCAGAGCATCATGCGCCGCCTGTCGTCGGTTCGCGCGCGCGTCGCAACGTGGCGTGGCCTCGAAACGAAGGTCGCCGACCTGCTCGAACTCGTCGAGCTGGCCGACGCCGAGTCCGACGAGGCGACCGCGACCGACATCGAGCACGAGACCGACGCCATCGAAGCGCACGTCGATGACCTCGAGTTCGAGTTGACGTTCTCCGGCCCGTACGACGAGCGCAGCGCCATCATCGCCATCCACGCCGGCGCCGGCGGCACCGAGTCGCAGGACTGGGCGGAGATGCTGTTGCGCATGTTCCTGCGCTGGTGTGAGCGGCGCCGGTTCGCCGCGGAAGTGATCGACCTCATGCCCGGCGAGGAAGCCGGCATCAAGAGCGCCACGATCGAGGTCACCGGCGAGCACGCCTACGGCTACCTCAAGAGCGAGCGCGGCGTGCACCGGCTCGTCCGGCTGTCGCCGTTCGACTCCGAGAATCGCCGCCACACGTCGTTCGCGCTCGTCGAAGTGATGCCGGAAGCAAACGACGCGGCGGAAGTGAAGATCAATCCCGACGATCTGCGCGTCGACGTCTACCGCGCCAGCGGCCATGGCGGCCAAAACGTGCAGAAGAACTCCACCGCAATCCGCATCACGCACCTGCCGACGGGCATCGTCGTCACCTGCCAGAACGAACGCTCGCAGGGCCGCAACCGTGAGTCGGCGCTGCGCGTGCTCGAAGCGCGCCTCATCGAACTCGAGCTGCAGAAGCATGCCGAGGCGCAGGCGAAGATCAAGGGCGAACACGTCAGCGCCGGCTGGAGCAACCAGATCCGCAGCTACGTGCTGCACCCGTACAAGATGGTGAAGGACCACCGCACCGGGTACGAGACGAGCAACGCCGCCGCCGTCCTCGACGGAGATCTCGATGATGCGATCAAGGCGTACCTGAAGACGACAGTAGGAGCCACGGATGCGTAAGCTCGTGTTGACCAGCCTCGCCGCGTTCCTTCCGATCATCGTCCTGGCCGCTGCGTCGCCGTGCGCTTCGCGCGCGCAACAGCCGATCGCCGTCATCTCGGAGCAGGCGCAGAATGAGTTTCCGCGCGGCGTATCGTTCTCGATCACGTTCTCCGCGCCGGCCGCGGCGAAGGAGGTCCGCCTTCAGTACCACCTCGCGCCTGACGGCACGGGCGCTACTGCCGTCGCAACCTGCACGGGCGACGCGACGATCACCTGCACGTACTCGCTGATCAGCGGCAACGGTATCTCGATCATCCCCGGCGCAGAGATCACCTACCACTGGGACATCGAGGACGTCGCCGGCGACAAGCTCTCAACTGACGACGCGCTCTACGTGCACGAAGACACGCGCTTCACGTTCACGACACTGACGCAGGACAATGTCACGCTGCACTACCACGCCGGCAGCGAGGAGCGCGCGCGCGCCGTCCTCGATGCGGCCGTAGAAACGCTCGACAAGATCGGTGCGCTCGAACGGACGCAGGTGACCTTTCCCGTCAAGGTCTTCCTCTACACCACGGCCGAAGAGATGCAGCCCGCGATTGCTCCCGGCGGGCCCGGCCGCGGCGTCCAGATCCTCGGCGAGGTGGTCTACTCTGACACCGCGATGGTTTCGTCCGACGTCGCGACGCTCGATATCGTCCGCCACGAGATCGCGCACATCGTCACGCGCCAAGCCACGAAGGGCCCGTTCGGCATCGCCGGGTGGATGAACGAGGGCATCTCGGTGTACTCGCAGTCGCACCCGCTGGAGAACCACGCTGACGCGCTAGAGAGCGCGATCGACCGCGATCGCGTGCTTTCGTTCAAAGAACTCAATTCGTCCGCGTCGGGCTCGGTTGCGAGCACCGTCGGCCTCTACTACGGCCAGGCGGGCGCGATCATCAAGTTCCTCGTCGAAACGTACAACGCCGACAAGTTCGGCGACTTGATCAAGGTCTTCAAGGACGGCACGACGCCGGACAAGGCGTTCCAGTCCGTCTACGGACTTGATCAGCTCGGCATCGAGAACGCCTGGCGCGCATCGGTCGGCCTCGCCGCCCGCTCCGCGTCCGCATCGCCGACGCCGCAATCGACGCAGGAGGCGCGCGCCGCCGCCACCTCCGCCGCGAAGACCCCGGCATCATCGTCAGCCAGCGACGGCGGCACCCCTGTCGTCGCGATCGCCATCATCGTCGCCCTCGCGGCGCTGCTGCTCGCCGCCGTCGTCGGTGCCGCAACTGTTGTCATGCGCCGCCTCTAGGTGGAACGGCGACGGGCGCCCCGAGGGGCGCCCCGACGCGACTATTCGTGCTCCGCGACGCGCTGTCGGCGCACCAATCGCCGATTCCAACCCAAACCATGAAATCCGCGAAATCCGTCTTTCCCCGGCGTCTCAAACAACCGCGACGAAGCATCCGGCCGTTTTCGACACACGGAACAGCCCATCCCGCGCGACGATCGCATCGACCGCGGCGCCGACCTCGCGCAGAAGCGGCTCTCGATGGCTCCCGTCCGCCGGCCGATCCGCGATCGCGTCGATGGCGTACGTTGCGTAGAACCGCAACGCCGGAGCGGACTCCGGAAACACGAACGCGTCGGCGCGCGTGAACACGTCCGCCGTGGGGAACGCGGTTCGCACAAGCGCCAGATCATCGAGCGTAAAGCGCAGCGCGTCGTGCGGGCTGGTCACGTACCCGAGCCGCGCTGCCGCCGCCTGATGAAGGGCATCGAACTCGGCGAAGTTGTCGGCGCCGTTCGTCGCTATCACGGCGCGACCGCCCGGCTTCAGCACGCGCCTCAGCTCGCCCAGCGCTGCCTGCTGATCCTGCACGTGATACAGCATGTGGTTCGCCATCACGCGGTCGAAGCACGCGTCGCGAAACGGCAGCGCCTGCGCATCCGCCGCAAGCGTAGCGATCGTGTAGCCGCCGCCAGCCGCCTGGGCGAACGCCTCGCGCAGCATGCCGAGCGACGCATCCGCGCCCACGATCCGCGGACCAAGCACGGACAACGGCTGGTGATGCACCCCCGGCCCGCATCCAACATCAAGCAGCGTCTGGCCGCGCGCGGCATCGACGCGATGCAGCAGCCACGATGCAAACGAGTCACTCGTGCGCTCGCTGTACCGCGCGTGTGTTGCGATGCGGATGCGCAGCTTGTCGGCGTCGTCGTACTGGTACCGAAGGTACGCGGCGTCGACGTGCCGTCCGCTCATTGTTCGCTCAACGGTCCGTGCGCCCCGCTCCGGATGCGCCTGACGGCGTGCGGCCCAGATCGATGACCGTCCCTCCCAGCACGCCTAACCGGTACTTGTACAGCGTCGCCATACTGACGCCGGCATCCTGTGTGTAGAAGAACGTGACACCGCGCTTCTTGAACTTCTCGTAATCCGCAAAATCCAGCAGCCACACGAACGTGCGCTGGTTAGCGATGTCTTCCGCCTTCCCCTTGTCGGTTAGCTGGCTGATCGAACTCGTATCCCGCTCCAGGATGCCCAGCTTGAGCTTGTTGCGGTTCAGCACGGCGAACTGCGGGTACAGGAAGCCAATGCTGATCACGGAATTATCGGGCAGGTCGTGATTCTGGATGTCGCGCGTGTACTTCAGCTGCGCGTTCTGGGTGTCGCGGTTCGAAAGCAACATCCCCTGTCCCAGCCGCAGCTTCGTCACCGATGTCGCACTCACGGCGTGATTCGTCGTCGTCAGGTCGACGAAGCCGGCCATCAGCATCATTGCCAGCGTGCCCGCCAAGACCCAGCGCGAGAAATATCGCCCGATTAGTAAGAACCCGAACGGGAACAGCGGAATCAGGTACGCCGCTTCATGCGGCAGCCGGCTGAAGACGAACAGCACGCACGCCATGGCCAACAGCCACGTCATCACCTGCTTGTCGCGCAAAAAGTCCCCGGGCAGCTTCAGCAGCCGCGGCAGCGACAGCAGCACGCCCATCCCGATCGCCGCCGTGCCAATCAAGCCGAAAGAGTCCTTCGCCAGCAGACGGATCACCGTCCTCACGCCGATCTTCGCGTCGTAGAAGCTCAGAAAGCCCGGCCCGTACCGCCAGACGATCGGCACGAATGCGATCATCGGCACGGCGATCGCCCAGACGAGGAAGTCACGCAGTTCGTCGGCGCGGTCGTCTCGCACCAGGTACACCACAAACGGCAACAGCATCACTGCCGATGGGAGCCGCGAGCCGATCGCCAGGCCCAGCATCAGCCCGGCGAACCCGGTCTCCTCCGTGATCAGGAAGTAGTACGCGCCCAGGATGAACGTCAGCGCCCACGCGTAGTCCATCGTGTTCATGCTGTTGATCCACAGCAGCGGCTGGAACGCGAACCCCACGACCAGAAGCCCGCGATTCGGCAGCTTCAGCTCGCGCAGGATGTTCGCGAAGAACCACAGCCCCAGCACCGATACGGCGATCGTCAGCGAATTGGTGGCGACCCAGCCGCCGTTGACGACGGCCGCATACGAAAGCTCCGGTATGGGATACCCGGGCAGGCGCGAAGGATAGAACTCGTGATTGTCCCACAACCAGTATCCGGACAGCGCGATGCGCCACGCGTCCGGCTTCGTCCCGTAGCCGTTATCAATGAACGGCGCTCGACTGGCGATGAACACCAGCGCCAACACCAGAAACGGCAACGGGCGCGATAGATCGAACTCGAAGAACCGTGCCAGCCCGCCCAGCGACGCGTCGCCCGTTTCGGTACTGCTGGCATCATCCCGCCGCGACTCCGCGGCGTCGAACACCGTCATCCACCACCCACGTTCCACAACCAGGCTGCGCCACGTACGCGCGCGCCCACATCCAGCTCACGACACGCCGAAACGCACCGGCGCGCCGCTCCACTGTACTGGCATACGCCGTCCACGACCACGCGCGCCCCGATGGCCTGTAGCGCCGTTGCCCGAAGCGTGATTGAGCTTCAGATCCGGTCAGTGCGCGCTAGCGGAACTGACCGGAATCCACACTATCCACGACGGCACGCGCCGCACGTATGCTGGCTCCCTCCCTCCACGTCGCGTAGCGTGGCACCCGAAGGCCGGGGATGAAATGCCAGTTTGGCCGCCATTTCCGTAAGCGCGCTGCACCCTCGAACAAGAGCCCGCCCACATCGGGGAAGAACTCTGCTGACGGCCGGGGAGGACCCGATGCGATCACACCCGCAGCTTCTGCCACACCGCCACTACCCGCTGCGCCACCGTGAAGTGTGAGATCACCGCCAGCACCCACAACGCCCACAACACCACCCCGTGTCCGATCACCAGCGCCACACCCAGCAGAATCACCCGCTCCGCGCGCGTGAACAGGCCTTCGCGCAGTGTTAGGCCTTCGCCTTCGGCGCGCGCCCGCGCATAGCTCACCATGATTGAGCCCACGACTGCCGCGTAGCACAGCACGATCTCCTGCGTGTGGCCGCCGATCTCGGTGTAGTGGAACAGCACGCCGCCCAGCACTGCCGCTTCCGACAGGCGATCCAGCACGGAGTCGAACACCGCGCCGAACTTCGTCACCGTGCCGGTCTTCCGCGCCAACGCGCCGTCGAGCAGGTCTAGCGCGCTGAAGATCAACATCAGCACGCCGGCCCACAGAAAGTGGCCGCCCGCCGCGAGCGCACCCGCCGCAACGTTCCCCGCAAACCCGAATGCCGAAATCATGTTCGGTGTCACGCCAATCTTGGCCAACGGCGCGACGATCGGATCCGTCACGCGCGTCGATATCTTGTGCGGAACAATGGTGAACGTTGGCATCGTCGTCTCGAATCGCAACTACAAGCTGCCCGGCATCGATTCACCATACACGCGCCGCCTCCCCTGCGCGACGCAGAGAGCCGGCCACGCGGCTCTCGCCCGTGAACTGTGAACTACGAACCACGAACTACCAACTACGAACTCCCCCCGCCTTGCCCCGCGCGATACCGCCGCGCTAGGCTCAGCCATGCCGGTCACCATTCTCTACAACGCATCCGATACCGTCGTACGCGACGCGGAAGCGGACGGCGCCGATCTCTGGCTTCGCCTCGACGACCTCTCGCGGGCGAGCGGCTGGCAGCTGAAGCCGGAAGGTGCCTGCCGCGGCGACACGTGCGTCCCGATACCTGTAGCCCGCCGCCAGCGCTTTGTCCGCGGCGAATCCGGCGCCGATCCGCGCTTCAATCTCGCCGAACTCGCTCGCCTGCAGGAGATGCCGGCCCTCTACGATGAGCCGACGCAGACCTGGTGCGTCGTCGACGGCGCGAACACGCGCGCCCGGCGTATGGTGTCGCTCCAGGCACCCAACTTCACGCTGCCCGACCTGGCGGGAACGATGCACTCGCTCACGGACTATCGCGGCCAGAAGATCTTCATGGTCGCGTGGGCGTCGTGGTGAGGCTGCCGTTTTGAACTGCCCGTGTGGCAGTCGCTATCCGACGAGCTACAGAACGACGGCCTCACCGTCATGACCGTCGCGCTCGATACTGGCGGCGCCGACGCTGCGCGCCCGTTCATCGAGCGCGCGCACGCCACGCACCCGTCATTGATCGACCGGCGGCATGCCGTCGCCGATCTCTACCAGTTCGTCAACGTCCCCAACGCAGTCTGGATCGACGAGAGCGGCGTCATCGTTCGTCCGGCACACACCCCCGCCGCCACGGGCGGCATGGCGAGCATGATCGGCCTCGGGCCCGACGACTACCTCAACGCCGTCCGCGACTGGGCGGCGCATGGCGCAACCAGCCGCTTCGCGCCGCCACCCGATCGCCGCCGCGCCGCGCAACACGCACTCGATGACGCCGACGTCATGGCTGGGCTCAACTTCTGTCTGGGCGAATATCTCGTGGAACACGGCCAGCCGGAAGCCGGGCGCCCGTACCTCGAAGAAGCCGTCCGCCTGCGTCCGGAGAGTTGGGCGTACCGGCGTCAAGCCTGGGCGCTTTTCGAACCGCCAGAGAAGAACGGCACGCTCTGGTACGAGGCCGCTGTGCAGCATCCCGTCATGGAAGACGAACCCTACTACGCACCGGTTCAGCTGGACGACGGAGCCGCGATGGTGGATCCGGCCGAAGCCGCCCGCAGCCAGCGCCAGATCTTCAGATCCACCTTCGGCCGCGCCTACGAGAAGAAAGACGACGCGCCATAGACGCGCTTCTCCCGCCATCGCAATTCAGCGTTGAACAAACAGACAGAGCCGGACCAAAAGGCCCGGCTCAAATGAACTGCAAACTGTGAACTACGAACTGTGAACTACGAACCACAAACTCACGAATACCGTTCTTCGGTGAACGGATCGCCGTGGATGTGATACCCGTACATCTCCCAGAACCCCGGCTTCTCGTCCGCCATGAAGACCAGTCCGCGCACCCACTTCGCGCTCTTCCAGAAGTAGAGCTTCGGCACGATCATCCGTAGCGGCCAGCCGTGTTCTTTCTCCAGCGGCTTTCCGTTGTGCTGGTGCGCGAAGATGACATCGTCGTCCATCAGCTCGCGCAGCGAGACGTTGGTCGTGTAGCCGCCGTAGCTGTGCAGCATCACATGCTTCGCATCCGGCTTCACCTTCAGCTTGGCCATGATGTCCGTGAACTTCACGCCCGTCCAGTCATTGTCGAACTTGCTCCAGTGCGTCACGCAGTGGATGTCCGAGCGCAGCGTCGTCTGCGGCAGCGCCATGAACTCGTCCCACGTGAAACTGACCTCCTCATCGACGAGGCCCACCACTGAGAATTTCCACGTCGCCAGGTCGATCGCCGGGATGCCGCCATAGTGCAGCACCGGCCACCCGTCCGTCAGCTTCTGCCCCGGCGGCAGTCGCTCCCCGAACCGCTCGCGATCTTCCTTGCCGCGCTTGTTGAACAGATCCAGGGCCATGTCTCGCGTAGCCTTGTCTAGCGTGATGCAAACCTGCGCCGCCGCCGCATTGCGGCGACGACCAGGCGTCGTGGCTCCAGACGGGATTACGTTACGGAGCCGTGACGCAGATCACGTTGTCGTGCTTCTTCAGTTCGGCATCACTGGTCACGCACAGCAGGTCCTTCGCCACTTCGCCTTCCAGCGACGCGTAGAACTTCGCTGTCTTCCCGTCGGACGAATACCAGTATCCGATCTTCGCCGGATCCGCGACAGCATCCCCTGCCTCCGCCTGGATCTTGCACGCTACATCGATGTCCTTGTAGTTGCAGACGCTCTGGACATTTCCGTTCGTCGAAGGATACGAGCCGTCTTTGCCCTTCACCGTGGCTGCGGCGGCCAGCAGCAGCAGCATGTCCGATTTCCGCTTCTCGTCGCGCACGAACGTGTTGCCCGTACTGCCGCCCGCGGGTGCGGCCAGGGTCGGCCGCGGCGTTGGCACGAAGCCGAACGGCGTCGCCGTCGGCCCTACGTACGCGTTGCGAATCGGCGTGCCGATGTCGCCGAGCGGAGCCTTCTGCGTCGCTTCGCCACCCTTCGTCACGTCCAGCCACGCCACTGCGAGCAGCGCCACCACCACCAGCCCCACGGGGCCGATGACATTCCAGCGCAGGCTCTTCGCACGCTTCAATCGTTCCTCCGTGCGAGCCACTTCGCCCGCATCCCACTATAACAGCCGCAAGAATATCGACCGTCCCGTCGCCCGCAAGTCCGGCGCGACCCCCGATACCCCCTCAGCGAAACCCCTTAGCAAAGCGTGAAGGCGCCTCTCCGCCAGGCCGTGCGCTCCGGCCTGCGTTGTCCGCCTTCATCAAGTTCCGGTACGTCTGCTGCGATCGACGGAGCGCCTCCAAACGAAGACGCACGCCTACCGGGTGGGTCGCCCGGGCCCCGCCTCGTCGTCACCCGCGAGCTGGTACGGCACCTCGGCGATCACCGTGTTCGGACGGTCCAGCAGCGCGTTGCGTGGCCGCCGCGCCGACGGATTGTGCAGGAATCGCTGCCACGGCCTGCCGTGGGGAACTCAACCCGCGCGCGTCGTTTGTGAAACATCATCGACTACCGTCGCACGCGGACGCGCGACGTCGCCGCGACGTCTTCGACGCCCAGATGGTACGGCACCTCGATAATCACAGTGTTCGCGCGGTCCACCAGCGCCTTCTTCAGTCGCATCGCCGACTGGTTGTGTAGCATGCGCTGCCACGGCAAGCGGGTACGGAACTCCGGTAGCACGACAGTCACGTACTGACCCGGGTCGGCCTTGTCCAGCGCATCGATGTACGACATGACGGGCGACACGAACGACCGAAATGGGGAATCGATGAGGACGAGCGGCACATCCAGGATCGTGGCGTTCCACTGGTGACGCAGGCGCTGGCCGCTCTCCAGGTCATCCGTGATGTGAAGCGCTGTGACGTTCGGCGAGACAGCGCGGGCGTACTCGACCGTCCGCACTACCGCGCGGCTCAGCGAGTCGACAGGCACCAGTACGGCCTGACGGTGGTGCGGCGCTGTATCGATAAGGACGCCCTCCGGTACCGCCAATTCGCGCTCAACGCCGCTGTAGTGCTTGTAGATCGTCCAGAGGAAGAATCCAAGAAACACGATCGCCACCATCGCGATCCAGGCGCCCTCGACGAACTTCGTACCGCCGATGATGACGGCGACGACGCCCGTCGTGACCGCGCCGATGCTGTTGATGACGATGCTGGACTTCCAGCCGGGACCCTTGATACGCAGCCAATGGACGATCATGCCGCTTTGCGACAGCGTGAACGACAGGAAGACGCCGAACGCATAGAGCGGTATCAGCCTGTTGACGCTGGCCTCGAACACGACGAGCAGGAACGCGGACGCCGCCCCGAGCACGAGGATGCCGTTCGAGAACGCCAGCCGGTCGCCACGAAACAGGAATTGGTGCGGCAGGAAGCGATCGCGGGCGAGGATCGATCCGAGCCGCGGGAAGTCGGCGTAGGCCGTGTTCGCGGCGAGGAAGAGGATGAGCGCCGTGAACGCCTGGATCGTGTAGAAGAGGATGCCGTTGCCGAAGACGGTCTTGGCGATCTGGGCGGGTGCCGAAATCTCGTCGGAGTGGCGCACGCCGAGCTGGCTTGCCAGCACCGTGATGCCGAGGAAGAGGACACCGAGGATGATGGCCATCCACATCAGCGTCGCGGCGGCGTTCTTGGGCTCGGGCTTCTTGAAGGCGGGGATGCCGTTGGAGATCGCTTCGACGCCGGTGAGCGCGGCGGATCCCGACGAGAACGCACGCAAGATGAGGAACCAGCTCACACCGGCAGTACCAGCTTCGTGCCAACCCGACGACGGCTCTGCGGCGGTGAGATCCGGATTGATCAGCAACCGGACGAATCCGCCGACGAGAAGCATCACGAACACGACTACAAAGCCGTAGGTCGGGATGGCGAAGATGGTGCCGGACTCACTGATGCCGCGCAGGTTGAGCATCGTGATGATGAGGACGGCGACCACGGCGATCGGCACGCGGTAGGACTCAAGCTCCGGATAGGCGGACACGACGGCGACGACGCCAGCGGCGATCGACACGGCGACCGTGAGGATGTAGCCGACGGAGAGGCCGGCAGCGGCGGTGAGTCCGGACACATCTCCGAGGTTGTCACGGGCGACGATGTAGGCTCCACCGCCGCTAGGGTAAGCGCGGATCGTCTGGCGGTAGGAAAACGTGACGACGGCGAGCAGTGCAGTGATCGCGATGGCGATGCCAATCGAGTGCGTCAGCGCGCCGGTGCCGGCCGCGACAAGCACGAGCAGGATCTCGTCGGTGGCGTAGGCGCTGGAGGAGAGCGCATCGGACGAGAAGACGGCGAGCGCCTTGACCTTCGACAAGCGCTGGTGATCGGCGTCCTCTGACGAGATGGGCGCGCCGAACAGGACCTTGCGGATGGAGCGGAAGATCGATTCGCGCCGGCTGCGGGGCGCCGTCGCGCGCGACGTGGCGCGGAACGTGCCCTCGTCGACGCCACGCTCGAAGTGGCGTTCGGCGGTACGGACGCGGCGGGCGAATCGCGACCCTGGCTTCGTGCCGCGGACGATCTCCGTACCCTCGACGTTCGGCAGCCCCGTCGCGCGTGACACGCGAATGCGGCTCGGTTCCGCATGGTCTACCGCGTGCGGGCCAATCGGTGTCGTTCCAGCGCGCGCGTCGTCCTCGATAGCGGCCGCCTCTTCGCGCGGCGCATCCGTCGGGCCATCGGGAGGGATCTGCTCAGCCACCGCGCAGTATCACCGAACTGGCACGTAGCGGCGAGCGCCGTACCACGCCCGATCACCGTGGCGAGGGCTGTGGCGATCCTGGAGAAGACTTTGCGAACCACCGCCGTGGCGTGGGCTTTCCAGCCCGCGCGTCGCGAGTGTGGGGATCCAGAGAAGAAAGGCTCCAAAAGTTCAGGATCTTGTCCGGCGGGGACCTCCCAAGCCTTCGTGCTCTTAGTGGATCGGTTTCTCCAGTTGCCTTCGTGGTCAACCCGCACCAGAACCTGCTACGATGCACCCACATGAACACGTCCAGAACTCCTGAGGTGCACACAACCCGCAGTCCATCACTGCGGGTTGCCATCGGCTGCCTTCCTATTCCCCGATAGGCAAGTCGATTCGCCGGTGACTATACTGGCGGCACATTCAGGAGAATCCGCTTCCATGTCGAAGCTCGAACTCTACGACACCACGCTCCGCGACGGCGCCCAGATGGAAGGCATGTCTCTCTCCGTCGAGGACAAGCTCAAGATCACCCGCAAGCTCGACGATCTGGGCGTCCACTACATCGAGGGCGGCTGGCCGGGCAGCAACCCGAAGGACGCCGAGTTCTTCGTCCGTGCGCAATCGCTGAACCTCCAGCACGCCCGCCTCGCCGCCTTCGGCTCCACGCGCAAGGCCGGTGGCGACGCCGCGACCGACGCGAACCTGCGCGCCCTGCTCGATGCGCGCACGCCGGTCGTCACGCTCGTCGGCAAGACGCACGACCTCCACGTCCGCGAGGTCCTCGAGACGTCGCTCGAAGAGAACCTCGCGATGATCGCCGACTCCGTCCGCCACATGGCGCAGAACGGCCGCACGGTCTTTTTTGACGCGGAGCACTTCTTCGACGGCTTCTACGCCGATCGCACCTACGCGCTCCGCTGCCTGAAAGCGGCTGCCAGCGCCGGCGCGGCGTGCCTCGTGCTCTGCGACACCAACGGCGGCATGACGACCCAGCAGCTCGTCGAGGCCATCCGCGCCGTCAAAGCCGAGATCGATACGCCGCTCGGCATCCATACGCATAACGACGCCGAACTCGCCGTCGCCAACACGCTCGCTGCCGTCGCTGAAGGTGTCGCGCAAGTGCAGGCGTGCGTCAACGGCTACGGCGAACGCTGCGGCAACGCCAACCTCATGAGCGTCATCGCCAACCTCAAGCTCAAGCTCGGGCTCGATGTCGTGACCGCGGAGCAGCTCG
The DNA here is from genome assembly GCA_964458665.1 of uncultured Dehalococcoidia bacterium. Taxonomy (GTDB): domain Bacteria; phylum Chloroflexota; class Dehalococcoidia; order DSTF01; family JACRBR01; genus JANXYW01. The sequence continues at coordinate 15,839 of CAYWOO010000102.1, forward strand.
CCATGCTCACCGATGTCAGCCACTACGTCAGCGAGATCGTCAACCTCGTGCCGAACCCGCAGCAGCCGTACGTGGGCGCCAGCGCCTTTGCGCACAAGGGCGGGCTGCACGTGGCCGCGGTGCTCAAGAACGAAATCAGCTACCAGCACGTCCCGCCGGAGTCCGTCGGCAACACGCGGCGCCTGCTGGTATCCGAGCTTGGCGGCAGCAGCGGCGTCCAGCAGAAGCTGAAGGAGCGCGGCATCGAATTCGAGCTTTCGCGCGAAGAAGCACGCGCGCTGCAGGAGCTGGTGAACGCGCAGGAGGCGAAGGGCTACGCGTTCGAGACCGCGGAAGCGTCGTTCGAGATGTTGGTCCGCCGCGCCCGCCCCGGCTACACCCCCCCGTTCGAGCTGGATGACTACTGGATCATCGAACGTCGCGCTGCTGCCAGCGCCGCACACGATCGCGAGATGCAGGCGGAGGCGATGGCGAAGGTGCGCATCGACGGCGAACTGCGCCAGACCGCCGCCGAAGGCAACGGCCCCGTCAACGCGCTGGACGCCGCCGTCCGCAAGGCGCTCGTCGAATTCTTCCCGACCATCTACGCCGTCAAGCTCGTCGACTTCAAAGTGCGCATCATCGATAGCGCCGCCGGCACCAGCGCCGCCGTCCGCGTCCTCATCGAATCCACCGACGGCGAACGCCTCTGGACCACCGTAGGCGCCAGCACCGACATCATCGAGGCATCCTGGCTGGCCCTCGCCGACTCACTTGAGTACTTCCTCGTAAAACGGGCCGGCTGGCTCCCCGGTTAACGCTGCGAAGATCGTTCGAACAGCGTAAGGGCGGACCTGGGTATCCGCCCTCGCGCGTGCACCAAGTCCCGCCAATCCGAAACGCCGCAACCGGCAACGGAGCGCCGGCGCCCCGCCCGTACCGCGCGCCGCGAACACAACCCGCCCGTGCAGCAAACCGGGAGATCGTGCGCTCCCCTCTCCGCCGGTGGAGAGGGGTGGCCGATCTTGAGTCGCCGAAGGAGACAGGCCGGGGTGAGGTGCGCGCAGCGCCGCCCCCAAACATCCTTCGCGCCCTTCGCGCCTTCGCGGTGAACCGTGAAGCCTACGCCTCGGCCACCGCACTCATCGCGCCGAGAATGGTTGCCGTCGAGGGCATGCCGCGCTCGTAGAACCGCACGATCCCGGCGCCGTCGATGCCGACGACCGTGCGATTCACCAGCGTCACGATCGGGATGGGCATCAGCGCATCGTACGCCCGCGACACCTTGGCTCCGCCGTCCATAAGCAGTGGCGTCTTGAAGCCGTGCTTCTCCGAGAACTGCTTGTGCTTCGAAGCGTTCGCCGGGTTGACGCCGAACACCTTCACACCCGCGGCAACGTACTTGTCGTAGTCGTCGCGTGCCGTACACAACTGTTTCGTGCACCCCGGCGTGTTATCCGCCGGATAGAACATCAGCACCACCGACGATGCTCCCCGGAAGTCGGCGAGCTTCACGGCGTTCCCGTTCTCGTCCTCCAGACTGAAGTCTGGCGCCTGGTCTCCAACGCTGATCATCGTGCTCGCTCCATCGCTATTGCCCGTGGCGTCGTAGTAGTTCGACCATTGTACGCCCGCCCCTGAAATTAGAGATATACAAACTAAACACTTCGCAAACCTACTTCACTTTGTCCCCCGCCCTCCATACAATGCCCCTCGGACTTCGAGAACGAATTCACAGGAGCACACCACACATGACCTACGTCATCACCGAAGCCTGCATCGGCACCAAAGACCGCTCGTGCGTCGACGTTTGCCCCGTCGACTGCATCCACGATGAAGGCGACGACGACAAGATCCTGTACATCGACCCCGACGAGTGCATCGACTGCGGCGCCTGTGAGCCCGCCTGCCCCGTCAACGCCATCTTCGCCGAGGACGACGTCCCCGACAACATGAAGGCCTACAGCGAGATCAACACCCTCTGGTTCAAGGACAAGCCCGCCGCTCGCGCGAAAGTCGACGCCATCGCGCCACCACCAGCGGCCTAGTCGAAGCGAATTGCCGCAATACATCAAAGGCCCGGACGCTCCGCCCGGGCCTTCTCCTCTTTCCCGAATATGGAGCGCGGGCGCCCGCCCGTCCGCCCCGGCGTCGTGTGACCACGTCCAGTCAACGCATCTTGCGGAGAGTGGCACAGCCGTCCCCGGCTGTGAGTCGTGCGCTTCAATGACGACAGCCGCATGCTCCCCGAAGATGGAGCGCGGGCGCCCCGCCCGTCCACCCTCCGCTCCGTGTCCCTCGCGGCTCCTCGCGATTCTCACCAGATCAGACCGTCAGATCGCCCAGCAACGCGGTCAGCGTGTGGTCAGAATCCAGCCGTAGCATGTCGAAGTTAGGGCCAGCGACGGACTTGCCCTCACTGCTGCTGGCCCTGGTTGGTGGCGGGGTGGCGCGTCACGCCCGCGTGATCGCGCCGCCCTCCGCCGTCGGTTGTTCATCCTCGCCCGGAAGCTCAACCTGCGCGCGCTCGATGCGCCGCGCGCGTTCGGTCCGCGCGCGCCGCTGCGAGCGCTGCCAGGCGATCGATGCCTCGGCCGCGAGGATCAGCAGCCCCGACCAAATCACGATGTCCCCCGGGCTCGCCACGAAGCCCTTTTGGCCGATAGGCACGACGATGATGTCGCCCAACGCCGGCAATCGCCCGCCGCCGCTCTCGACGAGGACATCCTTCGATCCCCGCATCCACGCACCCGTGGCGAATGTGTCCGCATGCTCGTAGCCCACCGCCCGCGCGAGCGTCGAGCGCTCCAACGGCATCAGGCCGCCGTTCGCGACAATGACGCACAGGTTCGCCGTCAACCCCACGAACATCACCCACACGCCCAGCCGCCGCCGGTAGGGCCACAGCGCGAACGGCGCCGCCGCAATCGTCGCAGGCACGATGACGCGCACAGCCAACACCCACGGCGAAAAGCGAATCGCCCCGAACTGCAGCATCACCAGCCCCAGCGCCAGTAGGCCGGCAAACGCGACCGAATTGCGAGCAACCAAATCCCGCCGTCCTCCCACAGCAAAGCTCGGCCGCCAGCGCCCAAGCCGCAGAAGTATCGACATCCATCACGCGCCATCGACCTGACAAGCTCAGCCCTAAGGGAGCACAGAGAAAGCTGTTCATCCCGGTGCTGGTTCGGCCCGCTCCAATTCCCTAGGGCCCGTAGGCTGCGGTTCCGCGCGCCCCAACCCTCCTTCGTGCCCCTTCGTGTCCTTCGTGGTTCCCGTCGTCCCTTCCGTGAAATCCGCGAAATCCCTGTTCCCGTCGGCCCGTTGTCCGCCCCAGATACCTGTGATAGGATTCGCTGCCAAATAGCGTAGAAATTCACAATCTTTTGACGACGGGAGAGCCAGCCGTTGATCGAGCAGTTTGGCCGGGGTGGATTTCTCCTCGTATTCGCCGTCATCTTCCCGCTCATCCCCATCCTCGCCTCCGTCGCGCTCGGCATCTTCAAGATTCGTCCCAGCGCCCCCGACCCCATCAAGGAGTCCGTTTACGAATGCGGCATGGTGCCCATCGGTGACGCACACGTCCGCTACAACGTCCGCTACTACTTGTTCGGACTCCTCTTCGTTGTGTTCGATGTCGAGGCCGTATTCCTCTACCCGTGGGCCGTCGCCTACCGCCAACTCGGGGTCTACGCCTTCGTCGAAGCGATGATCTTCATCGCGATACTCGGCATCGGCCTCGCCTACGCCTGGCGCAAACGCGCCCTGGAGTGGATCTAGTGCCACACCCAGCCACGCTGACGCTCGCCGGTACGCACGTCGCCGACCGTATTCGCACCGCGCTCCCGGACGCTATCCGCAGCGCCGTCTCCGACTTCGTCACCCTCGAACCCGCGACCGCGTTCGACGCGATGCGCTTCCTGCGCGACGACGAGCAGCTCGATGGCAAGTTCCTTGTCCAGATGTGCAGCGTCGACATGATTTCGCACATCGATCTCGTCTACCACTTCGCGTCGCTCGCCCAAAATCACATCTTCGAAGTGAAGGTGCCGGCCGATCACGAGCACCCCGAAGTGCCATCGATCAGCCCGCTCTGGTCCGGCGCGATCCTCCAGGAGCGCGAGATCTACGACCTCATGGGCGTGAAGTTTCCCGGCCATCCCGAGCTGACGCGTCTGTTTCTCTGGGAGTCGTTCCCCGGCCATCCGCTGCGCAAGGACTTCATGTCGATGCCCGGCGGCCGCAAGTCCGGCCTCAGCCAGTTTCCGAAGCAGGTCGCCGGTCAGACCGGACAAGAATTCCGCCCGGCCGCGCCCGGCACCGGCGAGTAGCAGCTGTAGAGCGCTCCTCCCCTCGCCCCTTGTGGGAGAGGGGCCGGGGGTGAGGGGACCGAATTGCCGATCAAGTCAGAGCCGGTCGAAGTCAATATCGGACCACAGCACCCGAGCACGCACGGCGTGTTCCGCATGGTCGCGAAGATCGATGGCGAACGCATCGTCGATGTGAAGATGGTTGTCGGCTACCTCCACCGCAGCATGGAGAAACTCGCCGAAGAGCGCACGTTCACGCAGAACATCCCGTTCACCGACCGCATGGACTATCTCGCCGCCATGTCCGGCAACCTCGGCTACTGCCTCTCCGTCGAGAAGCTCGCGAGCGTTGAGGTACCGGAGCGCGCGCAGTACCTGCGCGTCATCTTCGCCGAACTCCAGCGCATCGCCAGCCACTGCATGGCCACCGGCGCCTTCATCAATGACTGCGGCGCCTGGCAGACACCGGTGATGTACGCCTTCCGCGATCGCGAGAAGGTGCTCGATCTCTTCGAGATGACCTGCGGCGCGCGCCTTACGACGAACTACATGCGCATCGGCGGCGTCGCCTTCGATATCCCGGACGAATTCCTGCCCGCGCTCGACCGGCTGGTCAACGACGACCTTCCGTTCCGATTCGAGGAGTACGACCAGCTCCTCGTGGGTAACGAGATCATCATGATGCGTGCGCGGGATGTTGGCATGGTGTCGCCGGAGATGGCGATCAACGCCTCGCTCAGCGGACCGCTGCTCCGCAGTGCCGGCATCGCTTGGGATATCCGCAAAGCCGACCCCTACTGCGTCTACGACCGCATGCACTTCGATATCCCCGTCGGCTACAACGGTGATGCGTACGACCGGATGTGTATCCGCATCGAGGAGATGAAGCAGAGCCTGCGCATCATCCGCCAGGCCGTGCACGATCTGCCCGGCGGCCCGCACAAAACGGACGTCCCGCTCGCCATCCGCCCGCCGGCCGGCGAGGCGTACTCGCGCGTCGAATCGCCGAAGGGCGAACTCGGTTTCTACGTCGTCAGCGATGGCGGCCCGGCGCCGTATCGCTGGCACGTCCGTGCGCCTTCGCTGATCAACCTCAGCGTCCTGCGCGAGATGACCATCGGCAAGAGCATCGCCGACGCCATCGTCACACTCGGCAGCATCGACATCAACGTCGGGGAGCTGGACCGATGATGCTGCTCTCGCTGCTCACGCCACTCACAATAGTCACCGACAACTGGTGGGACATCCGCGATCTCTCGAACGTCAGCGGCGCTGTGCTCGACATCATCGACGACCTCGGCGGCCCAGCGTGGCTGATCTACGTCGTCTCGGCCATGCTCGGCACGCTCGCCATCATCAGCTTCATCGGCGGCGTCGCGATCATCAACATCTGGGTCGAACGTCGCGTCGTCGGGCGCATGCAGTCGCGCCTCGGCCCGAACCGCCTCGGCCCCTTCGGCCTGCTCCAGCCCATCGCTGATGCCATCAAGCTGATGCAGAAGGAAGTGCTCCAGCCGAAAAGCGCGCCCGGCCTCATCTTCACACTGGCGCCGATCATGTTCACCATTCCCGGCATCGCCATCATGGCCGTGCTGCCGTGGGGCCGCAACATGTCGCTCGCCGACCTCGATGTCGGCATCCTCTACATCCTCGGCATGTCGTCGCTCGGCGCGCTCGCCGTCTTCATGGCCGGCTACAGCTCCAACAACAAGTACGCACTTTTCGGCTCGATGCGCGTCATCGCCATGCTCGTCAGTTACGAGATCCCGATTGTCCTCTCGCTGCTCGGCATCGTGCTCTTCACGGGTACCATGAACCCCTCGGGTATCGTGCTGTTCCAGGAGCACTACTGGTCGCTGATGATCATGCTCCAGCCGCTCGCCTTCATCATCTACTTCTTCTCCGCCTCGGCGGAGCTGAACCGCACGCCCGCCGACATCGCCGAAGCCGAGTCCGAGATCGTCGGCGGCTACCACACCGAGTACTCCGGCATGAAGTTCGGACTCTTCTACGCCGCCGAGTTGATCAACGCCGTCGCCGTCTCCGCGATCATCTCGACGCTCTTCCTCGGCGGCTGGTGGGCCTACAAGCTCGACGAGATCGTCCCTGGCTGGATGATCTACATCGGCAAGATCTACACCGTCTACTTCCTCTTCGTCTGGACGCGCGGCACCCTGCCGCGCTTCCGCATCGACCAGCTCCTCGCTTTCGCGTGGAAGTGGCTGACGCCCATGGCCATTCTCAACATCGTCATGGTCTCCGCCGAAGTCACGATCTGGGAGGAGAGCGGCCTCAGCGCCGGCATCGTGCTGCCGATCTACATGATCATCAACACCGCCTTCGCCGGCGCGATCATATATGCCTTCGTGCGATTCCTCGCGCCGAAGTTCGAGCGCTTCCCGACGCAGCTGCGCTTCTACTCGAACATCGACGTCCCGTCCCTGCCGGCGGTCGCCGCCGCTGTTGATCGCACGAAGGTGAGCGCATGATCGCCGACAACGGCATCGTCATCGCCTTCTACGTACTTGCCATCACGACGGGCATCTGCGCGTTGATGGTCGCCGCCGTCCGCGAACTGATCCAGGCCGTCGTGTTCCTCGCACTGACGTTCGTCGGCATCGCCGGCATCTACATCGTGCTGTCGGCCGATTTCGTCGCCGTCGCACAGGTGCTGATCTATGCCGGCGCCGTCGCCGTGCTGATGACGTTCGCCGTCATGCTCACGCCCGCCGCCGACCGCGAGAACTCCGAGACGGCGTTCCAGCTCCCGGCCGCCATTCTCGCCGGCCTGCTCTTCGCCGTCGTCGTCTTCGTCATCTACGACACCAACTGGCGCATCTCGGGCCGCGAGGCGTTCCCGGCAACCGCGGCGTCGCTCGGCGAAGCCTTCCTCAAGCCGTTCGTCGTGCCGTTCGAGATCGCATCGGTGCTCCTGTTGACCGCTATGGTCGGCGCCATCGTCCTCACGAAGGAAGAGGAAGGCGAGGGCACGGATGCCTGACCTGCTGCTGACCCTCGCGCTGCACCTGGAAGAAGTGCTCGTACTTGGCGCGGGCCTCTTCGCGCTCGGCCTCTACCTCGCGCTCTCGAAGCGCAACGCCGTCGGCATCCTCATGGGCGTCGAACTGATGCTGAACGCCGTCAACGTCACCCTGCTCGCCTTCTCCCGATTCGTCGTCTCGCCGCGCCCGCTCGATGGCCAGGTCTTCGCCGTCTTCGTCATCACCGTCGCCGCCGCCGAAGCCGCCGTCGCCCTTGCGCTGGCCGTAGCTGTCTACAAGCACCGCGAAACAGTAAACATCGACGAACTGGATCTGCTCAGATGGTGATCTAGTGAAGCGGTCGTCAGTCATCAGTCGTCAGGGAAGCGGCGCAGCCATCCCCGACGACTGACGACCGACGACAGGAGACCGAATCCGTATCCGTAGCGTGGGCCTTCCAGCCCGCGCGGTCTTCGGAAGTCGCGAGGCATCCGAGAGAACGAAAGGGCTGACTAGCTGACCGGCTGACAAGCTGAAACGCGACAACGATGTGGTCCAAGCTGCTCGATGTGAAAAACGGCTACGCGGCCGAGGTGTGGAAGGAACTCTTCGACGCCGAGGGCGTCTCGAACCGCGTCGTCCCGCCGCTCACCAGCGACGCCCCGATGTCACAACCGCGCGAAATCTGGGTCCCCGACAGCAAGACCCACGTAGCCCAGGAGATCATGCGCAAGATATGACACCACACGGCGGACCGATCCTTCGCCAACACTGTAGGGGCGGACCTGTGTGTCCGCCCACATCCAGCACAACTGTAGGGGCGCACGGCTGTGCGCCCGTCGAGGCGACCATGCACGCGATCGTCACCTACCAATCACCAATCACCGATCACCAGGAGACCGTCTAAACGTGTTCCTCCCGACCGTCCCCGAGGGTGTCGTCTGGGCGATCCTCCTGCTGCCGGTCGCCTCGCTCCTCATCGTCTCGTTCATCACCAAGCCCTACCCGAAACTCTCGGGCTACGTGACGATCGCGGCGATCGGTACGGCGTTCCTCTTCGCGCTCTGGACGCTCGATAGCGTCATCGATAGCGACGGCCACGCGCTCGCCTTTGGCTCGTACCAGTGGCTCGAGGTCGGGACGACCAACCCGGTCCTTCGCCAGCTCGGCGGCCCCAGCCTCAGCATCGATGTCGGCCTTCGCATCGATGGCCTCAGCGCTGTCATGCTCGTCGTTGTCACGTCGGTGTCGCTGCTCGTCCAGGTCTACTCGCAGGGCTATATGGAGGGCGATACCGGCTACTCGCGCTACTTTGCCTGGATGTCGCTGTTCACGGCGGCCATGATCGGCCTGCTGGTGATGGACAGCATCCTCATGGTCTACGTGTTCTGGGAACTCGTCGGCCTCGGCTCGTACCTGCTCATCGGCTTCTGGTTCCAGAAGAAGTCCGCGGGCGACGCGGCGAAGAAGGCGTTCCTGACGACGCGCCTCGGCGATATCGGCTTCCTGCTCGCCGTCCTGCTCATCTGGACGAAGACGAACACCTTCAACATCCCGCTGATCCAGGAGTTGGCGCAGCACGGCCAACTCTCGGATGCGGTGCTCACGCTGTTCGCACTGGGTATCTTCGCCGGCGCCGTCGGCAAGTCGGCGCAATTCCCGCTGCACGTCTGGCTCCCCGATGCCATGGAGGGCCCGACGCCCGTCTCCGCACTCATCCACGCCGCCACGATGGTCGCCGCCGGCGTCTATCTCGTCGCCCGCATGTACCCCGTATTCCAGATGTCCGACGAGGCGCTCAAGACCGTCGCCTACGTCGGTGCCTTTACGGCCATCTTCGCCGCGTCGATCGGCCTCGTCGTCACCGATATCAAGCGCGTCCTCGCGTACTCCACGATCAGCCAGCTCGGCTATATGATGCTCGCGCTCGGCACGGGCGGCTACATCGCGGCGATCTTCCACTTGTTCACGCACGCGTTCTTCAAGGCGCTGCTCTTCCTCGGCTCCGGCTCCGTCAACCACGCCAGCGGCACCTTCGACATGCGAAAGATGGGCGGGCTCCGCAAGTACATGCCCATAACGTACGCGACGTTCGTCATCGGTTCGCTCAGCCTCGCCGGCGTTGTGCCCTTCGCCGGCTTCTGGTCGAAGGACGAGATCCTCGGCGCAGCCTGGAACGACGACAAGATCCTCTGGGCCGTCGCCATGGCCGTCGTCTTCATGACGGCGTTCTACTCGTTCCGCGCGATCTTCCTCACCTTCCACGGCGACTACAAGGGCGGCGAGGCGCCCGAGCACGGCGCCCACGATGCGCACGCCGGCGCGCCGCACGAATCGCCGTGGGTGATGGTGCTGCCGCTGCTCATCCTCGCCGTACCTGCCACGCTGGCCGGATTCGTGAACTTCCCGTCGCACGGCACCGAAGCGCTCGCGCACCTGCTCGAGGGCGCGCTACCGGAGTCGTCCGCCGAGATGCTCCACCACCAGACGTTCAACTGGGGCATCGCCATTTCTTCGTCGGCGCTCGCCGTCGCCGGCATCGGCCTCGCCTACGCCATCTACGAGGCGAAGGCGGTCTCCGCCGCGTCGCTGCAGAAGATGTGGGGGCCCGTGCACACGCTCGTCGCCCGCAAGTACTACATGGACGACCTCTACGAAGGGCTCATTGTCCGCGAAGGCCTCTACAACTTCGCGACGCGCATCGGCCAGTGGGTTGATACGAACATCATCGATGGTGCGGTGAACGGCGCCGGCGCACTCGCCAAACGCGCTGGCGACACGCTCCGCTGGGTGCAATCAGGATCCGTGCAGGCGTACGGCACCGTGGGATTCGCTGGCCTCATTGCCGCGTCGTTCCTCATGCTCGTGCTGCTGGAGAGATAGGCGATGAACGGACTGCTCGTCTTCGTCGTCTTCTTCCCGGCCGTCGCCGCCGGCGTCGTCATGTTCACCGTCCCGCGCGAAAGCGAGAACCAGGCGAAATGGCTCGCCCTCATGGCAACAATGACATCGTTCGTCGGTTCGATCATCCTTCTCTTCGCGTTCGACCGCCATCCTGGCGAAGCGACGGGATCCCAATTCCAGTTCGAATCGGTGGCGACCTGGGTCGACGCGGCCAAGGCCGGCTTCGATGTCCAGTTCCACATGGGCGTCGACGGCCTCGGCATCACGATGGTGCTGCTCACGACGTTCCTCTTCGTCATCGCGACGCTGATCTCGTTCGGCATCAAGCTCCGCACGAAGGAGTACTTCATCTGGATCCTCGCGCTCGAAACGGGCGTGCTCGGCGTCTTCACGTCGCTCGACCTCATCATGTTCTTCCTCTTCTGGGAGGTCGAGCTGCTGCCGATGTACATGCTCATCTCGGTCTGGGGCAGCGGCCGCAAAGAATACTCGGCAATGAAGTTTCTGCTCTACACCATCGCCGGCTCGGCGTTCATGCTCGTCGGCTTTCTCGTCATGGGCCTCAGCGCCGAACCGGTGCACACGTTCGACATGGTGCGCCTGCAGCAGAGCACGATCGGCACGGGCCTGCTGCCGCTGTGGATGATCTTCGGCTGTATCTTTATCGCCTTCGCCGTCAAGCTGCCGATGTTCCCGTTCCACACCTGGCTGCCCGACGCCCACACTGACGCGCCCACGGCCGTCTCGGTCATCCTCGCCGGCGTGCTGCTGAAGATGGGCGGCTACGGCATTCTCCGCATTCTCGTCACGCTGATGCCGACGACGGCGAAGGACTACGGCGTCTGGCTCGCGACGCTAGCCGCCATCAGCGTCATCTACGGCGCAGTCCTGACGATCCGGCAAAAGGATCTGAAACGCCTCGTCGCCTATTCGTCCGTCAGCCATATGGGCTACGTGCTGCTCGGGATCTCTGCGCTCGGCCACGTTAGCCTCAACGGCGCAGCGCTCCAGATGTTCACGCACGGCACCATCACCGGCCTGCTGTTCGTGATGGTCGGCATCATCTACGACCGCGCCCACACGCGCGACATCGATCAGCTCAGTGGCCTCGCGCACACGATGCCGCTCGCTGCGACGACGCTCGTCATCGCCGGACTCGCCGCGCTCGGTCTGCCCGCCCTCTCCGGGTTCGTCGCCGAACTGCTCATCTTCCTCGGCAGCTTCGATACGTACATGGTGCCGACGATCGTCGCCGTGTTCGGCATCCTGCTGTCAGCAGGCTACATAACGTGGATGATCCAACGCGTTCTCTTCGGCGAGAAGAACGAGAAGTGGGCGCACCTGCCCGATGCCAATCAGTGGTGGGAGCAAGTGCCGATGGCCGCGCTCGTGCTCGTCATCGTCACCGTCGGCATCCGGCCGTCGCTCGTCGTCGACGTGCTTGATACGGGGATGATCAACATCGTGAAGGTGCTGAGCTGATGATTCCCGATCTGAACAGACTCGGCCCCGTACTCGCCGTGATGGTCACCGCCGGCATCATCCTCATCGCTGACCTGATGACTCCGCGTGAGCGAAAGCGCGCGCTCGCGGGTGTCGCCGTCTCCGGCCTCGCCGTGTCCGCGGCGTGGCTCGTCGTGTTGATCCTCCGCGACCGCCAGGCGTCGTTCTTCAGCGACACCATGGCGCTCGACAACTTCAGCATCTTCTTCATGTTCATGTTCATCGGCGTCAGCGCCGCGGTGATCCTCGCGTCGCTCGACTACACCGAGAAGTTCGGCGAGCGCCAGGGCGAGTTCTACGCCCTCATCCTCATCGCCACGTCGGGCATGATGCTGCTCTCCGGCGCACGCGACCTCATCGCCATCTTCGTCGCGCTCGAGCTGACCAGCATCACGCAGTTCATCCTCGTCGGCTACCTCCGCGACGATCGTGGCAGCGAGGCCGCGTTGAAGTACCTGCTACTCGGCGCGGTGTCGTCGGCGGTGATTCTCTACGGCATGGCGTTTCTCTTCGGCCTTTCTGGTACGACCCACCTCGTCACCACCGACGGATCACCCAGCATCGCCAGCACGATCGCCACCGGCGACAGCGGCATCCGTTCGGCGCTGATCGTCAGCATGGTCTTCCTCGCCGCTGGATTCGGCTTCAAGATGGCCATCGTGCCGTTCCAGATGTGGACGCCCGATGTCTACGAGGGCGCGCCGACGCCTGTCGCCGCCTTCCTATCCGTCGGTAGCAAAGCCGCGGCGTTCGCTGTCGTACTCCGCATCTTCTACGAGGGCTTCGGCCCGCACACCTTCGTCGGCGATGACTGGAAGCACCTCTTTGCCGTGCTCGCCGCGGTCTCTATGACCGTCGGCAACGTCATGGCGCTGCGCCAGACCAACATCCGCCGCATGCTCGGCTACAGCTCCATCGCCCAGGCCGGCAACTTCCTCATCGGCGTGGCCGCTATCGCCAGCACAACCGACGGCGGCTCGCAGCTCGGCGCCAGCGGCGTCGTCTTCTTCCTCGGCACCTACGCCTTCACGAACCTCGGCGCATTCATCGCCATCATGGCCATATCGGCGCGCACCAACAGCGACGAGATCGCCGACTATGCCGGCATGGGCCGCCGCGCCCCGATCCCGGCCGCCGTGCTCGCCATCTGCTTGCTGTCGCTGACGGGGCTGCCGCCCACGGCGGGCTTCTTCGCCAAGATCTACGTCTTCAACGCCGCCGTCCAGGCCGATCTCGTCTGGCTCGTCTTCATCGGCGTGCTGAACACAGTCGCGTCCGCCTTCTACTACCTCAGCGTCGCCCGCACCATGTACACCACCACGACAGAAGGCGAATCCAGCATCACCGCCCCGCCCATAACCCAGGCCCTATTGCTCGTCGCAGCCGCCGGCGTCATAGCCATAGGCGTCTACCCCATCCCACTCATTGAAGCCGCCCAACGCGCCGTAAACGTCTTCGCCTAGCATCGCCACGCGGCGGCCACCCGTCGTAGGGGCACGGCCCGCCGTGCCCTCGTCTTGGTTGCAACCGAAAGCGGCGTGCGGAGGATGCCGTCCGCGTAGGGGCATTCCGTAGAATGCCCGCCGCCATCGCACAACCAACGTTGCCGTGATTAGAAGGAAGAGTGGCACAGCCGTCCCCGGCTGTGATCCGCCACGAGCAAGCCAACTACCCCGGCAGCGGCCTATCGCCCCGTCCGCCCTTCGTGCCCCTTCGTGCCCCTTCGTGCCCCTTCGTGTCCTTCGTGGTTAACCCGAAACCGCGCGCAGCGCAGAGCCACCAACTACAAGCCACAAACTAATGATGATGCGCGCCACCCAGAATCGCATCCTCATGCCGCCGCATCACCTCCGCGTCGGCTGAATCTTCGTGGTCGTACCCAAGCAGATGCAGCACTCCGTGTACCAGCAGATGCGCCACCTCGTCCTGCAACGATATCGCGTACTCCGCCGCCTGTACGCGGGCCGTATCGATCGAGATGATCACGTCGCCGAGGTGCGGCACAGCGCCTTCCGGCTGCGCAAACGGCTCGCCCTCCGATTGCGAGAACGACAGCACGTCCGTCGAGGAGTCCGTGCCGCGATAGCTCTTGTTCAGCTCGTGCACCGTCGGGTCGTCGGCCAGCAGCACGCTCAGCTCCGCCGGCTTCGCCACATGCTCGACATCCAGCGCGTGCGCCGCCAACCGCTCCAGCGCCAGCTCGTCCAGCCCTGCGATATCCGTCTCGTGCTCCAGCTCAATCAAGTACTGCATCGGTGCCACAACTTTCGTCTACCCAGCCAGTGTCCACCCCCACCCACAACAACACCAGTGCCAAAAGCATCGAGCCAAGCGTCAATGACCCTGCCCCGGTTTTCCGGACTGCTTGCTTCTTGGATCATCATGCCGCATCGCCTGCCGCGGTGTACAGCCGCTCGTACTCGACAGGACTCCGATCGTTGATCGAGGTGTGACGGCGGCGCGGGTTGTACCACGCCTCGATCCACTCGAAGATCGCCGATGCCAACTCCTTGCGGGTCGTCCATGACTTGCGGTCCAGCAGCTCGCGCTGCAGCGTGCTAAAGAAGGACTCCATCATCGCGTTGTCGTAGGCCGAGCCGACGCGGCCCATCGACCCGAGCAGCCCGGCGTCGCGCAGCCGGTGACCGAAGGCCCACGAGGTGTACTGCGCGCCGCGATCGGAGTGCAGCACCGTCTGACCAGGAGCGGGACGGCGCCGCCAGCGCGCCATCTCCAGCGCATCGACGACGAGCTCCGCGCGCAGAACCGGCGAGCGAACGAACTCGTCGTGCTCCTGCAGCGAGCCATCGACGTATCCGCGCACGTTGAGCAGCGGCACCTGGTCGAGCGTGTGAAGACCGAATTCCTTCACGAAGTCCCAGGTGCAAACATTCTCGCCGTGAATGAACTCCGCGCCGAGTTCGACGGGATGCGGTGCGAAATCATATGCCGTGTGCGCGCGGCCGCCCACACGATCCCGCGCCTCGAGTACGGTCACGCCGCGACCGGCATCGCGTAATACGCGGGCCGCTGCCAGTCCGGCGGCGCCCGCTCCAACGACAACGCTGTCAGCGCTCACAATTCATGGCCCCCGGGCGCTGGTCGGCGAGCTAGACTCGCGACCACGCTCCAATCTGTGAGTACCCGACGAGTACGCTGTTGTTCGCCATCACCTCAGCGCTCATGCGCTGAGCCAGCGTTTCGAGCCCGATCTCGTCGGCAGTTGCCACCCGCAGCCGCTCCACGTCCGCTGACATCGTGCCGAAAAGGCCGGCCAGCAGCTGCACGGCATCAGCACTGTTAGCTCCCGCACCAATGATGGCCTCCAGTCTCATGGAGGGCACGGGCAGGCCTGCGGCGACGAACGCCGAGGGCAGTTTGAGACCCATCCGTGTCTCGGTGTCCAGCAAACGGAGCGTCTCAACGAACCATCGGCAGCACTGGTCATAGATCGGGGCGGGCGGCGACGACCGCGCGCCGTCCCAATCCAATTCCTGAAAGACGACCGATCCGCCGCGACGCACGTGCGAGGCAACCTTCAGCAGCATCGCCGCCGGGTCGCGCTGGAACTGCAGAACGTAGCGACCGGTGACGGCGTCGAACGGGCGCTCAAACACCATCTCCCCGGCATCACCTTCGATAAACGAGACGTTGTGGAGCGAGCGCGCGTCGGCACGCGCTCGTGCCGTCGCGACAGCGGCTGCGACACGATCTACTCCGACGACTTCTCCGGCATCACCAACCAGGCCAGCAACGAGAAACGTCGTATCGCCGGCGCCACAGCCCACGTCGAGCACTCGCATGCCGGGTTCGATTCCGCCGTCACGAAAGAATCCTCGCGTGATCGGATCCGTCACACGCGCCTGCGTACCTAGGCGCTCGAGCTCTCGCTCGGAGTGGCCGAGTGCGTAGGGAAGCCCGAGGTCTGCCGCATCGTCGGGGCTGTTCATGATCGTGTCCTCTCGTTCCGTCGCTTACCACGTCAATAACGCATGCGGCCGTCGCTACGGCACGCGCCACGATCAGCGCTTGCGCTCGCCGTAGTCGCCGAACGGCTGATCGCGCCGCCGCACCGCCGCGCGAAACCCGTCGCGCATCGCCTCATCGCGCCACGCGACGCCTTCGGGCGTGTGCCGCGCGATGCCGTCGAAGACCGTGCCGAGCATCTGCGTCGTGCGCAGGCCCATGTTCTCGTACGCCTGGTTCACCAGCAGTTTGCTCATCACCAGCTGATTCAGCGGGATCGTCGCCAGCTTGCGCGCCATCGCTTCCGCCACGCCCGCCAGCTGGTCGACCGGCACCGCCTTCGACGCGAGCCCCAGCCGCTCCGCCTCGACGCCCGTCAGCGATTCGCCGCTCAGCATCAGCCGCTTCGCGTGCTCCAGCCCCAGCCGATACACCCACATCATCGTCGTCGGCTCGCCCCAGATGCGCGCCGGCGGATAGCCGATCTGCGCGTCGTCCGCCATGTAGATGAGGTCGCTGCATAGCGCCAGGTCCGTGCCGCCGCCGACGCACCAGCCATGCACCTGCGCGATCACCGGCTTCGGGCTCTCCCACAGCGACATGTACGCACGCACGTTCCGCGACATCCCCAGATAGTCGCGCACCGGATCCCACTGCCCGGCCATCGCGCGCTGCGATGCGTCTTCCGCCTTCGTGCCCCACTCCAGGTCGTAGCCCGCACAGAACGCCCGCCCGGCGCCGCTGAGGATCAGCACGCGCACGGATGAGTCGTCGTTGGCAGCCGCAACGGCCGATCGCAGATCCGTCACGAGCTGCGTATTGATCGCGTTCATCCGCTCCGGCCGGTTCAGTACCAGCCGCGCGATCCCCTCACCGGTCGAATAGTCGATCGTTTCGAAGCTCATCGCGTCCCGTCCTCCGCGCAACAGCGCAGGCTCGCTTCCGTAGCTGAGGCGCTTCTGGCCCGGAAGTGCGTGCAATCCCCTATTTGCCGCGGCTTATGTCGAACCCGTACACTACCCAGGTAATACAGAGCATCTTCAGTAAGCGTCCGCTGCGATTGCGCGCCCCTCAAGCCCGTCTCCCCCTTCGCACTGGTCGTCGAGAAGATCTATCGAGAAGATCTATCTTCTGACGAAAGGTACCCGTTTGTCATCGTTTAGCGAATTTACGCTTCGGCCATCAAGCCAGAAGGCGCTTGAGGTCATGGAAATCGAAACGCCCACAGAGATCCAGGCACTCTCCATCCCCCCACTGCTCGAAGGCAAAGACGTCATCGGACAGGCATTCACCGGATCGGGCAAGACGCTCGCGTTCGGCATCCCCCTCATCGAAAAGATCGAACTCAAGGACAAGTGGCTCCAGGCGCTGGTACTCGTACCGACGCGCGAACTGGCGCAGCAAGTCGGCGACGTGCTCGAAAAGCTCGCGCGCGGGTCTGGCATCAAAACGACGCTCATCTTCGGTGGCCGTGCGTTCGGTCCGCAGCAGGACGCCATCTACCGCGGCGCCCAGGTCGTCGTTGGCACGCCCGGTCGCGTGCTGGACCACCTGACGCGCGGCACGATGCGGCTCGACGGCATCACCTACCTCGTGCTGGACGAGGCGGACGAGATGCTCGACCGCGGGTTCGCGCCGGACGTCGAGCGCATCCTTTCACAGACACCCGGCGAGCGGCAGACCGCGCTCTTCTCGGCAACGACACCGGAGTGGGTGCACAAGGTTTCGACCAAGTACCTCAAGACGCCTTTCGTCATCGAAACGTCGCGCGCCGACGACGAAGAGGGTCCCGACATCGACCACGTCGTGTACGAAGTCTGGGACGAAGACAAGTTCACGGTGCTCGAGCGCCTGCTCAACGAGCCGACGGAGGGCACGACGCTCGTCTTCGGCCGCACGAAGCACGGCGTCCGCAATCTCGGCGTCAAGCTCGAACGCCTCGGCTATCAGATCGACGTGCTGCAGGGCAACCTCAGCCAGGGCGCACGCGACCGTGTGCTCGAGAAGTTCCGCGCCGGCAAGACGCCGATTCTGCTGGCGACAAACGTCGCGGCGCGCGGCCTCGACGTGCTGCACATCACGCGCGTCATCAACTTCGAGCTGCCCGAGACGCACGAGCTCTTCACGCACCGCGTCGGCCGCACGGGGCGCATGGGCCGTTCCGGGCGCGCTATTACGATCCTCGGCCCCGGCGATCTGCCGAAGTGGCGCGAGATCGAGCGCGGCCTGGGCAAGACGCTCCCGCGCATGACGCCAGACGGCAAGGAGATCAAGGTGGCGCCGGCCCGCGCCGCGGCGGCGCGCACGAGCGGTGGCTTCGGATCGCGCCGACGCCGGACAACGGCGTTTAGCCGCCGCTAATCGCAAACACCACATTGTCGTGACTCACCAGCAGCGCGGATTCAAGTGAATCCGCGCTGATTGCGTTCGTGAGATGCGAAACATGAAGTGTGGCGTTGCGCGACAAGAGCGCGGCCTTCGTGGATACTGCCAAAGGAGTAACCACGAAGGAGGAACGATGGCACGGCACGACGTTCGATTCACCATCCCGGAACGAAGGCTCGGTAACAGCGATATCGAGTTCACGGTGTACAGCGACGATGCTCGGCTTGGCGTGCTGAAGGTGAGCAAGGGTGCGCTGGTGTGGCGATCAGCCAACAAGAAACGAGGCCACGTGGTCGCTTGGGACACGTTCGATCAGCTCGCGAGAACGCACGGTCGGCGCGAGCCGCTTCGATCTCCGTAGGAGTGACGACAGTGGAGCGGGGGACGGGGCTCGAACCCGCAACATCCAGCTTGGAAGGCTAGCGCTCTACCAATTGAGCTACCCCCGCTCGGTGGGCGCCGTTGCTAGCGCTGGATTATAGCGAAGCGGCGACGGCGGTCGTTACGGAGTCGGCGTCGCAGGCACGGGCGTCGCCAGCGCCTGCGCGATCGCCTCGGGCAGCCGCAGCCATGTGCCTGCGGCCCAGCCGTTGAAGCCGTCGCCCGCGATCCGCCACCAGGTGAAGGTTTCTGCCTCGACCGGCCCTTCTTGCACGATAGCCTTCGTGCCGTCGTACTCGCAGCCGAGCTGCTTGCCTTGCTGCGTCGGCTGCTCGCGGACGCGAAGGCAGTCCGGGTCGCCGAGGCCGATGACGACGACCTGATCGCCCACCTGTAGCGGCCAGTCGATGCCAGGGACGGCGGGAACGCTGAGGTCGCGATTCTTCACGCTCAGTACCGTCCAGCCCTCAGCCTTCTCCTCGAGAATGGCGATACCGGTACCTTCCGAAAACGTCGGGCCAAGGCTGTAGGCGCGGCGCGTGCCACGGCTGCCTACGCCGGTCGCGCAGACCTTCCCGACATCGATGCCGGGCTTGGCGTTCGCGCATTCGCCGACGAAGTCGACGTTGCGGTTCGCTTGCACCCAATCGCCGAGTGCATCGAGCGCGCCGATGATCTTGGGCGTGGGCGTGGCAGCCGGCTTCGAGCTGCCGCCACCGCATGCGGCTACAAGAAGCATGGCGACGCACGCCACAACGAGGAGGGCAATTCGCGGGGTGTTCATCGGGACGCGACACTCCTTCGACGGACGGAAGCGGTCCGCCTACTTGCCCTGTCCCCCAGCATAGCGGGACATGAAGTCGTCGTGCACATGTCTGCCTCCCGCGGCGAAGCCCTTGCTCGTGATACGCATCGGGCCGCCGGCGCGATCGGATGCCGCGCCACCCGCCTCGCGCACGAGCAGGATGCCCGCAGCGATGTCCCACGGCGAGACGTTGAGATGCGCATACAGATCGAGCCGTCCGCACGCCGCGTACGCCATGCCGAGCGCCGCACTGCCCGTGATGCGGATGCCCTGCGTATTAGGAAAGATCTCCCGCATCAGGTCGAGCTGCCGCGCGCCAGCCGCGTCGTCGTAGCCCAGGTCAATGCCGAGGACGGCGGAGAACACGTCCGGTTTCTCCGATGCGGTGATGCGTGTCTCGCCGCAGAACGCGCCCTGGCCCGCGATGGCCCAGAACCCTTCCTCATGCACGGCGTCGTACGTCAGACCCACGACGGGCTCCGCATCGAAGCAGAGCGCCACGTTCGTACACCAGAACGGGATGCCGATGGCGTAGTTCTTCGTGCCGT
This sequence comes from uncultured Dehalococcoidia bacterium, assembly GCA_964458665.1. Lineage (GTDB taxonomy): Bacteria > Chloroflexota > Dehalococcoidia > DSTF01 > JACRBR01 > JANXYW01. Next base: position 35,601 of record CAYWOO010000102.1, read on the forward strand.
CGATCGGATCGATCACCCACGTCCAGCCGTGCGATGCGTCGGTGTCCGCGGCAGTCTCCTCCGACAGCACAGCGTGATCCGGATATTCTGCACGCAGGATCTCTATGATCAGCAACTCAGCTGCGACGTCCGTCTCGGTCACGATATTGCGGTGCCCCTTGATGTCGATCGCGTGGTCGCCGCGAAAGCTGGCGAGCGCGAGCGCACCGCCCGCTCGCGCGCACTGCCATGCCACGTCGATCGCTTGACGCCCGGAGGTGGAGAGCGGCAGAGAGACAGGCATGGATGTCGGTTCGAGGGTCATCATCCGGGACTATAGCAAGCAGTTCGCTAGTTGAGGCCGATAGCAGGGCGCGTGGCCACCGTCTCGGGCAGCCACGTCGCGAGCAATTCCTCGATGTCTGCGGCCGCCTGATTCAACGAGTGATCGGCCTCCGCATACAGAACCAGGCGCTTCGGTTCGACGGCCCGCGCGTGGATATCTTCGCTGGCAGCATGATCGAGGACGCCGTCCCGCATGCCGTGCACGAGCAGCAGCGGCTTGCCGAGCGCCTCGACCGTGCGCGTACCGTGCAGTTGCGGCGACAGCGCCGCCACCCCCGCGACCTGTGGCGAGAGTTCGCCGGCCTTGATCACGACCGCGCCGCCAAACGAGTGCCCGACGAGTGCGACGCCGCCGGTAGCGCCCATGCCGCGCAGAAACGACACGCCGGCGAGCACGTCGAGCACGCACTCTTCGAGATCGCCCGGCCGGCGATAGTGCAAACGGAGCCCGCTCATCGAAGGGCGCAGCCGGTCGGCGAGGCGGCCATAAAGGTCGTGCGCCGGACCCTCGAACCCGCCCATCGCGCCACCCACGTAAATCGTGGCCGCGGGCGCCGTTGCGCACGGATGCAGCACCGCGCGAATCTCGCCACGGCTCGTGCCGATCATCACGCGCAGATTGCCGTCCGGCTCCGGATGCGCCGCCACCTGCGTGATCGTCAGCTCGAGATCGCCATCGGGCGTTGCTGGAGCCTCATCGGAGAAGTCCATCGAAGAAGCGTAGCACCAGAGGGAGGATGGGTCGCGCACGCGCGCGGCGTACAATAGCGAGGCATGGAAGCAGAACTCCGGGCGGACGAGATCGAAGCGCTTCGAAACGACATCACGACGATGTACGACGAGGTGCGAGGCTTGTTGGTGCGGTTGCCGCTCGACGACCGCGCCCAGTTGGCCGGCGCCGGACGAGAAGCGCGGCAAGTTGTCGTCCAGCTCATGCTCTTGCCGATGCGCGACGCCCGCGCCGCGCGGCGCCTCGCGGACGGACACGCGGGGCTGTCTTGGAGTCCCGCACGATTGCTGGATATCATCGCCGACTGGCGGCTCCAGCGCGCGCTTTCTGGCGCGACGAGACGTGATCTGCTGGCTGCGTGGGAGAACAGCTTCAACGAGCTGTTCTCCAGCCTGAACGATGTTGCCGAGGCGACGCTGGGAGGCGCGACCCGCGGTAACCGGCGGGCGCGCGCGATCGCCCGCCTTCACGGCGCTCCGGATCGCGTTGCTGAGCGCCTGGAGCAGGCGCAGCGCCTGATCGAGCGCTGATGAGCGGACGCGGCGACGCTACCCCGTGACGCCACGCTCCTTCAGTGACGCAATCGCTGCGGCATCGTAGCCGATCGATGCGAGCACGTCGTCTGTATGCTGCCCGACTGTCGGCGCGGTGGAGCGGACGGACCCGGGCGTGTCGGAGAGCTTGGTGCCGACGCCGAGCGACTTCACCTTGCCCAGCGTCGGGTGGTCGACTTCGACGACCATGTCGCGCGCGACGTTGTGCGGATCTTCCAGCGCCTCGGCGAGCGAGTACACCGGGCCGACACAGATGTCCGTCTGCTTGAGGATCTCGAACCACTCACTGCGCGTCTTGGTGGCGAAGCGCTGCTTGAAGTACGCCCCCATCTCGGCGCGCTTCGCGGCATCCCACTGATGCGGGATGTACTGCTCGCACTCCATCGCTTTACAGAGGTTGACGAAGAAGTGCGGCTCCAGGCTGCCAATGCTGATCCAGCCACCGTCGCTGCACTCGTAGACGTTGTAGTGCGGCACGGATCCGTTGAGCATTGTGCCACCGCGCGACGGCGAGTCCCCGCCCATCAGGATGTTGCCCACCATGCTAGCCAGGAGATACAGCACGCCATCCGACATCGCGATATCAACGTATTGGCCGCGGCCTGTGCGCTCACGCGCCATCAGCGCGGCGAGGATACCGTAAGCGGCGTGCATGCCGCCGCCCGCGAAGTCGGCGATGATGTTCATCGGGATCGCTGGCGGCGCATCGGGCCAGCCGACCATGCCGAGCGCGCCGCCGACCGAGATGTAGTTGATGTCGTGCCCGACGAGTTGGCTGTACGGGCCGGTCTGGCCGAACCCGGACAGCGAGCAGTAGACGATGCGCGGATTGCGCTTGCTCAGCGTCTCGTAATCCACACCGAGGCGCTTGACCACGCCGGGGCGAAAGCCCTCAAGCACCACGTCCGCCGACTCGGCGAGCTTGTAGAAGATCTCGCGCGCTTCGGCCTCGCGGAGGTTGAGGACGATGCTGCGCTTGTTGCGACCCAGCACGTTATACGCCGCGTACTTCTCCGCGTCGGCGTTGCGCCCGCCGATCGCCCCGGCCAGCTTGCCGTCGGCGGGCGCTTCCACGAGGAGCACGTCGGCGCCGAGGTCGCCGAGCATCATCGAACAGAACGGACCCGGCGCCAGGCGCGACAGGTCGAGAATCTTGATTCCTTCGAGCGGCTGCATGGCGTTCCTTTCGTATCAGTGGCCGACCCGTGCAGCCCGCTCAAGAGTGTCGCCTCTGCGGCTTTCGATCAAGCTGCGGCGACCGGGCGGGCGCTAGAGGAACGGGTGCGCGATGGTCATGGCGGTGAGGATGACGGAGAGGGAAACCACGATGGCGACGGTCGCGACGCCAACCACGTTGAAGAAACGCGAGTTCGCGCGATTCCCCATGAGTTCCCGGTCGTTTGTTAGTCGGAGGAGGCAGAACAGCACGACGGGCAGCACCATGGCGTTGACGATTTGGATGAGGAGCAAGGCGTTGGTGAACGGGATGCCGGGCACAAGCGCCGCCGCCATCGAGACGAAGATCATGCCCGTGAAGAGCCCCATGAACACGGGCGCGCGCCGGAAGTCCTGCGACACACCCTTCTCGAGGCCGATCGCCTCCGTCACGGAGTACGCGCTCGTCAGCGCCAGCACAGGCGCGGCGAGCAAACATGCGCCGAGCAGCCCCACGGCGAACAGATACTCCGACAGCGCGCCGGCTACTGGCTCGAGCGCACGCGCGGCGTCCGACGCGCCGTTCACGGCGATGCCGCGGTCGAACAGCGTCGCCGCCGTCGCCACCATGATTGCGAGCGCCACGAGATTCGCGAACAGCGAGCCGGCGATCACATCGATGCGCTCGTACACGTAGTCCTCCGGCCGTACCGCCTTCTCCGCTACCGTCGACTGCAGATACAGCTGCATGTACGGCGTGATCGTCGTGCCGATGATCGCGACGACGAGCTGCGTGCCGCCGAACGTGTGTGGCACCGTCGGCACGACGAGCCCGTGCGCGACGCTGCCCCAGTCCGGATGCGCGAGCACCGCCGCCACCGGATACGCAACGAAGACGAGCGCCATCGCCAGGAAAGCCCGCTCGACGATCTTGTACGAGCCGAACACCACCAGCGACCAGAGCAGCACCGCCGCGACCGGGATCGCGATCAGTCGCGGCACGCCGAGCAGCCCCGCAGCCGCGCCGATGCCGACGAATTCGGAGAACGTCGTGCCGAGGTTGGCGATGAGCAGCGCCAGCACGACGAACGACGTCATGCGGATGCCGAATCGCTCGCGCACGAGATCGGAGAAGCCCATACCCGTGACCGACCCGAGGCGGGCGCACATCTCCTGCACGACGATCAGCGCGACGAGAATGACGACGAGCACCCACAGCAGCTGATACCCGTAGCGCGCGCCCGCGGCGGAGTACGTCGCGATGCCGCCGGCGTCGTTGCCCGCGTTCGCTGCGATGAGCCCTGGACCGAGGATGCCTAGAAGGAGAACTACGCGAGGAAAGCGGCGCGCGAAGGAACGCGGCCGCGCGGGCCGGACGGCCTGCGGCTCAGCACGGTTCGGCTCCTGCTGCGCACCTGTATTCCGAATGACGGCTAGTTCCCATGTCTACGACTCAGCCGCCAAACCCGCGGCTGCGTCCACGTCTCCATGACTCTTTCAACAACACGTCCAATACGTCGTCGACCGTGATCGCGCCCAGAAAGCGCTGGTCTTCGCCGACGACCGGCATGGCGAGGAGATTATACTCCGCGATGATCTCGGCGACATGCTGCGGCTCGTCATCGGGACGCACGGTCACGGGCTCGGGCGTCATGACGTCGCGTACGAGGGCGCCTTCCGGGGCGATCAGCACCTGCCGCATGCTGAGCACGCCCGCCAGCACGCCGTCCGCATCGACGACGAAGAAGTAGTACGCGAAGTCCGGCGCGTCCTCGCGCGTCTGGTACACGACGAGCGCCTCCGAGACGGGGCGATCGGGCGCGATCTGCAGGATGTTCGTCGTCATGATGCCGCCGGCCGTGTCGGGGTGATACTCCAGCAGCCGGCGCACCGCCTCCGACTCGGGCCGATCCATCTCTTCGAGCAGCTCTTCCGCGCGCGGCGCCGACACATGCGCCAGCACGTCGGCCGCATCGTCCGGCTCCATCTCTTCGATCAGATCGGCCGCCTGCTCGACGGGCATCGCGCTGAGCAGCTGCGCCTGCTGCTCCGTCGACAGCTCCTCGAGCGTATCGGCCGCGTGCTCCTCTTCGAGCGACGCCAGCACCTCGGCGCCCTCCTGCTTGCTCAGCTCCGAGACGATGCGCGCGAGTTGCTGCGGCCGCAGTTTGCGGAGCTGCAGGTGGCCGACTTTGAGGCGCACGGCGGGCGTATCGGACATCAGGTACTCGACGTCGCGCCAGTCGGTAAGCATGCGGCTCGCGAAGCGATCGCGCATCGCACCGGGCAGCAGCCGCCGCAGAATGGCGCCGCCGCCCGTATCGAGCGCGACGACGCGATAGCCGTCCGGCGCAGCGCTCAGGTACAGATCGTTGACACGGACGACGCGCGTGCCACGCACATCGATCACCTGCCGGTCGAGCACGTCCTTCGAAAGCAGCAGTTCGCCGTCCCTGCGCTGAAATCGCCCGACATCGACCGCACCGGAGATCAGCCGCACCTGCCGCGGCCCGATCTCGGCGACGCGATGAATCGGAATGTAAAACTCGCGCCCGCTCGCCCGCGACACGATGCCCGTCACCGCCGGATACGCGCCCTCCTGGTGGCGCGCGATCACGTCCTTCACGCGGGCGATCGTCTCGCCCTGCCGCTCCAGAATCGGCAGCCCCACGATCTCAGACAGCGCGATCAGCTCAGCATCGTTCGCCGTCACCGGTGCCTGTGCCATCGCCGAACCTCCACTGCCGAGGGTACCCCGCACCTCGGCCTTCGGCCACCCCACTCACAAGCTCTCAGGCTCGTGACGATCGGAAGGATTAGTAACGGTAGGACGGCGGCGTGTAGCGTCCGTCGCACTCTCGTCCGTCGGTGTGCTGACTTGATGCTGTCTGCACCCGCGAGCCTCCAAAATGCTCCCCTAACCCTCGTAGTCGATCACAGTTGAAACGCTCCAGTCTGGATTTCCTCGGCTGAGCGTCCGGATCGCTCCGGCCACGGTCCGACAGCCGCGGCTGCTCTAGCCATTGCTTGCTCTTGACAAGCATGTTCTACCCCCGTACGATTGCACCGACGACCAGAACAGGCGTTTGAAACATACGATTGCCGGATTATGATCGGTAACCGCGCGGGCCACAGCGCGACGAGAGGAGCATTCACATGAAGGGTCTGTCCCCCAAGCAGCAGGGCATCCTCAAGTTCATGCGCGAGTTCATCGACGAGCACGACTATCCGCCGAGCATCCGAGACATCCAGGTCGGCTGCGACGTCAGCTCCACGTCCGTCGTCGACTACAACCTCAAGGCGCTCGAGCGCCTGGGCTTCATCCGCCGCGACCGCGAAGTCTCACGCGCTATCGAGCTGCTCGACCGCTCCGGCGGTCGCCGCTCGCGCACCATCTCCGTGCCGCTGATCGGCACGATCGCCGCTGGCCAGCCGATCCCCGTGCCGTCGCCCGACAACATCGAACACGACAACGTCTTTGAGGCGACCGAAGAGATGACGCGCGGCCGCGAGAACGTCTTCGCGCTCAAGGTCCGCGGCACGTCCATGATCGACGCCCTCGTCAACGACGGCGACATCGTCATCCTCGAGCAGACCAACTCCTGCGACGACGGCGATATGGTCGCGGCCTGGCTGAAGAAGGAGAACGAGGCGACGCTCAAGAAGTTCTACCGCGAAGGCGACCGCGTCCGCCTCCAGCCCGCGAACAGCACCATGAAGCCCATCTTCACCGAAGCCAACAACGTCGAGATCCAGGGCAAAGTGCTCGCCACCGTCGGCCGCCGCGACTAACACGATCCGTCAGCAACCGCGAAGCGAGTGGCACAGCCGTCCCCGGCTGTGAGTCGTCCGCGCGACGCTTTTCCGAGCCGCGCACTCCACACAAACCAGCGTTTCGCACGCGACCGGCATCCGCGGGAGGTGGCTGTAATAAGTCGGTCCGGCTTTGCCGGACGCACAGCCGAGGGCGGCTATGCTCCACGCTTCGCGTCGCGATAACGCGTTCTTCTCGTTCAGCCAACTTCGTGATCATTCGTGCCCCCCAAGGCCGTAGGCTTCGTGGTTCCCGAATCCCCGGCGCTATACTCGAAGCCCCAGCACGACCGGAGGCCCACATGGACGAGATCCTCCGCATCGAAGACCTCCGCGTCTCCTATCGCGAGCGCGACCGCACCGTGCGCGCCGTCGATGGCGTCGATCTGTCCCTGCGGCGCGGCACCACGCTCGCCATCGTCGGCGAAAGCGGCTGCGGCAAGACCACCATCGCGCTCTCGATACTCAACCTCGTGCCGAGCCCCGGCCGCATCGACTCCGGGCGCGTGATGTACGGCGACCGCGACCTGCGGTCGTTGAAGGGCGACGATCTCCGCCGAATCCGCGGCCGCGCCATCTCGATGATCTTCCAGGATCCGACCAGCGGCCTCAATCCGGTGATGACGATCGGATCGCAGGTCGAAGAGATCGTCCGCACGCACCTCGACGTGTCGAAGGACGAATCGCGCCGCATCATGCTCGATGCGCTACGAGCACAGGGGCTGGCCGAGCCGAAACGCGTCGCCGGATCGTTCCCGTTCCAGCTCTCCGGCGGCATGTGCCAGCGCGTCATGATCGCCATCGCGACCGTCTTGCGCCCGAGCGTCATCATCGCCGACGAGCCGACGTCGTCGCTCGACGTCACGGTGCAGGCGGCCATCCTCTCCGAGCTGCGGGAGCTGCGCGACAGCCTCGGCGCGGGCATCATCCTCATCACGCACGACCTCGGCGTCGTCGCGCAGGTCGCAGACGAAGTCGCCGTCATGTACGCCGGCCGCATCGTCGAGCACGGCGCCACCGCCGATGTCTACGCGCGTCCGCAGCACCCATACACCGCGGCACTGCTCGGCGCGCGCCCGCGCCTCGACGATCCCGGCCGTCGCATCCAGCCGATTCGCGGCGCCCCGCCGGATCTCTCTGCGCTCACCGGCGAATGCGCCTTCCTGCCGCGCTGCTCGAAGGTTGTGAACGTCTGCCGCAACGACGTCTGGCCGGCGCTCCGCGAGACCGCACCCGCCCACGCGGCGGCCTGCTTCAATCCGATGTTCTACGCCGCGAACGAAGAATGAGGCGTCGGCTGGCGGTCGTCGTAGCGGAGAAGCTTCCCGTAAGGCCACCTCCGCGGTGCGAACGTCAGGCATGGCGATCTCCGAACACTAGAGGGCTCAGGGCGTGCCGACATCCGGCGTTAACTCCTAGTGTCACCCGAGATGGACCCTTCTTGGTCACGCAACGGACGTAGCGTTACCCTTGAGCGAATGAACATCGGCATCCAGTGGCACGACGTCGCCACGTTGTCCGATCGCGGAGGTCCTCTTGGAGACTGAGCCGGCAGGCGATACTGCGGGCCGCCGGACGGCCATCCCTGATTCACTCCCGGAACTGGCCAATGCGCTACGGACGGGCCAGTTGCCCTTGGAAGACTACCTCACTGAACTCGAAGCACGTTTCGCCAACCTCGAGCCAGCGATCCATGCCTTCATGCCTGAAGCCGAGCGTTTCGCCCGGCTGCGGGCGGATGCGGCGGCGCTCCGGATCCACTGGCCCACGCCCGCCCACCGCCCTCCACTGTTTGGCGTAGCCGTCGGAATCAAAGACATCATGCGCGTCGACGGATTGCCAACGACGGCGGGCAGCCAGCTGCCGCCCGAGGTATTTCAAGGCCCCGAGAGCGCCTGTGTTTCCGCCCTGCGCGCCGCTGGCGCACTGTTCATCGGCAAGACGGTTTCCGCCGAGTTTGCTTACGCCGCCCCAGGTCCCACGCATAACCCGCGGAACCTGGGTCACACCCCAGGAGGTTCCAGCTCTGGATCGGCGGCTGCCGTCGCCGCCGACCTTTGCGCGCTGGCCCTCGGCACGCAAACGGTGGGATCGATCATCCGCCCGGCGGCGTTCTGCGGCGTCGTAGGTTACAAGCCGACCTACGATCGCATCTCGAGTGAAAATGTCATCCCGTTGGCGCCGTCGCTCGACCATGTTGGTGTTCTCGCCGGAGACGCCGCGGGAGTGGCCCTGGCCGCGAGCGTGTTGTGTCGAAATTGGCAGACCGTCGGCCGCCTACCCCGCCCCGTATTCGGAATACCGGAAGGTCCCTATCTAGACAACGCCAGCGATGAAGCGCGTTCGCACTTTGACGCTCTCATTGAACGCCTGACTGGCGCGGGGTATCCCTGCGTATCGCTGCCGGCAATGTCTGACCACGACGACATCCGCAAGCGCCACAACCTCATCGTGATCGTAGAGGCCGCGCGCGTTCACGAGCAGTGGTTCACGACGTATGGCGAGCGTTACGATCCGAAGACATCGGCCCTTGTCGAGCGAGGTCGAGCGCTGGCCGATCGCGACTTGACTGACGCGCTGTTGGGGCGCGAAAGGCTGCGCGGCGAACTCATGGCGTTGATGGACGCGCATGCTATCGACGCTTGGCTCGCACCGTCCGCAGTCGGGGCCGCACCCGCAGGATTGGACAGCACCGGCGACGCAGCTATGAACCTGCCGTGGACGCACAGCGGGCTACCGGCCGTGAGCTTGCCATCCGGGACGAGTGTTGCGGGGTTGCCACTCGGGTTACAGGTCATTGGCCGCTGGCAAGCGGACGAGCAGCTCCTGGCGTGGGCGGAGGAACTCGAACCGCAGCTGCGCTGAGTCGTCCGTCCCTGATTGTGGAAAGTCATGAGCGCCGCACCTTGGCGGACGCACGTAACTCCGCTATCCCGCTTGCTCTACCGCGCGTACGCCGCACGCGGCGCGGCGCCCTTCGGCGCCATCGCGCACAACTCGTGCACCAGCAACTGCAGCGCCGACTCGTCGTCTTGCAGCCCGCGCTTGACGCTGAGATCCGCCGCCAGCAGGCGGTCGTACGCGGCGCGCATCATCGGCCACGAGTAGCGCGACGCGAGCGCGCTCACGGCTGCGACCTTGAACGACGGCACGCCCGCGACGCGCGCCGTCTCGTCCTGCGCCGCGCGCCGATCGCGCATGTCCTTGACGATCGCCATCTGCCGGTACTGCCGCACCAGCATCGCCGAAAGCATCGCCGGCGCCGAGCCGTCGGTCAGCATCCGTTGCAGCGATGACAGTGCCTTGCGCTCGTTTCCGGCGACCACGGCGTCGGTGATGTCCCAGAACTTCGTGTCGTCCGTCGCCGTCACCAGCTCGTGCACCAGCGCTTCGTCGACCGTCTCGCCTTCCGCGTACGCCGCCAGCATCGCGACGGCGTTCTTCAGCGCCCAGAGGTCCGGCGCAAGCGCCGCCAGCAGCGCGCGTTCGGCGCTTTCAGTCAGCTTCACCTTCTCGGTCTTCTCCGCCTCGTGCAGCCACTTCGTCAGCTCGCCGCCGCCCAGCGCGCTGAACTCCCTGGTCCGCGCGATCGGGGCGAAGATCGTGAACGCCGGGTTCGTCCTGGTGACCTCGCCCTCGACCAGCACGAGGATCGTCGTCTCGGGCATCGTCTTCTTGTCCGCGAGCTGCGCCGCGGCGTCGCGCCACGGATCGAGCGGGTCGTCGCCGTCACCTTTCTTCTTGCGCCGCCCGCCCTTGATCGCGCCTAGACTGCCGAGCAGCCCTTCCACGATCACCAGCTTGTTCGGCGCCAGAAACGGCACCGAAGTGGCGTGCGCCAGCAACTCCAGCGGCGTGATCGTGCGGCCGTCGAGGACGGTCGTGTTGCTGTCGAGCATGTCGTCGGACTGTTTGAGATCGTCGCGTAGGGCGCGTAGCGCCGAGCGGATCTGGTAGTCGTCTTTGCCGTAGAAGAGGTGGATCACGCGTGCATTGTAAGCGAGCGCAACGTCACGCGGGCGCTGCCGACAGCGCGTCGATGCCGGTCAGGTCGCAGATGCGCTCGCTCGCCGCGAGAAAGCTCGTGCTGGCGATCCGCGCCCGGCCGTGGCGTCCGTCGTCGAGGCGCAGCACGACGTCCCGCGCGCGCTCCGAAAAGAACATCGACGCGACGACACCCGGCCGATCGAGCTGGGTCATCCGCGCCTTCCAGTGGCCGCCAGACTCGCCGATCTCGGCGACTCCGCGAGTCAGCACGCGCCCATCCAGGGCCTCCAGCGCGGCGCCGATTTGGACGAGCTGCGGCGGGGCCGACTTGGGCGGCGCGATATCGATGAAGCCGGTGGCCTGTGGCAGGGGCATGATTTCGATGCTGTTCCTCGTTCGACGATTGGGACTCGAATCTGGGCTGAACCCAAATCGGATTCGACCCCAGTATCGGCCATCCAGCCCGGCATAAGGTTAAGCCGGCGTTAAAGCGCAATGAATTCGGTTCGCTCTAGGCTGGCCGCGGGCCAGTTCGAGCCGAGAGGCGGTGCGTGCGCGGCTACATCGCAAGCTGCATCTGTCCGACCGACGGCTGCACCCGCCGCGGTGCGACCATGCCGTACTTCAGCCGCAGTCGATCCACCGCGCGGTGAATGTCCTGTGTGTACGTCGTTGGCGCGTACGGGCCGCGATAGTACCTGGAGTAGCGTTCGGAAAGGTGAGGATAGGCCTCGCGGAGGAACGGCATGAACCATTCCTTCGTGCCTGGTTTCAAGTATAGCACGTTGTCGTGGATGAACGACGCGCCGTGTTCGCGCGCCGCTTCGACGACTTCCTCAAGCGCTTCCGGCGCGTCCGTCAGCCCCGGCAACACCGGCGCCAGCATGACGCCGCAACGGATGCCGCGCTCGGCCAGCAGCTTCATCGCCTCCAACCGCTTGCGCGGGCGCGCCGTCGCCGGCTCGATGCGCCGCCACACCTCCTCGTCCAGCGTCGAAACACTGAAGCTGACGGTGACGTCGGCGACGGCGCTCAGCTCCTCCAGCACGTCCGCGTCGCGCACCACGTGCGGCGACTTCGTGACGATGCTCGCCGGATTCGCGAAGTCGCGCAGCACGCGCAGGATCCGATGCGTCAGCGAGTACTTCAGTTCCGCCGCCTGATAGGGATCGCACGCCGTGCCGATGCCGATCAGCTCACGCTGCCAGCTCGACCGCGACAGGTCCTGCCGCAGCATCTCCGGCGCGTTCGTCTTCACGATGATCCGCGTCTCGAAGTCGCGCCCGGCGTCGTACCCCAGATGCTCGTGCGTGCCGCGCGCGAAGCAGTACGTGCATGCGTGCTGGCAGCCTCGATACGGGTTCAGCGTCCAGCGGAACGGCAGCATCCGCGCCGACCCCTGCGACACGCGGTTCACCGCGCTCTTGCACTCGATCTCTTCAAAGATGACATCAGGCATAACCAACTCCCAGAACACCCGTTCTAATCAGAGGGGAGCCTGAGCATACGATCAGCACAAATGTTTGTCAAGTGCGCGAGGACTGTGTGTAGATGAGCACGCCTCTTACGGGCATGCCACCTTCGTCGCCCCGGGCGAGGTTACCGCCCGCCGCATCATGCGGCTCGCTAGAAAAGATGAAGTCGCTCCAGCACGCATGGACTATTGCATCACCCGTCGCTACAGACGCTCACGTTGTATGGGACGGAGACATCGAGCGTGCAGTCGTTCATGAATGAGACATAGAACAGGACGGGATGCACGGCGAGGCCGGTAAGCGCGCCTGCAACGGCAAGCGCCACCCAGGCGTTTGCGCCGAACCGGCGCTTGAGCGCGAACGGAATCTTTAGAAGAACAACCAGACTGCCGCTGGCGAGCACCCCGAGGCCCACATAAGCCACGATCTGCCGAACAGCCTGGCTGGCGGGATTGACCTGCCCCCGATCTCTGGTCCATTCGCTATGAGAGTCCGACCGGGTCGTTCCGCTGTGTGATGCTGCGCCGGAATGCCTCC
>CAYWOO010000103.1:0-21939 GCA_964458665.1 uncultured Dehalococcoidia bacterium
CGATCGACAGCTGGTAGTAGAGCTTGGTCTCGAAGTCCCGCTGGCCCATCATCGGCGGCCTCCTTTTCACTGGAGGCCACGCGCCCATGTCGATCATATCACCGCTGCGAGCTCAAACGCGATCAGTTCGGCAACAACCCCTATAGGTGGTGTGCATCGAAGCCGACGCAATACGCGTTGGCCTTGCAGAAGGTGCATCGGTTTAGTGCTTCGAGGAAGGGGTCAATTGCCACCGTTCGGGCTCCTGCGTGCTCTACCCCGCCTGGGCGCGAAGCTCCTCGGATGCGGTGCGGAGGGAGTCGCGAATCGCTTCCGCGTCGGCGCGCGTCTCCGGGCGCGTCTTTAGTTCGCCGGTGATGCGGGCGATGCCGGCGAGGACGGTGCTGTGGTCGCGGTGGCCCAGGTGGCGGCCGATCTCGGCGATGGTGCTGCGGGCGTCTTGCTTCATCAGGTACATGGCGAGGTGGCGCGCGTAGGTGACGTCGCGGCTGCGGCTGCGTCCGCGGATGTCGGCGGGGGTGACGCCGGTGCGTCGGGCGACGGCGGCGACGATCGCGTCGCCGTCGGGCGCGACGGCGGCTGCCGCGGCATCGGCGGCGGCGAACGGCGAGAGCGCTTTCTCGATGGCCTCGGGCGTGGCGTTGCCGCCGACGAGCGGGATGTACGCGAGGACGCGGTTGAGGCAGCCTTCGAGTTCGCGCACGGACTGCACGCTGCGCTCGGCGATCGTTTCCAGCGCGGCGTCGGAGAGCTGCGCGGCGTGCTGTCGCGCTTTCGCGCGCAGGATCGCGAGGCGCGTCGCGAAGGACGGCTTGCGGAGATCGGCGGCGAGGCCCCACTGCAGTCTCGAGCGGAGGGCGTCGGTGAGACCGGTCATGTGCGCGGGCATGCGGTCGCCGCAGACGACGATCTGTTTGCCGGCGGCGTGGAGGTCGTTGAAGGTGTGGAAGAACTCGTCCTGGAACTTCTCTTTGCCTTCGAGGAACTGCACGTCGTCGATGAGCAGCACATCGGCCGTGCGATAGCGCTGGCGGAACTGCTCGATCTTGCCGGGGAGCGCGCGCACGTAGTCGTTGCCGAAGCGCTCGGCGGGGGCGTAGATGACGGTGCGGCCCTGCGCGTGGGCGGCGTGGCCGATGGCGCTGAGCAGATGCGTCTTGCCGAGGCCGGCGGCGCCGACGATGGTCAGCGGATTCGTGACGGCGGGCGCGTTGACGGCGCGGCGGGCGGCGTCGTGCGCCATGCGATTCTCGTCGCCGACGACGAACGTATCGAACGTGAGCGCAGGGTTGAGCGCGGGCGGCGGCGCGTTGGTGCGGTGGAGGAACGCCGGGACGCCGCCCGATGGCGCGGGGTCGTCGGCGGCGAGCAGCACCGGCGCGGGTGCGTCGTGCGGGCGGACGACCTCGAACGCGATCTCGACGGCGTGGCCGAGGACGCGAGCGAGGGTTTTGAGGATGAGGGGGCGCAGCTTGGTGTGCAGCCACTCGGTGGCGAAGTCGTTCTGGGCGCCGACGACGAAGCAGCCGTCGCTGTGACGGAGGCCGATGGTCTCGCGCAGCCAGGTGTCGTAGTTGGCGGGCGTGACGATCATCTGGAGTTGACCGAGCGTCGCGGCCCAGGTGGTCGCGGGAGTCTGTGGTGCGGTGGTGGTCATTGGTTGTTGGTCTTCGGTCTTCGGTCTTCGGTCGTCGGGGGGGTGCGGGTTAGCCACGAAGGGCACGAAGGGGCACGAAGGTTGGGTTGGGTTGGGTCGCCGGTCGCTCGTTGTTGGTCGTTGGTTCGGATTAACCAGGAAGGACACGGGGTGGTCGCCGGTCGTCGGTCGTCCGTCGTCGGGGGGGTACGGCCTTGTCTGGTGTGGCGGATTGGCCATGATGGGACGGCGAGCGAGATCAATGGCGTGATGAACGGCGGGAGCGTGCGCGCGTGAGGCACCTCGACGACGCCGCTGTTCGCCGATGACGAGTTGGGAGAGCGGCGCGTGAGCCAGGCCGGGGCGCTGACGCTGACGAGTGGGACGATCGCTATGTGCAGCAGCGCCCGCGTGGGCGGTGCGATCGCATCGCGCCTGCGGGGCGCGTTGTTCGTGGTGAGTGCGTGATCGTGCGAGTGCGGTGTTGGTGTGACGCTGCGTCCTGCAAGAGGCAACACGAATCTCCCCCGACGGTGTGTCCGGTGAACAGCGGGCGGCTTATCGAGCGTCTAGGATCCAGAGCGTCCTGAGTTTTCGGCCTCCGACATGCGTACTAGCTTCACCGCGGTGTGTGCCCTCCCTGGCCGCGGTACAGATGCAATCGTGTGACGATGCGGTCTGTGTGAAGCCGTCCGGAGCCCCTCAGGACAAGGGGGATGATACGTCTGTGCCGTGAGGTGATCAAGGCTTTTATGACGACTGATGGCAGAGAATTTCTCCCCTTTCCACAGCATCGCTGCGGGCGCGGGCGCGCGAAAACTTTCTTGCGGTTTTCGTCAGATGTGATTCGCGCATAACGTCGGTGTTATTGTGGAGTTTGTGGTTCTTAGTTTGTGGTTTGTAGTTCTCGGTTCTCCGCCGGTGATCGTTGCGTGGCGCGCGTGGTTTGAGTGGGAGAGTACTAATTCGTGAGTGTGCGAGAGATGGGAAGCGGGGAGACGGGTGCGGCGCGCGATGATAGCGTGCTGCGGCGCGGGGCCGAGACGGTGCGGCGGCATCGCGCGTATCGTGACGTGTTCGAGATTGCGTTGGTGGCGGTTGCGTTTCTGTTGTATTTCCTTGTGCGTGGCGCGGTGGTGGATCGCGATGGCGAGGCGCTCGCGAACGCCAATCACGTGATCGATTTGGAGCGCGCGATGGGGATCTTCTGGGAGCCGCAGCTGCAAGAGATCGTGCTGCATCGTCAGTGGCTGATTTCGCTGTTCAACTTCATCTACTTCTGGCTGGACTTTCCGCTGATCGTGGCGGTCGGCATGTGGATGTACTTCTCCCGCCGCCACGAGTACACGATCGCGCGCGACGCGATCCTGTTGTCGGGCGCGATCAGCCTCGTGCTGTACTTCCTCTTTCCGGTGATGCCGCCCCGGCTGTTGCCGACGGGGGAGTTCGTGGGGACGATCGAGATGTACAACGATCTCAGCTATCAGGCGCAGTCGTTGGGCGCGTTCGTGAATCCGTATGCGGCGGTACCGAGCCTGCACTTCGGCTGGGCGATGATCATCGGCGGGCTGATGTTCGTGACGATGCGGCATCCTCTGCTGCGGGGGATGGGGCTGCTGTTGCCGTGGGCGCAGCTGGCGGCGGTCGTATTCACGGCGAATCACTACATACTGGATGCGGCGGCCGGATGCGCCGTGTGCGTCGTGGGCATGGCGCTGGCGATCGCGATGCAGCGATGGGTGTATCCGGCGTTCGTTCGTAGTTTGTAGTTTGTAGTGGGTTGTTTGTAGTTGGTGCTGGATGCATCAAGGGGCGCCCATTAGGGCGCCCCCTTATTGCCGGTTCGGCGGCGTGACGCAGCCGCACTAGCGGCAGAAGTTTTCGGGGTCGAAGCGGCATGAGTTCGTTGCGATGAACTTTTCGGCGAGGGCTTTCTGCTGCTCCCATTCGGTGTACGGAAAGTTGAGCACGCGGGTCCAACCTGCGAGGCCGAACGTGCCTTCGGGCAGGTCGTTGTCGTGCGCCATGACGACGCGATTGTCGTGATCGTCGATGCGGCGGTTGACGAGATCCTTCAGCTGCTGCGCCGCGTCGGTGCATGCCGTGTCGCCGCTCTTGCAGTTCCAGCCAATGAAGAGACCGGCGTGCTCGAGCGTGTGCGGGATGGCGTCGCGCGGCATCTCGACATCGTCCGGGTAGACATCGGGATCGGCCGGGATGTTGACGATGTTGCCACCACCGACGTCGACGTTTCGTTGTACGTTGAGGTGCTTACCGGAGGTCGGCGGATTGCTGTTGTAACAGTTGGACGGAACCGTCGGCGTCGTATCGATGGTGCCGTGTGGCGTCGGGCCGCCGGGCGTTGGGGTCGTCGATGGTTCGGGCGTCCCCGTGGATGTTGGCGTTGAGGTCGGCGTCGTGCTGCCGGATGGCGTGCCACCGGCGCCGACGATCGCGAGCTTCGCGGAGTCGGACTGCGGCACGCCTTCGCAGAACGGCGTCATCTGGTGGCCGGCAAAGTTGCCCGGAAAGTGTGCGCGTCCTTGCGACCGCACGAACGTACCGGGGATGTCGGTGCTCTCGTTCTGCTCGGCCTTCTCCGATGCGCTGAGGGTTTCCGTGTCGGAGTTGGACTGGACGATCAGGTAGACGAGGAGCCCGGCGACCAGCAGAATGCCTCCGGCGATCGCGAGCGCCATCGTGGGGAAGCCACTGCCCCCGGCAACCTTGACGGGTGTGCGGCGAGAGGGAGGGGGCGCGCCGGGGCGCGTTTGCTGCTTGCGGTCGGCCCGGCGTTGTTCTCGACTCATCGGTCTGTGATCTCCTGCGTCGGCGCTTGGCGGGTTGGCGCGTGGTTTCGGATCGTCCCGGCATTATGACAGGCTGGCGGCGTTATCCACAGATTTCACAGATGGACACAGATTGGGTGACGGGAGCCACGAAGGGCACGAAGGGGTACGAAGGGGGACGAAACAAGGATTGCGCGGATGGCACGGATTGGTTGAGAAGGAATCGCAGATAGCTAGGGCCTTCAGTTTTCCTGGTCGTGCGCCTGTATGTTCCTGAACTTTCGGCGCGCGCTCAGCCTAATTTCGCCCGCCAACGCTCGATCCTTCCCCCTCACTAATCTTGTGCCCATCTGCGACATCTGTGGATAGCCTACTCGCACCACCAGGCGAGGGCTACGAGGCCGGGGCCGGTGTGGACGCCCATGACCTGCGTGAATTCGGTGGTGAAGGACTCGGCGATGGTGAGGCGCTGCTGGGCGGAGGCTAGGATGTGCGCGGCGTCGGCGGGGGCGTTGGCGTGGTGGACGGCGAGATGCGTGGGGCGGCCGGCGGTGTCGGCGGCGAGCTGATCGATCATGCGGTCGAGGGCTCGCGGGCGGGTGCGCGTGCGGGCGACGAGCTTGATGCCGCTGGTGCTGAACCTGACGATCGGCTTCACCTGCAGCATGCCGGCGGCCCAGGCGGCGACGCGCGGGACGCGGCCGCTGCGCGCGAGATACGAGAGCGTGTCGAGCATGGCGAGGAGGGTGACGCGGCCGGACATCGCTTCGGCGCGCGCGGCGACTTCTCCGATGGTCGCACCGGCAGCCGCGGTGCGGGCGGCTTCGAGCACGACGAATCCTTGCGCCATCGCGGCGTTGCGCGAATCGAGCAGGCGGATATCGGCGTGCAGGAGGTCGGTCTTCGCGATCTCGATCGCCTGGCGTGCGGCGTCATACATGGCGCTGAACTGGGCGGAGACGGTGATGCAGAGCACGCTGTCGGCGCGGCGTGCGGCACGGATGATCGCTTCGAGGAACATGCCCGGCGAAGGCGCGGCGGTCGTCGGGCGGCCGGTGGACTTTGCGAGGAGCGCATAGAACTCGCGCGTGTCGGCCGTCAGGGAATCGACGAAGGTGCGTCCGCCGAAGATCAGGTGCACCGGCACGATCTCGATGCCGTACTGCTGCGCGAGTTCGGCAGGGATGCAGGCGGTGCTGTCGGTGACGATGGCGACTGCCGGTCGTTGGAGGCTGGAGGTTGGAGGTTGGAGGTTGGAGGACATCGCGGCATCATAACGCGACGACGGCCCACGCCCCGGACAATGACCCGTCACCCGTTGGGGTGTATGATGGCGGCACAATGGAACAGCGCATCCAATTCTGCACGACGCCCGAGGGGATCCGAATCGCCCATGCGGTCCACGGCGATGGCTACCCCCTGATCAGCATTAGCGGCTGGACGAGCCACATCGAACTGATGTGGGAAAGCAACGAGGCGTATCGAGACGGCGTGCGCGACGCCGTCGCGCGTGGATACCAGCGCATTATCTACGACAAGCGGGGCACCGGGCTGTCGACGCGTCCTGCAGAGGATCTCTCGACCGAGGCGCAGGTGCGCGACCTCGAAGCCCTCGTGACGCAATTGAAGTTGAAGAAGTTCGCGCTCTATGGCTACTCGGAGGGCGGGCCGATCGCGATCGCCTATGCAGCGGCGCATCCGCGGCAAGTGTCGCATCTCGTACTACAGGGGACGTATCCGCTGGGCAGCGCGTTGAGCAAGCCAGACGCGCAACGCGCGATGCTTGCGCTCGTCCGTGCCGAATGGGGCGTGGGCTCGATGACGCTGGCAAACCTGTTCATGAACGGGGCGAGCCAGGAAGAGATCGATTGGTTCCAGCGCTTCCAGCGAAAGGCCGCGAGCGGGGAAGAGGCGGCGTCGATGCTGGAGGCGGACTACGCGCGTGATGTAGCCGGACTGCTCGGCGATATCACCGCCCCGACGCTGGTGTTGCACGGCACGAAGGATCGTGCGATCCCGATCGCTGCCGGGCGGGACATAGCCGCCGGGATCAAAGGCGCGAGGTTTGTAACGTACGACGGGGCGCACGTTCCGCTCGGCACAGCCCGGGCAGAAGTCAACGAGAAGCTGTTCGCATTTCTCGACGAGCATCGAGAGCAGAAGAAGTCCCGTCCAAAGGCGAAGCCTGCGGCGGAGCAACAGTCGGGGCTCGTCACGATCATGTTCACGGACATCGAAGGGTCTACGTCGATGACACAGCGGCTGGGTGATGCAGGCGCGCAAGACTTGCTCCGCACACACAATGGGCTGCTGAGGGATGCGTTGAGGGAGCATGGCGGTCGCGAGGTCAAGCACACGGGCGATGGCATCATGGCGTCCTTCCCGCTCGCGTCGAGCGCGCTCGATTGCGCGATTTCTGTCCAGCGGGCGTTCGCCGCACACAACGCGGAGCACGCGGATTCAGCCGTACGGGTGCGCATCGGGCTGAATGCCGGTGAGCCGGTCGCCGAGGACGATCCGGGAGGGCGAGGCGACCTGTTTGGTACATCGGTGCAGATGGCGGCACGCGTCTGTGCGAAGGCAGAGCCGGGCCAGGTACTGGCGTCGAACGTTGTGCGGGAGCTGGCGGCCGGGAAGGGCCATCTATTCGCCGACCAAGGTGACGTAGTGCTGCGTGGATTCGAGGATCCCGTGCGGCTCTACGAGGTGCGCGTCTCCTGACGTCTTGCTGCTCGATCGCAGATGCGGGGATACCCCGGTTGCCCTTTCGGGCGGGAGTCCGATAGACTCCATCGATACTAATGAGGAGAGACGAACGCTTATGGCGCTGACTGCAGAGCGCAAGCTTGAGGTTATCGGCGAGTACAAGGGACACGAGACGGACACCGGGTCCGCTGAGGTTCAGATCGCGCTCCTGACGGAGCGGATCAACTACTTGACCGACCACCTGAAGGCGAACAAGCACGACTACCACACGCAGCGCGGGCTGTTGAAGCTCGTCGGACAGCGCCGGCGACAGCTGGCGTACCTCAACAAGAACGATGTATCGCGCTACCGCGTGATCCTCGCCAAGCTCGGCCTCCGCAAGTAGGGCAGGTGCCCGCGGAGGCCTTTCCATTTGCCCAGGGTCAGGGACTCGGGACGGAAGACGTACAAGATCAGCGCAATCTTTGGCATGGTTGGACGAACGCGTGTGGCGCGTGAGCGCTGCGGTGTGATCGCGTGCGTGTTGCTCTCGCGTACGGGCATCAGAGAGCGCACGCGCACCTCACCCCGGCCCGTTGGGCCACCCCTCTCCACGACGTGGCGAGGGGATGGGATGGAGGGTCGTGCCGGTGATCGCGGGCTCATCTTCCCACGCAGAGACGGACAGGTCTGAAGACCTGTCCCTACGGAGTACGAACTACGGAGTGCGAACAACGAGGGGACTCACAGCCGGGGACGGCTGTGCCACTCTCTGAAATGACGAATTACCCGGGCCTACAACGGGCCCGTTCACCCAAGAAGGATGGAGGATCCTCAATACATGGCTGGACCTGATATTAAGACATTTACACGAGAGCTTGGTGGCAAGACGCTGACCATCGAGCATGGGCGCGTGGCCGGGTTGGCTGGCGGCGCGGTTTGGATTCGCTACGGCGACACGGTGGTGCTGTGCACGGCGACGATGGCACGGACGCCTCGCCCGGGCATGGACTTCTTTCCGCTGACGATCGACTTCGAAGAGAAGATGTACGCGGCCGGGAAGATCCCCGGTTCGTTCTTCCGTCGCGAGGCGCGGCCTTCGACGGAGGCGATCCTCAGCGCGCGGCTGACGGACCGCCCGCTGCGCCCGCTCTTCCCGAAGGGCATGCGCAACGAAGTGCAGGTCGTCATCACGGTGATGTCGGTCGACAAGGAGAACGATCCGGACGTGCTGGGTACGGTCGGTGCGTCGACAGCGCTGTGCATCTCGGACGCGCCGTTCGCAGGCCCGGTGTCGTCCGTGCGCGTCGGCTACATCGACGGCCAATACGTCGTGAACCCGACGTTCCAGCAGCTCGAAGAGAGCCTGATCGACATTGTCGTGGCGGGCACGAAGAACGCGATCATGATGGTCGAGGCGGGTGCGAACGAGGCGCCGGAGGAGATCATCCTCGGTGCGATGGAGTTCGCGCAGCAGCAGAATCAGATCCTGATCGAGCTGCAGGAAGAGATCATCGCGGCGCTGAGGCCCGTCAAGTGGGAGTTCACGCCGGTCGCTGTCCCGGAGGAGCTGAAGAAGCTCGTGTTCGCCGACCTGGCCGGCGACACCACCGAGTTCCTTGCGCTGGCGAAGGACGAGCGCCAGGGATCGCTCGACGAGCGCAAGGCGGTGCTGGTCGAGAAGTACGGCGCCGAGTACACGGAGAAGGCCGTCGGCGAAGCGCTCGACGCGTTCATGAAGAAGACCGTGCGCGAATCGATCCTGAACGACGACAAGCGACCGGACGGGCGCAAGTCGGCCGAAGTGCGGCCGATCTGGTGCCAGGTGGGCGTGCTGCCTCGCGTCCACGGCACGGGGCTGTTCACGCGCGGGCAGACGCAGGTGCTGAGCGTGACGACGCTGGGCGGCGTCGGCGATGCGCAACGGCTGGACACGCTGTCGCCGATCGACAGCAAGCGGTTCATGCACCACTACAACTTCCCGCCGTACTCGGTTGGCGAGACGGGACGGATGGGCGGCGCGGGCCGCCGCGAGATCGGCCACGGCGCGCTGGCGGAGCGGGCGGTATCGCCGGTGCTGCCGAGCGTCGAGGACTTCCCGTACACGATCCGCGTCGTGTCGGAAGTGCTTTCGAGCAACGGCAGCACGTCGATGGGCAGCGCCTGCGGCACGATCCTATCGTTGATGGACGCCGGTGTGCCGATCAAGTCGCCGGTCGCCGGCGTCGCGATGGGCCTGATCATGGGTGAAGGCGGCAACTACAAGGTGCTGACCGACATCGCGGGCCTGGAAGACGCGATGGGCGACATGGACTTCAAGGTCGCCGGGACCGAGAAGGGCATCACGGCGCTGCAGATGGACATCAAGATCCAGGGCATTCCGATGGAAGTGCTGAAAGCTGCCGTCGCGCAGGCGCGTGAGGGCCGCATGCACATCATGGGGAAGATGATCGAGGCGATCTCCGAGCCGCGCAAGGAGATGTCTCCGTACGCGCCGCGGATGTACCGCCTGCAGATCGACCCGCAGAAGATCGGCACGGTGATCGGGCCCGGTGGCCGCGTGATCCGCTCGATCATCGAAGAGACGGGCTGCTCCGTGGACATCGAGGACGACGGTTCGGTGTTCATCGGCGGCACGGACGAAGAGTCGGCGCGGCGTGCCATCTCGATCATCGAGGGCATGACGAAGGACGTGGAGGTCGGCCAGATCTACACGGGCCGCGTCGCACGGATCATGAACTTCGGCGCGTTCGTCGAGATCGCGCCGGGCAAGGACGGGCTGGTACACATCTCCGAGTTGGCGGACTTCCGCGTGCCGTCGGTCGAGGATGTGGTGAGCATCGGCGACGAAGTGCAGGTGATGGTCACCGAGGTCGACTCGATGGGCCGGATCAACCTGTCGCGCCGCGCCGTGCTGGCGGGCGAGACGGACGTCGCCGCTGTTGTCGCGCGGCAGGCCGCGGAGCGCGGGGCGCGCGGCGGCCCGGGCGGCGGCGATCGTGGTGGTGACCGCGGCGGCGATCGTGGCGGTCGTGGCGGCGGTGGTGGGTTCGGCGGCGACCGTGGTGGTCGCGGCGGACCGCCTCGTGGCGGCGGTGGGGGCGGCGGCGGATACCGCGGCGGCGGCGGTGGCGGCGACCGCGGCGGTAACGGTGGTGGCAACGGCGGGCCTCCGGCTCGCAGCGCCGACGGTGGGTTGCGCGACCGGCGGCCGAACCGGCCGGACGGCCCTCCAGGGCCACCGAGGCCTCCGTTTGGCGGTGGCGGCGGCAGTCAGCCGTAGTTTGTAGCTTGTAGTTTGTAGTTTTAGAGAGGGCGTCCATTGGACGCCCTTTCTGTTTGTGGGTGCGAACAGTTAGCGGCGCACGGGGCCCCCTCACCTCCGGCCTTCGGCCACCTCCTCTCCCACTGGGGGAGAGGAGGCTCGGATCGGAGACCGTGCTGGATTCTTGGGGAGGCGGGATCTCACGCCGGGCTTGTCTTCAGTCGGGACTCTTCGATCGGTGACCTCACCCCGATCCTCTCCGCCCGGCGGAGAGGGAGAGTGCGCTTGCGCGGCGGGGTGGCGGCGGTACGCTTTGCGGCATGAGTGTGCTGTACGAGCGTATTGGGGCGGCGGCGGTGCTGACGATCGATCGGCCGGAGCGGCGGAATGCTGTGGACGGCGCGACGGCGGCGCTGCTGCACGAGCGGTATCAGCAGTTCGTCGCGGACGACGGGGCGCGCGTGCTGGTGGTGACCGGCGCGGGCGGGAAGGCGTTCTGCGCGGGCGCGGACCTGAAGGCGATGAGCAATCCGGTGATGGCGCCAGAGGGGCCGATGGGGTTCACGCGGCTGCGATCGCCGAAGCCGACGATCGCGGCGATCGAAGGGTACGCGGTGGCGGGCGGGCTGGAGATCGCGTGCTGGTGTGACGTGCGCGTGGCGGGCGCGAGCGCGCAGCTCGGCTGTCTGGAGCGCAGGTGGGGCGTGCCGCTGATCGATGGCGGGACGCAGCGGCTGCCGCACATCGTCGGGCTGGGGCGCGCGCTGGACATGATCCTGACAGGGCGGCTGGTGGGCTCGCACGAGGCGATGACGATGGGGCTGGTGTCGCGCGTCGTCGCGGACGGCGATGCGTTGGCCGCGGCGCTGGAGCTGGCGGAGCAAATCGCGGCGTTTCCGCAGCCGTGCGTGCTGGCGGACCGGCAGGCGGTGTACGACGGTCTCGGCAAGCCGCTCGTCGAAGGTCTGGCGATCGAGGCGGAGCTGGGGCGCGCCGTGGTGGTGGAGGCGCGCGAGGGCGCGATGCGGTTCGCCGGCGGCGAGGGGCGGCACGGGCGGGGGTCGTAGGTCGTAGGTTGTAGGTTGTAGGTTGTAGGTTGTAGGTTGTGGGTTGTGGGTTGTGGGTTTCAGGTTGTCGAGGCAGTCCTCCCTCGATAGAGGAGCACGATGCTGTTGCCGGTTGATGTTTCTGAGGGTGCGGCGTGGAAGCGGCGGTTTCGTGCGTGGACGGTGCTGGGCGCGACGGTTGCCGCGCATGATCCTTCGCGTGGGATGGCGGTGGCGAATCGCGGCGGCGTGTACCAGATCCATGCCTGGGATGTTGCCTCGGGCGGTTTGCGGCAGCTGACGTTTCGGCCGGCCGGGAAGGTCGCGGCGTGGTTGAGCCCAGACGCGAGCTTCGCCTACTGGTTGGACGACGACCAGGGCAACGAGATCGGCCACGTCGTGCGCGTGCCGTATGACGGCGGCGACGCCGAGGACATCACGCCGGACCTGCCGCCGTACGCGCTGGCAGCGCTGTCGCTGAGCCGGGACGGCGGACACATCGCGATCACAACGGCGACGCGCGAAGGATTTCGCACGTACGTCAGCGATCTCGGATCGAGCGGCGAGATCGGCGGATGGCGTGCGATCTTCCACACGACCTCGCTGATGCGGGGCATGCATCTCTCGCAGGACGGATCGATCGCGGTGCTTGGCCTGACCGAGCGCAGCGGGTCGACCGACGTGAATCTCGTGGCGGTCGATGCTCGCAGCGGCGAACGCATCGGCGAGCTGTACGACGAAGGCGCGAGCGTCTCGGCGGTGCGGTTCTCGCGCGTGGCAGGGGACGATCGCTTGCTGTGCTCGACGACGATGAGCGGCACGACGCGACCGCTGATTTGGCACCTGCGGGACGGCGAGCGCACGGACCTCGCGTTCAAAGACGCCGCAGGCGACGTGGCGCCGGTGGACTGGTCGGAGGACGGTCAGCGCTTGCTGCTGATGCAGATCAGCGAGGCGGTGCAGCGGATCGCTGTGCACGATCTGCGTTCGTCGAAGCTGACGTGGCTGGAGGATCCTGCCGCGATGATCTTCAGCGCCCACTTCGCGCATGGCGGCGAGATCTACGCGCTGATGAGCGATTCGACGCGGCCGGCGCGGGTGGTGGCGCTGGACGAGACGACGGGTGTCGAGCGACGTGTGCTGTTGCGAGGCGAAGACGCGCCGATCGGGACGAAGTGGCGGTCGATCTCGTACGCATCGACCAACGGCGCACGCATCCAGGCGTGGCTGGCGACGCCGGACGGCGCGGGGCCGTTTCCCACGATCCTCGAGACGCACGGCGGGCCATCGGGGGTAACGCTGGACCAGTTCGCGCCGCGCACGCAGGCATGGGTCGACCACGGATTTGCGGTGCTGAGCATCAACTATCGCGGCTCGATCACGTTCGGTACCGAGTTCCAAAAGTGCATCAATGGCGATCTGGGTCGTTGGGAGATCGATGACATGGCGGCGGCGCATGCGTGGCTGGTCGAGAACAAGATCGCGGCGCCGGGGCAGATCTTCCTGACGGGCTGGGCGTACGGCGGATACCTGACGCTGCTGGCGCTGGGCAAACTGCCGGAACTGTGGGCCGGCGGCATGGCGGGCGTGGCGATCGCCGATTGGGTGTTGATGTTCGATGACCAGGCTGAGACGCTGCGGCGCACGCAGGTGGCGCTGTTCGGCGGCACGCCCCAGGAACTGCCCGAGCAGCACGCGCGCAGTTCGCCGATCACCTACGCGGATCGGGTGCGCGCGCCCGTGCTGGTGATCCAGGGGAGCAACGATACGCGTTGTCCGCCGCGGCAGATGCGGGTGTATGAAGAGAAGATGCTGGAGCTGGGCAAGCAGATCGAGGTGCGGTGGTTCGAAGCAGGTCACGGGTCGTACGCGGCGGAGCAGCAGATCGAGCATCAGCAGCGGATGATGGAGTTCGCGCACGGCGTGCTGCAGGCGAGGAAGGTGCGTGCCGATGCCAACGTTTGATTCGAGCGGCGTGCCGATCCACTACGTCGATGAGGGCCGCGGGCCGGCGATTGTGCTCGTGCATGGATTCGCGGCCAGTTTGGAGATGAACTGGCGAGCGCCGAAGATCATCGATGCGCTGATCGATGCGGGGCGGCGCGTCGTGGCGCTCGATTGCCGCGGGCACGGCGAGAGCGGCAAGCCGCACGATCCCGATGCGTACGGTGGTACGCAGATGGCCGACGACGTGATCGCGATGATGGATCACGTTGGCATCGACGTGGTGGATTTGATGGGGTACTCGATGGGTGGGATGCTGTCGGCGTCGCTGCTGGTGCGGCGTCCAGAGCGGTTTCGCAGCGTGATCCTCGCCGGCATTGGCGACTCGATCGTGACGGGCGCGCTGCTTAGCACCGCGCGCACGCGCGGCCTCGCGGAAGCGATGGAGGCGAAGGAGAGCGGCGCCACGGCCGACGCGACGGCGCGCGGGTTTCGCGTGTTCGCGGAGCGCACCGGCGCGGACCTCGGAGCGCTGGCGGCGATGCAGCGCTCGAAGCGCGCGTCGTTCGATCCGGCGAAGCTGGCCTCGGTGACGCTGCCGGTGATGGTGCTGATCGGCGAGGGGGACACGCTGGTCGGATCGGCAGACAAGCTGGCGGCGGCGATCCCGGGTGCGAAGCTCGTGAAGGTGCCGGGCGATCATCTGACGGCGGTCGGTGCGCCGGAGCTGAAGTCGGCGGTGCTGGGGTTTTTGGCGGAGCGATCGCCGGTGGGGTAGTGGTGCGGGATATGCGTGCTTAGCGGGTCGCGTGTAGATTCCGTTGGTCAGTGTTCTGATCGTACAGCGTGGGCATTCTACGGAATGCCCTACGCGGGCGGCAGTACCGTTGCGTGAGCGTTGGTTGAGTTCGGCGCGCGGGCGCGGCGAGCCCCGCCCCTACACGATCATTGGCGTACGCCGGTGCGGGCGGCCCGCCACCCCTACGACTCCACGCGCTCCGCGCAGCCGTTGGTGATGTGCCAGGTTTGCGCTGACGCGACGAACGCGGCGTCGAAGCGGTCGGGGTCGGGGCTGGTGATCCAGACTTGATCGGCGTCGATGGCGGCGAGGACGCTGGCACGGCGGGACTCGTCGAGTTCCGAGAGCACGTCATCGAGCAGGAGGATGGGGCGCTCACCGCTGCGGGTGTGCAGCAGGCGCGCTTCGGCGAGGCGGAGCGCGAGTGCGGCAGTGCGCTGCTGGCCGCGCGACGCGAACGACGCGGCGGGTTCTCCGCCAAGCATCATCGAGAGATCGTCTCGATGCGGGCCCGTGAGCGTGACGCCGGCGGCGATGTCGCGCGGGTGCGTGGTGTGCAGCTTCTCGAGCAGCGCAGCGGCAACGGTGTCGGTACCGGCTTCGATGATGCGGGCCGCCGGCCAGGCGTCGGCGAAACGCGGTGCGTAGGCGAGCGCGAACTGCTCGCGTGCGCCGCTGAGTCGGGCGTGCGTGGTGGCCGCAGCCTCGGCGAGCTGCGCGACGGCGACGGCGCGCGCCGTGAGGATCGCCGCACCGTCGTGCGCGAGCTCTTCGTCCCAGTACGCGAGTTCGGCGGGCTGCGCGCTGCCTTCCTGGATGCGCTTGAGCAGCGCGTTGCGTTGCGTGATCACTTTCGTGTAGCGCTGGAGCGCGCGCAGGTAGTGGTGGTCGATCTGCGACAGCATCACATCGAGGTAGCGGCGTCGGCCTGAGGGCGCGCCCTTCACCAACTCCATATCGTCCGTGGTGAAGAGGACGGCCGTGATGGCGCCGATGACGTCGGATGCGCGCTTCGGCACGCCGTTGAGCTTGAATCGCTTCGATGCGACGAGACCCTTCGCGCCAGCGCGGCCGAGCACCGCTACCTCGACGGTCACGTCTGCGCCTGCGCGCTGCGCGGTGCCGACGATCCGGGCGTGCGGCTGCATGTCATCGCGGGTGGACCAGGCGATGTAGTCGGCGTCGGTGTCGGCGCGCTCGGAGCGGCCCGTGGCGAGGAGGAAGACCGCTTCGAGGAGGTTCGTCTTGCCCTGCGCGTTCTGGCCGAGCAGAAGGATCGCGCCGGGCGCGAGGTCGAGTTCCTGTTTCGGGTAGTTGCGGAAGTTGGGGAGCGCGAGGTGGCGGAGGTGCATTGGGGGGAGGATAGATGTTCGAGGCGGGAAGCGGGAGGCGGGAGGCGGGAAACACGGGAACCACGAAGGACACGAAGGGCACGAAGGGCACGAAGGGGGAACGGAACCGCAGATTGCGCAGATTGGGTGGGATGCTTGATGGCAGAGAGCGCGCACGCGATCGTTGGCTGCGGGACGGAGCCGAGCGTCGGTCCGGCTTTGCCGGACGCACAGCCGGGACGGCTATGCCACGCGCTTCGCGTCTTGGTTTCGCACGACCCACGCCGACGACCGATGATCGACGCGCTACGCGGACTGTTCTTCGGTGGGCATGGCGCCGCCGGCGGTTTCGCCGAGGAGGGCGCGGATGGAGTCGGCGCTGATGGCGTGGGCGAAGAGGAAGCCCTGGCCGAGGTCGCAGTTGCGGGACTTGAGCCAGCCGAGCTGATCCGAGCGCTCGACGCCCTCGGCCACGATTTCGAGATTGAGCGTTTGGCCGAGTTCGATGATCGACTGCGCGAGCTCACGCTCTTTGCCGTGCTGTCCGACGCCATCGACGAACGACTTGTCGATCTTGAGGATGTCGACGGGGAAGCGACGCAGGTAGCTGAGCGATGAGTAGCCGGTACCGAAGTCGTCGATCGCCAGGCGCACGCCGAGCGCCTTGAGTTCGTGCAGGCGCGTGATCGCGAGCTCGGCATCTTGCATGACGAGGCTCTCCGTGATCTCGAGGATCAAGGTCTCGGGCGGCAGGCCGGAGTCGCGCAGCGCCTCCGCAACGACGACGACAAGGCCCGGCTGATGGATCTGACGCGCGGACACGTTCACGGCCATCGTCAGTGGAGGATCGGTCGGGTATTCGAGCTGCCAGCTGCGCGCCTGCTGGCAGGCCTCGCGCAGAACCCAGCGACCGAGCGTGAGGATCAGTCCGGTCTCCTCGGCGATGTGGATGAAGTCGCCCGGGAGCAGGAGCCCGCGCGTCGGGTGCTGCCAGCGGACGAGGGCTTCGACGCCGGCGATCTTCTGGGAACTGAGGATGATGCTGGGCTGGTAGTGCACCACAAGCTCGCCGCGCTCGAGGGCGCGCTGCAGTTCGCCGGCCAGTTGGAGGTGGCCGACCATGGTGTTCTCCATCACCGTATCGTAGATGGCGAATCGGCCCTTGCCATCGGACTTTGCGGCGTACATTGCGACGTCAGCGCGCCGAAGCAGCTCCTCCGCGGTCGACTCGTTGGTGCTAATGGCGATGCCGATGCTGCCGCGGACGAAGACTTCCGTGCCGCTGAGCACCATTGGTACGCGGAGTGCCTCGATGAGTCGCGTTGCGACGGCGATGACGTGTTCGGTGTCGCCCAGTTCTTCAAGCAGGATGGCGAACTCGTCGCCACCCAGGCGGGCCGCTGTATCGCCCGGGCGCAGGCAGGACTGGAGCCGCCCTGCGACTTCGATGAGGAGCTGGTCGCCGGCGGGGTGGCCGAGGCTGTCGTTGACGGACTTGAAGTCGTCGAGATCGATGAACAACACGGCGAGGCCTTCGGCGCGGCGGGCGGCGCGCTGGAGGCCGTGTTCGAGCCTGTCCATGAAGCGGGCGCGGTTGGCGAGATTGGTGAGCGGGTCGTGAAACGCCTGGTGGCGCAGCTGTTCCTCAAGTTCGCGCTCGATCTCCAGCGTACGCGCGAGCGTCTCCTCCGCGCGCTTGCGCACGTCGATCTCGCGCGCGAGATCCGCGTTCGCGTGTTCCAAATCCGTGGTACGGGTCTCAAGATTCTTGGAGAGATAGGCGTTGAGCTCCTCGGACCGACGGATGAGCGCTTCCGCCATGCTGTTGACGTCGGTCGCGAGGTTCGCGAGTTCGGCGGGACCTTCCCGCTGCACCTGCGCCGTGAGATCGCCGGCGGCGATGGCGCGCGTAGCGGCGCTGGCCCGCCGTAGCGGGCGGCCGATCCACTCGAACGCCGCGAACCCCATGGCGAGCATGAGCGCCGCGCACATGGCGCCGATGCCGAGCGACCAGCGGAGCGTCGAGGCCTCGGCAGCCTGCTGATCGTCCTGGGCGGCGCGCAGCGCGCCGCGCTGGTCGGCGATCCGCTGGCCCAGATCCGCCAGGAGTTGCTCGGAGTCGTTGGTGAGTCCGGAGTTCGTTGCGATGTCAATGGCGCCAGCCAGATCGCCGCTGCCAATCGCCGTGATCACTTTCTGGTCGCCCTCGGCGAAGCGAGCATGTGTCTGGATCAGCGCGTCCAGGCGCGCGGCGTCCTCGGGATCGTGGATGAGTGCGTCTTCGCGCAGCGCCATGAGCGAATCGTTCGCGGCGCGACGCGACGCGGCGAACCGCTCGAGGTACGCCGGATCTCTCTTGACGAAGTAGGTGATGACGGTCACCCACTCGTCGTAGACCGAACTGAGCGAGGTTTCGTAGAGACCGCTGTTGTTGATGGCACGCGCGGCCTCCTGGCGGGCGGCGTCGTGGCGGTTCGCGCTGGAACGCGTGGCGACGACGATGACGCTGGTCGCGGCGAGCACGCAGACGATGAGGATCGCCGTTGCGGCACGCACTGAGAGCCGGTGCGCATACTTCATCAGTTGCCTTTGTCCGACGGCGAGCGAACGCGCTGACAGAGCGCCAGCGTTCGTGCTCTACCGAAGGGCCTACTGAATGTTCGGCTTCGCGCCGGCTGTGCAGCAGGATTCGCGCCTCCGGGATCAACATTCCGCTTCGTCGGTCGGTGGGGCCTTGCCGTAGGGGGCTTACGGGTGAGGGCCAATGCGCCGAAGATCATAGGGGGATCCCGGGGATTCCCGGAAAGGGGCGCATGATGCGGCGCTATTGGCGCGCGATCCCGTTTGCGGTGCTGGTCCTGGCGACCGCACTCGTGGTGATCGTGCTGATGACCCGCGATGGTGGAAGCGCCACGTCCGGCGCGGCGACGCTGCCATCCGCATGCGAGAACTTCGTGAAGGCGAGTGAGCTGTTCGCTCAAGGCGGGTCCGCACAGTCGGTGCAGATGATGGGCGGCCACGTGCTCACGCGCGATACGGCAGTTGATTCGAAGCAGATCCTGACGGATCTGATGCAGTCGTGCGATGCGGAGCGGTCGGGGCGCTGACGGTTTCAGCATTTCAGCTTGTCAGCTTGTCAGCTTGTCAGCCGGTCAGCTTGTCAGCCGGTCAGCTTGTCAGCTTGACAGCTTGTCAGCCGATCAGCCGGTGAGCCGGTGGCTCACACGACGCGGGCTGAACGGCCGCGCTGCGAGGCGAGCACGCAACAGAGGGCTCTGCAACTCCCATAGAGCATCGATATCCGTCCCCAGCGGCAGGCCAGTGCGTGGGGCGGGTCGGCGCGCGGGCCCGAGCGCACGGAGGCCGCGCGGGCAGAAAAGCCGGCGCTACGGAGCACGGTGCTACGTCTGTGACTCGATCAGGCGTTGTTGAGGAAGCGGAGGCGGAGGCGGAGGGCGTCGGGGCGGGCTTCGTCGACGAAGGTGCGCTTGCCGGTGCCGGCCGTGACGCCTTCGGCGATGGTCGTGGCGGTCATGGGCTGGCCGAGGACGAGCTGGATGGCCGCCTCATCGTCCTGGTAGCGACGGACGGCGGCGGACTGCACCTGCGGCAGGCGGACGAGAGCGCGCTGAATCTCCATCAACCCCTGGAAACCTGGGACGGCGGCGATGGTGACGTCGATGCCTTCTCCGCCGGCCGCGAACGAGGGTTCGAGGTCGGGCAGGTGCGGCTTGGCGACTTCCGGCGGAGGCGGCGCTGCCTGTGCTTCGGCGAGCCTGGCGACGGTCTCGGTGAGGTCGGACATGCGGGTCGCGAGCGATTCGGTGTGGTCGACGAGCCGACTGAGGATGTCGCTGAAGCGCCCCATCGTCTCGAGCACCTCGGGTGGGACTACGTTTGCGCGAGCGTCGCGGTCGGCGGCGATGATCACCTCAGCATCTTTGAGGGCACGCGCGATGATCGAGGCCGCCTGCGTGATCGCGTCGTTGCTGGAGTCGGGCGGTGTGTCGGTCGTCATCTGTCCAGTCTCTTGTCACAAGCCCACTGATCGACACGCGCTTCCTGCGGAGGGGACGGCGTCCGCGAGGCCTCCATGCCGCGCGCCCGAAGGGTACGCGCGCCCCAGCAGCGTCATGCTGCGAAGCGCGGAGTCCGGACGAGTGTGTATCGGCGCGGGGAAGTGGAATCCGAAGCTAGTATAGCGGGGTGCTTGCACACAATCTTCGGCGTCTTGACGCGGGAGGTCGCCTAGGGGTCACGGGGGAACCACGAATTACGCGGACGGTTGGGAGCCACGAAGCCTACGGCCCGTAGGGGACACGAAGGGGCACGAAGGACGGGGGAGGTGGAAAGAAGGTGGACGGTAGAGGGTGGAGGGTGGAGAAGCGGCGGCGAGACGTCGAGGAATTCGACCCTAGGGGGTGGAGGGCGGATAGTTGGGGCGCGAGGCGCCGCCGGGCGGGTTGCGGCGCGTATGTGCGAGGAGGCTTGCGATGGCGTTCGAGACAGTACGGGTGGAGCGGGACGCGGAGCTGCCGGGGTTGATGACGGTAACGCTGGACCGGCCGGAAAAGCTGAACGCGATCAACGTGCAGATGCACGACGATCTACAGCAGGTGTGCCGTGACCTGCAGGACGACCACGAGACACGCGTCGTGATCTTGACGGGAGCGGGTCGCGCATTTTCGTCCGGCGCGGATCTCTCCAGCGTGCGAGCGGGGCAGGCGACGAGCGATCTCGACCGGCGGCTGCGCGTACACATCGGCGGGCGGACGAGCGCGATGCTGGAGCGGTTGGAGCAGGTGACGATCGGCGCGATCAACGGCATCGCGATTGGCGGCGCGGTGGTGTTCGCTTCGTGCATGGATCTGCGCGTGGCGGCGAAGTCGGCATGGTTTTCGATACCGGAGGTGGAGCTGGACCTGCCGCTGACGTGGCAAGCGCTGCCGCGGTTGATGCGCGAGCTGGGGCCGGCGCGCACGAAAGAGCTGGTGATGATGTGCGAGCGTTTCTCGAGCGCGGAGGCGCTGCAATGGGGCTTCCTGAATCGCGTGGTGGCGGACGCGAAGGTGATGGCAGAGTCGCGGAAGGTGGCGGCGAAGCTGCTGTCGATGGATCCCCTCACCCTGGCGATGACGAAGAGTGCGACGAGTGCGCTGGCGCGGATGATGGTGCCGGAGGACGTCAACTGGAGCGACGCCGACGTGATGCTGTTGTCGTATCGGCTGCGGCGTGATCGCGAGAAGGCTGGTGCTGCTCCGAAGGCGGTTCGCGGGGCACGATCCACGAAGAGCACGAAGGTCACGAAGAAGTAGGGGCCGCAAGGGGAACGAGAGCCACGAAGGTCACGAAGGGGCACGAAGGGGAGGGTGCGGATCCGGGCTTGGTTGTGGCATTCGTGCGGGATCGACTCACAGCCGGGGACGGCTGTGCCACGCGGCGGATGCCTCGCTCGTGGATCGGGCGGCGGCGCCTGACTAGCCGGGGTCTTCGGCGGCGGCGCCCAATCAGGCCCGTTCGTCGTTGGTGAGGATGAGGGTGCCGGCCGCGTTAAACATGCCGCCGACGCCGTGAGCGATGCTGGTACGGACGTTCGGCAGCTGGGACGCCGCCTCGCCGCGCAACTGGCGGACGGACTCCTGGATGGCGAACATGCCGTACATACCGGTGTGGGTGTAGCTGAGGCCGCCGCCGTTGGTGTTGAGCGGGAAGCCGCCGCCGGGGGCCGTGCGCATCGCCTCGAAGAAGGGGCCGCTTTCGCCCTTGCCGACGAAGCCCAGCGCTTCAAGGGCGAACATGGGCGTGTGGGCAAACGCATCGTAGAACATGGCGTGGTCGATGTCCTTGCGGCCGATCTTCGCCTCATCGAAGGCGAGCGCGCCGGAGATCTTGAACGCGTGCGACTCGGTGAAGTCGTGCATCTGGCTGATCATCGAATGCTCCGAAGACTCGCCCGTGCCCAGCACGTAGACCGGCTTCTTGGGGAAGTCCTTCGCGCGGTCGGCGGAGACGACGACGAGCGCGCCGCCGCCGTCGGTGACGAGGCAGCACTCCAGCAGATGGATCGGGTAGGCGATCATGCGCGAGTTGAGCACATCTTCGACGGTGATCGGATCGCGCATCATCGCGCGCGGATTCTTTTCGGCCCAGCGGCGCGTGGCGACGGCGACCGATGCGAGCTGTTCGTGCGTGGTGCCGTATTCGTGCATGTGACGGAGGATGGGGATGGTGAAGCGCGTGGGCGGCCCGGCGACGCCGTAGGGCTCCTCGAACTGGGCGCCGGGCATCTGGCGGGAGGAACCCCAGCCGCCCATGCCGACGCGTGATCGGCCGCTCTCGCCGTGGGTGATCAGCGCGACGGAGCAGAGACCGGCCTGGATGGCGGCGGCGGCGTGGCGGACGTGGATCATGAACGAACAGCCGCCGACGCTGGTGCCGTCGATA
>CAYWOO010000104.1:0-22495 GCA_964458665.1 uncultured Dehalococcoidia bacterium
TTCCAGGCGGTTCGCCCAATTGAAGATGTTGGACTGGAGACGGTCCGGGCGCAGTACACCGCCGGAGCGATACTCGGCGAGCAGGCGCCCGGCTATCGCGAGGAGGATGGCGTCAGGCCGTCGTCGGCAACGGAGACGTACGTGGCGATGAAGCTGCAGATCGACAACTGGCGCTGGGCCGGGGTGCCGTTCTATCTGCGGGTCGGTAAACGCCTGCCGAAGCGCGCAACGGAAGTCGCCATCACATTCAAGACGGCGCCGCTGCACCTCTTCCGCGAGATGTCCGGCGACAATCCGACGCCCAACCTGCTCGCATTGCGCATCCAGCCGGACGAGGGCATATCGTTGCGTTTCGGCGCTAAAGTACCCGGCACGCGAACAGACGTCCGTCCCGTCAACATGGACTTCCGCTACGGCAGCTCGTTCGGCGTCGAGCCACCCGAGGCGTACGAGCGGCTACTCCTGGACGCGATGCTTGGCGATTCCACGCTCTTCACCCGCTGGGACGGTGTGGAGGCCGCCTGGGAGACGCTGACGCCGGTGCTGGACGCGTGGGCCGACGGTGCGTCGCCGATAAAGCAGTACGAGGCCGGAAGCTGGGGTCCAGACGCGGCCCGTGAAATGATCGAACGAGACGGACGCGAATGGCATCGAATGTGACAGGATTGGAGCGTTTGGAAGATCGCCCGATCACGATGTCGCCTGCCGCCATCGAAGAAGAGTTCACGCGCATCTGGCGCGAAACGGCCGCAGCCGGCGCCGACGAGGCATCCGTTCGTCTGCGCACCCAGAACTTCGTCGGCATTGGCCCGGAGACCTGGACGGTCGAGCGATTCGAGCGCGTTATGGAGTCGCTGCCCCAACGGCACCCGTGTCGCGGCGTCCTCGCCGTCGTCTCGCCCGAACGTCACGGCCGCGAAGCATCGATTTCCGCGCACTGCTGGCGCACGGCGGCGGGCGGGCGTCACGTCTGTAGCGAGGAGGTGATCCTCCGTGCCGGCGTCGGCGACGAGCAAGCCCTCGCATCGACGGTGCTGGCGCTGCTCGTGCCGGAGCTTCCCCTGAACGTCTGGGTGATCGGCCCAATCGATCTTACGTCGTATCTCGCGTCGGAGCTGATTGACAACGCCGAAATCGTATTCGTCGACACCAAAGATGCGCCAGATGTCGCCAGTGCGCTGCACTCGGCCCTCGTCGCACATCGCAAGCACGGCGTTGCCGTCTGTGACCTGGCGTGGAGGCGTCTGGCGGTCTGGCGCTCGCTCGTCGCACAATTCTTCGATGGAGGCGATGGCGCGCGCAGGCTTTCGCAGCTACGCTCCATCGAAATAACGGGTGGTGGCGCAGTTTCGAGCGAGATGCTCTTGATGGGCGGATGGTTCATCTCCCGCCTCGGCCTTTCGCTTGCCGAGGTCGAGCGAGACGACGGCAGCCTTGCGGCTACGCTCTACGATGGTAGTCGCGGTGTCACGCTCAAGCTCGTGGCCAGGGTGGAGCAGCCCGCGGGGATCACGGAAGTGAACGTTCGCACCTCCGAGGCGGAGTTCATCGTGCAGAGCCACGCCGAGAGCAGCCACATGCACGTCCGCGAAGAGTGGCCGGGCGAGTCGGATCATCGTACGGTCGCGCAGGTGCCCATGGACGACGCGTCGGTGGTTGCGGAAGCCCTGGATGACGCCTCCGACCTCCCTATCTTCATCGAGGCTGCTGAGGCCGCGCTCGGGCTCTTGCGCGGTGAGGCGTAACGGCGCGGACGAGCCCTACTCGCGGAGGAAATCCCACACCACCTGCATGAAGGCGTCGATCTGGTCGTGATGGACCCAGTGGCCGGCGTCCTTGACCAACACGTTCTTGTAGTTGTGGAACGCCGTCGCCTTGCCATCCTGCTCGGGGTCTGATGCCCAGCTCTCCGAACCACGAATGAGCAGGGTGGGGCACCGGATCTGGTTCCAGATCTCTCGTGCCTCCGCGATGTTGAACTCGTACGGTGAGTGCAGCCGCACGTAGTTATCGAACTTCCAGCTCGATGTTGCGTCGTCGTTCGGCCGCATGCCGTGCAGGGTTAGGTGCCGCGCCATCTCCCCGGTCAGGTGCGGGTTTTCCTCAAGCATGCGCTTCGTCGCGTCGGCGAGCGACGTGTACCGGCGAGGTTTGCGTGTGTCGAACTCCTGCATCTGCGCGATCCACGAACGCATCCGCGAGGAAGCTGCTACGGGTTCACGGACGGGCGGTCCCAGCCCCTCGACGGCTACGACCTTCTTCACGAACTGCGGGAACACACCCGTGTACTCCAGTGCGACCGCGCCGCCCAGCGAATGCCCGATCACGGTCAGCGGGTTGCGGTTCAGTTCACGCCCCAGCATCGCTACATCGAGCACGAACTCGGGGAGGCTGTACTGGCTTCCGACGGACCACTGGCTATCGCCGTGGCCACGCAGGTCGACGGCGTACACGCAGTACTCGCGCTTTAGCTGCACAGCCACCTGATCCCACGTGCGGGCGTGATCGCGGTTGCCGTGGATGAGCAGCAGCGGCGGGCTCGCCTCGTCGCCCCAGACGGCGTAGTGCAGCTTGAGGCGCTGCGACGTGTAGTAGCGGGAGATTGGCTCGGTCATCCGGGCTCCTTCGTTTGTGCGCGTTGCCGCCAACGCTACGGCAACCCCGGACAACCGTCAAGAATGCGACTGGTATCGGGAATTGAACTTCACCTGACGCGGCCGCGACGAAACACCAGAACGCTGAGCCCATCAGGCGGATATCGGCAGAACAGCCTTGGAGGCGAGAGCGGAGCCCGAACGGCCCTAGCGGCTCCCGCGCAAACGCGGATCCGCGATATCACGGATCGAGTCGCCGAGCAGGTTGAATCCCAGCACGGTTAGCGTGATCGCCGCACCCGGGAAGATCGCCGCGGGGATGTGGTACGGGAAGCTCGTCCGCGCATCGCTTACGTCGCGTCCCCATGACGCAGCGCCCGGGATGCCCAGACCCAGGAACGAGAGCGATGCTTCCGCGAGGATAATCCCTCCCAGCAGGGTCGTCATGACGATGATGCCCAAGGCAACGACGTTCGGGAGGATGTGGCGTAGGAGGATCCGCGGCGGCCAGGCGCCGCTCGCCCGCGCGGACTCGATGTACTGGTTGTTTTTCTCCGACAACACGGCGCCCCGCACGATGCGGGTCACTCCCGGAATCACGGCAAGCGTCAGTGCGAATACGATCGTGCGAAACGATGGGCTGAGCAATGTTGTGATGATGAGCAGCAGGAGCAGCGGCGGAAACGCGATCGCCGTGTCGACGGTCCGCTGGATAACGGAGTCGATCGCGCCGCCGAAGTAGCCCGAGATGATGCCGATGAGCATGCCTACAGTGGCCCCGCCGATCACGGAGATGAACGCGACCGACATGGAGATGCGGCCTCCAAACATGACGCGGCTCAGGATATCGCGGCCAAGTACTTCCGTACCAAAGATATGCGAGCTCGAGAATCCTTGATTCTTCGATCCGGAAAACGCGGTCGGACTGTACGGGGCGAGGTATGGCGCCAGGACGGCCGCCATGACGAAGACCAGTATCACAAGCAGCCCAAACGTACCCAACGGGTTCTGTCGGGCAAGCGTCGCAAGTCTGCGGAGCTGTGCCGCCGTCCCTTCCGTGTGGGGCGCGATCCCCATCTCCGCCAGGACGGAAGGCGACTGGACGGCGATGTTCTCAGACACAGTTCATCCTCATGAGTAGCGGATCCGTGGATCCAGCCACGCGTAGCTTACATCCACCAGGAGATTCAGCGCGACAACTGTCACGCCCGCGTAGAGCGTCATCGTCTCGACGACGTCATAGTCCTTGGCAAGCAACGCGACAAGCGTGAACTGGCCCAGGCCCGGAAGCGTAAAGATCTGCTCAACGATGATCGCTCCGCCGAGCAACCCGGACACCTGCAATCCGAGCACGGTGACGACCGGGA
This sequence comes from uncultured Dehalococcoidia bacterium, assembly GCA_964458665.1. Taxonomy (GTDB): domain Bacteria; phylum Chloroflexota; class Dehalococcoidia; order DSTF01; family JACRBR01; genus JANXYW01. Next base: position 3,962 of record CAYWOO010000104.1, read on the forward strand.
TCATCGAATTCTTCAAGCCGTGCTTGAGAATCACGGCACGCTCCATCAAGCCTTTGGCGCGCGCCGTGCGCATGTAGTCCTGTCGCATCACTTCCAGCAGCGACGAGCGCGTGAGCCGCATGATCCCCGCGGCCGATCCCAAGGCCAGAACAGCCGCAGCCGGTGCGACCTGCTTGAGGTTCCCAACAGGATCGTCGATCAACGAAATCTTACGTCCGATGGTTGGTGCGTAGCCCCACCAGTCGGAAGGTAAAACGAGCACCAGGGTCGCTACCCAGAAGCTGGGCACCGCCAGGCCGAGCACGGATGAGGAGCGCACCAGGTAGTCGATCGGCGAGTTGCGTGACACGGCGGACACGATGCCGAACGGCAAGCCGATAATGATCGTAAATATCATGGTGAGCACCATGATCTCGATGGTGACCGGCATCCGGTCGATGATCTGCGGTGCGACCGGCTTCTGGTTAAATGTCGCCGTGCCGAGGTCGCCCGTGAGTACGCCAGAGATGTAGTTCCAATACTGGCTTTCCTTGCTGAACGAAACGAACGGCGCCCCTCGGCGCAGCTCCACGGGAAAATAGGGCTTGTCGAGCCCCAGTTCCTTGTGTATCGCGTCGATGCCGGCGCGCGTGCAGTTGAGCCCGCACCGCCGTATCGCCGGGTCGCCCGGAACGATACGCAGCAGCAGAAACACGGACACGGACAGTACGAAGAGGATGACGACCCCGGATAACAAGCGACGGAGAATGAACGTCTGCATGGGGCCGCGCTAACTCCCGCCTAGCCGTCCAGGTACCACGTGTTCACGAAGTTACCGCTAGAGCCAATTCCCGAAGGAATGTTCTTCACACGCTGGTTGTACAGCGTGAAGTTGTACGGCGTCACGAACGGAAGGAACGTCGGCCCCTTTTCGTAAATCAGCTTCTGCAAGTCCTTGATCGCCTTCACGAACTCCTCGTGGTCGGTTGTGGACTTCACCTTATCGATGTTCGCGTCGATCTCCGGGTAGAGCTTGCCGACGCCGATGGCGTAGATGTTGTTGCGGGCAGGGCCTTCCGAGTGCTGGAAGTCGATGTTGAACTCCGGGTACTCGTAGATCTGGTTCAGCGAGAGGCTCGCGTCGTACTTCAGGTTGGTGTAGTTGTCCAGCCACGTCGGGAAGGGCAGTGCGTCGGGCTCAACCTCAAAACCGGCTGCCTTCATCTGCTCCAGCCAGATCGGCAAGTGCAGCTTGTGCTGCTCGATGTCGGTGTCGGCCGGCCACATCACCTTGACCTTGACCGTGTCGTTGCCCGTAGCGGCCTTGATCAGCGCCTTCGACTTTGCAGGATCGTAGGGCTGGAGCTTCGCAAGCTCATCATCGGTGAAGGCGAAGGCGCCCATCGACCAGTGCACGAGGCCGTTCGCTTTCGCCTCGCCGTTGTAGACGCGGTCGATGTACTGCTTGCGGTCGATGGCGTGCATCGCGGCCAGCCGGATGCGGTCGTCCTTCCAAGGATCCTTCGTCGGGTTCATCGTGAGGGCGATGAACGTGTTCACCGATTCCTTGGACACCGTGTAGTTCTGGCCCTGCTGAAGCTGCTTCGCCTCGTCGACGTTCGGTGCTCCGTACACGTCAACCTGGCCGGACTGGAAGGCGACGCGCAGGGCAGACTGGTCCTGGATGATCTTTACGTCGAACTGGTCGATGTACGGCACCGACGCGTTGTTGTTCGAGGCGTCCTTGCGGTAGTAGTTAGGGTTCTTCAGGAGCGTCGCGCCCTGGCCTTCGGTGTAGCTCTTGAGCATGAAGGCGCCTGCGCCCGCAGCCTTCTGCTTGAGCTGACCGATCGTCGCATCTGCCAGCGCTTCCTTCGGCACGATCGTGTTGATGGCGCTGCCGATGCGGTTGCGGAAGAACGAGTACGGCCGCTTCGTCGTCATGGTGTACGTCGCGTTATCAGCGGACGCCGTTTGCGTGTCCATCTCCTTGCCGATGAAGGCGAAGGCGTTCGACTGCGGTAGCGAGATGATCCGCTTGTAGCTTTCGATGATGTCGCTGGCGTCCAGCGCGCGCTCAGGCACGCCGAGCGCGTTCGGGCTGACCTTCACGTCTGGCCGAATCTTGAAGACGTACGTCTTGTTGTCCGGCTGTTCGAAGCCCGTGGAGAGGTCGTCGAAGCGGAACGTGTCGTCTTGAGCCGAGAAGTTGACCAACACGTTGTAGAGACGTGGGAAGTAGCCCACGGACGCAGCGATGCCGATGTACGGGTCGAACGTGTCGAAATCCGCGGTACTGCCGACCGAGTACGTTCCACCGGGCTTCGGCGTGCCCGCAGCCTTCGTGGGCGCGGCCCCCGGCGTTGTCGAGGCTCCGCTCGTCGGCGTCTTCTTGTCGCTGCTGCTGCTACTACAGCCCACCAGCCAGACAGCGCCCGCAGCCGCGCCTGCCACGCCTGTCGTCTGTAGCACGCGCCGCCGCGAAATGCGCTGCGTCGTCATCTTGTCCCAGTAGCTACCGGCCATTTCTCGTGTCTCCCTTCAAGAGAAAGCGTCTCCTCCAACCCGCGAGTGGCACTACAATCTCCCAAACCGCGTCCTGTGTCAAGAGATACGTGAAGTCATCCTCACGATTCCTGCTTCGCGTGTTGGGCCGAACCGATTGTACTCTACCGCGCACGTTAAGCGTCAATTAAAATAGTGATCGGCCCCAGAAACCCTCTTGTCAAAGGCAGCTGCGTGATCTTCGCGACCCGTCTCTGGCCGTATATCCTCCGCTACCGCTTTCGCATGGCGGTCGGCCTCCTCGCGCTGGCCATTGGGTCCGCCGCCAGCATTATGGCGCCCTACGTGCTGGGCAACGCCATCGATAGCTTCCGCTCCGACGGCTCCATGGGCAAGCTCTATCTCTACGCGGCGCTCACCGTGGCGATCCAGGCGGTAGACAGCGGTATGCGCTACGTCACGCGCGTCTATGTGAGCGGCTCCTCCCGCAAGATCGAGTACGACCTGCGGAACGACGTGTATGCACATATGCAGTCGCTCGACCAGAAATTCTTCCAGGACCACCAGACGGGCGATCTAATGGCTCGGGTTTCGAACGACGTCACTACGGTCCGCGAATTCCTGGGGCCGGGGCTCATGGACCTCTTTCGTCCCATACTCCTCTTCATCACCGGCCTCATCGTCATGCTCACGATCGATGTCAAGCTGGCGCTGCTGGCGACGCTGCCACTGCCCTTCATCACGCTGATCTTCGTCTGGATTGGCGGCATCATCGAGAAGCGCTACCACGCTGTGCAGACGCAGTTCGGCGCCCTCTCCACCTTCGTCCAGGAGAACTTCTCCGGCGCCCGTGTGGTGAAGGCTTATGTGCAGGAGGAGAACGAGGCGGCAGCGTTCCAGCGGCAGGCGGACAAGTTCGAGCGGGCGAACGTCGACCTTGCCCGCCTCGCGATGGCGCTGAACCCGCTTCTCATGGTGCTCGTTGGCATCAGCACGTTGATCGTCATCTACGTCGGCGCCCTGGAAGTAAAGTCCGGAGCGATCACGATCGGCGACTTCGTCCGATTCAATTTCTATATCACATTCCTATCGATGCCGATGGTGAACCTTGGTTGGACCCTCACACAATATCAGCAGGCGGCGGCTTCTATGGAACGCGTCGAGGAGGTGCTCGGGCGCGAGCCGGCGATCGCCGATCTTCCGGGTGTTCAGCCGTTGGCCAGCGTGCGAGGCGCCATTCAGTTCGAGGACGTCAGCTTCGCCTACTTCAATCGTCCAGTACTGCACAACGTCACTATCGATGTGCCTGCCGGCTCTACGCTCGCCATAGTCGGGCCAACCGGCTCGGGCAAGACGACGCTCGTCAACCTGATCGCGCGTGTGTACGACGTCCGGAGCGGCCGCGTCGCCATCGACGGCCACGACGTGCGCGAGATCCCGATCGAGCAGTTGCATCGTTCCGTCGCGTTCGTGCCGCAGGAGTCGTTCCTCTTCTCCGCCAGCCTGGAGGAGAACGTCGCCTGGGGCGGCGAGACGGACGCGCAGCACGTCAAGCAGGCGGTGCAGCTGTCGCAGTTGATCAACGACATCCCGCAGCTGCCCATGGGCATGCAGACAATGGTCGGTGAGCGCGGCGTATCGCTCTCCGGCGGCCAGAAGCAGCGTGCGGCGATCGCCCGTGCGCTCGCCCGCGAAGCGCCCATCCTCATCTTCGATGATGCGCTGTCGCACGTCGACGCGTACACGGAGGAGCGCATCCTCACCGGTGTCCGCGACTACATCGCCGGGCGTACCGCCGTGGTCATCGCCCACCGCGTCTCCGCTGTGAAGTGGGCGGATCAGATCGTGGTGTTGGACGATGGCAAGATCGTCGAGCGCGGCACCCACGACGAATTGGTCGCGCTGGACGGCGCCTACGCCCAGCTCGACCGCCGTCAGAGGCTCGAACAGCAGCTCGCCGTTGACGATGAGCCGGAAACGAGTATGGCGTAATGGCGATGGGCTACCACGAGGAAGACGATGCGATCGGCAAGGCGTACGACTCACGCCTGGTCGGCCGGTTCGTGCCATACATGCGGCCCTACGGCTGGCGTGTCGCGCTCGCGCTCGCGCTGCTGCTGGCCACGACGGCGCTGGCGCTGGCGCAGCCGTTCCTCCTACAGCAGGCCATCGACCGCGATATCGCCAAGGGCAGGACCGACAGCTTGCCATGGATCGCCGCCCTCTACACGGCGACGTTGATCGCCGGATTCATCTTCGGATACATCCAGGCCGTGCAGATGGTCGTCGTCGCCCAGAAGGTGATGAACGACCTCCGCCTGCAGCTCTTTCGCCACCTTCAGCGGATGTCCATCGCCTTCTACGACGGCAACCCGGTTGGGCGGCTGGTCACCCGCCTGACGAACGATATCCAGGCGCTCAATGAGCTGCTGACGCAGGGTGCGCTGACCATTATCAGGGACGTCTTCATCATCGTAGGCGTCGCGGGAGCACTGCTCTGGATCAGTTGGAAGCTAGCGCTCATCACTTTCGTCATCATGCCGCTGCTCGCTGTGATCATGCGCTGGTTCGCCATCGTCATGCGGAACTCGTTCCGCAAGCAGCGCCTGCACATCGCGCGCCTGAACGGCTTCACTGCCGAGCACATCAGCGGCATGCTGCTCGTCCAGCTCTTTGGCCGCCAGCGCCGCGACAACGAGGAGTTCCGCGGACACAGCAAGCACCTGCTTGATGCAAACATGGAGGTTGTGCACTCGTTCGCGCTGTTCGAGCCGGTCGTGGCCATGGTGTCCGCCGTGACCGCGGGCCTCGTCATTGTCATTGGCGGGCGCTACGTCCTGGACGAAACGCTGACGATCGGCCGCCTTGTAGCGTTCCTGCAACTCGTGAGCATGTACTACAACCCCGTGCGCGAAATCGCCGATCGCTTCAACATCCTCCAGTCGGCCATGGCGGCACTGGAGCGCATCTTCACGCTGTTGGACGAGCCCGAGGGCGTGCAGGACGAAGCCGACGCGCTGGATCTGCCCGCAAAGATCGATGGCGCCGTCGTATTCGACCACGTGTCGTTTGCGTACGTACCCGACACCTGGGTGCTGAAGGACGTCAGCTTCTCGATCGCCCCGGGCGAGCGCGTCGCGTTCGTCGGCGCCACCGGGGCCGGCAAGACCAGCCTGATCAACCTGCTGCTGCGGTTCTACGACATCCAACACGGTCGCATCCTGCTGGACGGCTACGACATCGCGATGGTGAAGCAACACCACGTGCGAAAGCACATCGGCCTCGTTTTGCAGGACCCGTTCATCTTCACAGGCACCATCGAGGAGAACATCCGGCTGCGGGACGGCTCGATCTCGCCGGCGCGCGTCCACGATGCAGCTCGCCTCGTTGGTGCGGACCGCTTTATCAACGAGCTGCCAGACAAGTACCAGCACCGGCTCGTAGAACGTGGAGCGAACCTCAGTACCGGTCAGAAGCAGTTGCTCGCGTTCGCGCGCTCGGTCGCCTTCGATCCGGAAGTGATGCTCGTGCTGGACGAAGCCACGGCGAACATCGACTCGGAAACGGAGGCGCTGATCCAGGAGAGCCTGGAGCGCCTCACGGCGAGACGCACCAGCATCATCATCGCGCACCGCCTGGCGACGGTGCGCAGCGCCAATCGCATCATCGTGCTCCACCACGGCGAGATCGTCGAACAGGGCAGCCACGACGAACTGCTGGCGCTGCGCGGACGTTACTTCCGCCTCTGGCTGCTGCAGCAGCGCGACATGCCGGCCGACGTCATCGCTCCGGCCTCCTGAGCGACGGGGCTAGATGCCGCACATAACCGGCTCGCTCTTCCCGCGCGTATCGCTGCGGCGTATAGTTCGCACGATCGAGCGCTGGGCAGGCCGCACGGAGGCGTATGGACGAGAACATACCCGGCAGCGTGCCGCTCGACGCCCCTGATGAGCGGCCCGCGCCGGTAGCGTCGTTCATCCACAACCGGGCACCGGAGGTGCTGGCGCTCTCCGCTGTGGCTGTCGCCATCGCGATGCAGCTCAGCCTCACACGGTATGCGGACGCTGTTACGCATTCGTGGCTGGGATTCGTCGTCGCCGTGGCGATGCTGGGCGGCGCGGCGCTTGTCCAGGCGCGGCGTTGCCGGGCTGCCGCTCCGTCGGCGCCTGTGTACGAGCTGTCGTGGAGGACCGAGGCTGCGCTTCTGGCTGCGGTCATCGGTGTGGCGGTCTTCTTCCGTTTCTGGCAGTTCTTGTCGTTCCCGCCCGGTCTTTGGTACGACGAGGCCCTGAACGCACGTGATGCCGCTACACTGATCAACAGCGACCACACACGTATCTGGTTTGATAGCGCGCTCGGCTACTCGACGCTTTACCTCTACCTGCTGGCAGGCTCGATACAGGTGTTCGGCTACACCGTCTTTGCCGTCCGCGTCGTACCGGCGCTGGCAGGGCTGGCTGCCGTCGTCGCGTTCTACGCGCTCGCTCGACACCTCTTTGGCGCGGTACCGGCACTGGTAGCCACTGCCATGCTCGCGGCTTCGCGGTGGGCGGTGACGTTCAGCCGCGTCTCGTGGGAAGCGTCGCTGCAACCACTTCTTGAGATTCTCGCCATCTACTTCCTCATCCGCGGCCTCGAAAGGCGGAGCCGCGCCTCGTTCGCGCTCGGCGGCGTAGCGCTTGCGGCAGGGCTTTACAGCTACATCGCCTTTCGTTTGGTGCCGATCTACGTCCTCGTGCTGCTGCTGTACATCGCGGCGACGCAGCAGCGGCTGATCCGCGAAAACCTGCGCGGCCTAGCGATCTGGCTGATCGCCTTTGCAGCTGCCGTTGCTCCGCTGGCGATCTTCGCGGCGCAGAACGCGGATCGCATGCTGGCGCGAACGCGGGCAGTGAACGTGTTCCGGGAAGCCGACCGCGTCGGCAGCTACGAACCGCTCCGCCACAACATCCGCGTGACGTTCGAAATGATGAACATCGCCGGCGACTCGAACGGCCGTCACAATCTGCCCGGCGCACCCATGCTCGACGACATCACAGCTGCGCTGCTCGTCCTTGGCCTCGCCGCGAGCCTCTGGTCGCTACGCAACTGGCGTCACGGCGTGCTCGCGCCGTGGTTCGTGTTGGCGCTCGTACCCGGCGCGCTGACACTGCGCATTGAGAACCCCAGCGCCATTCGCGATATCGGCGCCATCCCCCCGCTCTTTCTGCTGGTCGCGCTCGCGGTCGCGACGATATGGCGGCCCCTCTCATCAACGCGAGGCGGCGCGCGCGTGTTCGCCGCTCTGGCGATACTATGCGTCGGCGGGAGCGTGGCATTCAACTACAACGAGCTGTTCCGCCGCCAGGCACACAGCCAGGCCGTGTACGACGGCTTCACGCCCGTCCCTACGGATATTGGACAGATCGTTGCGGACGAAGCGGGACGCAGCCGGACGTATGTCTCAGGCCAGTTCAGCGATGCGACCGCCTTACGCTTCCTCGCGCATGGCCATCCGTACGCGGCGTACACCCCGGCAAACAACATCGTGTTCGCGCGCGGGGACAAGGACGTACTGCTCCTCCTTCACGACAACCAGTCCGCCATCGTCGAGACGCTGCGCCGCCTCTACCCGAACTTGGAGCACGAAGATCACACGGATCCGTTCGGCCGCCCGGCGTACGCGCGCGTCACCATCCCGGCAGCGGATACCTCAGCCGCGCATGATCTGGCGTTGACCATCACTCCAAGCGACGGATCTCCGGCTACGTTGGCACACGCACCGCTCAACCGCGCGTGGGCCGCAGCGGACCTCGCGGGCGGCGACGTGCACGCGACATGGGACGGCTATCTCTGGGTGACGAAGTCGCCAGTCGATACGCGGGTGAGCCTCGCCGTCCCCGGCGGCGATGCATCGATCGAAGTCGACGGTACGTCCGTGCCGATTGTACTGAGTGCGACGGGCGTGGGCATGGCCGTCCTCGCCCCGTTGTCGATCGGCGAACACCACGTCCGCGTTGCCGCCCGAATCGCGACGCCCGGGCGCGTGCAGCTTCGGCTCGCGATGGGCGGAGGATCGCCTACCAATGCAGTGGATGCGGCTGACCTGCTCTACGGCACGGGCCTGGGCGAACGGGGGTTCGAAGTAGCGTACCGCTCCGCCGGCGACTTCTCCGGCGACCCCGTAGGGACGGCACGCGTGCCGTTCGCGGTACCGGCACCCGCCATCGGCGACGCGCGCGCCATCGAGTACCGCGGCGTGTTCGACGCCACGACGGGAGGCGCATATGGGTTCGCACTCGATGGGACGTCCCCGGCGCAAGTGTTCGTGGACGACGATCTCCTCATCGACGAGGGCGGCACGCACCCGCGCAAGCGGCTCGAAGCATCGCTGGACCTTGCGCCCGGCCCACACACGGTTTCCATCCAGTACATCGCGCAGGGCGAGCCCGACTGGTCGCTCTGGCTCAAGAGACCCGGTGGAGACTGGACACGCGCCAACGGCAGCGAGTTCAGCGTGCCGGAAGCCCGCGCGCAGGCCGCAGCGAAAGTGACGTTCGCACTCGACCTCGGTCCCTGGGCCGAAATGCCACTCAAGCTGGAAGGCATAGACAGGCTCGCGGGCATCGCTGCCCTGCCGGATGGCACCGTCGTCGCTGGGGGAGGCAGTCGCCTCGTCGTGATCAGGGCTGACGGCACGATCATCCGATCCTTCACGATCGACGTCAAGCGGATCAGCGATCTCGATGTGACCGCGTCGGGGCAGATCGTCGTCGTGGACGTTGACGCACCGGCGCTGCTGTTGGTCACGCTCGATGGTGAAGTGATCGAGCGGTTCACCGGCGGGTTCCTGAGCGCATTCGGCGTCGGCGTCGATGCAGCGCAGGACGTCGCGTACGTCGCTTCGCCGGCTCGCGGCATCCTGTACCGTGTGCCGCTCACCGGAGGCGCAATCACAACGCTGCCAATCTCCGAGCCGAGTGCGATCGGCGCGCCCTCGCAGCCGTCTGACATTGCCGTGACTGACAGCGGCGTGTTGTACATAGCGGACTTCCAGAACGGCAAGATCATCCGCTCGGCCGACGGCATGACCGGCCAGCCGAATCGTGGCGCGGGCGGCAACGGCGACCTAACGCCGCGTGTCGCTGTCTTGGGGTCGTTGGTTCTTGTCGCAGATCCCGTGAACGAGCGCGTGGTTGCGTACGACAGCGCAGGCAAACAGCGCGGCGTCTACGTCATGCCGCAGTCATTGCTGGGTATCCATCCGACAGGTATTGCCGTCGCGCGCGGCACGAACACTGTCTACGTCGCTACAGATACGGGCCTCGTTTACCGATTGGGCGTCGATATTCCGCCCGCAACGGCAGCGGAACTCTCCGGCCTGCCGTGACAAGCGCGTTCGCGGACGGAGCTACGTCAGCAGCGGCGCGATCGCGTCGCACACCGAGCGCAGTTCGTTCGTTCGCGGCTGTAGCGCTGTGTCAATGCCCCGCGGCTCCCAGGCATTGAAGCGGTTGGGGTGCCCGTAGTCCGTCTGCTCGAACCGGGCCGAGCCGTCCGGCAGCGTTAGCGTCAGCAGCCGCCGGACCATCGGATCCGGTGTGCCGTGCGCGGCGTCATAGCGCGGGAAGTGCTCTTCCGTGACGCTGATCTGCACGGTGGTTGTTGCTGCGGTCATACGGAGCTCCTCTTGCCGTGTGGAAGTTTGATGCGCCACGCGTGCGCTCAGAAGCGCAGTTCATCCGGTGGCGCCGTGAACGGCGGCTTGTCGTCGGGGTTGAACACCTGGCGCGAACCACCGCCCTCGTTGGGGCCGACGATACCTTCCGCCTCGAGCATATCCATCAGCCGCGCTGCGCGCGGATAGCCGAGCCGCAGCCGCCGCTGGATCAGCGACGTCGAAATGCGGTTATGCTCGAACGCCAGCTCTTTCGCTCGCTCGAACATGTCGTCGCTGGCGCCCTCCTGATCGAGCTCGGCCTTCGCTTCGTCGTACAGGTGGTCGTACGTGGGGCGTTCGATGTCGGAGAATCGTTCCTGTGTCCAGAAGTCGACGAGACGTTCGATCTCTTCGTCCGACACGTAGACGCCCTGCAGCCGTTTCGGCTTCGCCGCATCGGGCGCCATGTACAGCATGTCGCCGCGGCCGAGCAGCTTCTCCGCGCCGGACATATCGAGAATCGTCCGTGAGTCCACCTGCGAGCTGACCGCGAAGGCGATGCGCGTCGGAAAATTCGCCTTGATAAGCCCCGTAATCACGTCGACCGATGGCCTCTGTGTTGCTACGACGAGATGGATGCCCGTTGCCCGCGCCAGCTGCGCGAGGCGGCAGATCTGCCGCTCGACTTCGAATGGAGCCGCCATCATGAGGTCCGCCAGCTCGTCGATGACCACCACCCAGTACGGCATCGGGTCGGTCGTGCGGGGGCTGCGATTGTACCCGTCGATGTTGCGCACGGCGATGGCGGCGAACTTGCGGTAGCGCGACTCCATCTCGTGGATGACCGCCTGTAGCGTGCCGACGACCTTGTCCATCTCGACGACGATGTTGGAGAAGGCCAGATGCGGAATCGGCGCGAACGCCGACAGCTCCACGCGCTTCGGGTCGATCATGACGAAGCGAACTTCGGCCGGCGAGGCGTGCATCAAGATGCACGAGATCATCGCGTTCATGCAGACGGACTTCCCGGAACCGGTGGAGCCGGCGATCAGCAAATGGGGCATGCGCGCCAGGTCCGCGACGATCGGTTCGCCCGAGACGCTCTGTCCTAGCGCGAGGGTGATCTTGCTCTTCTGCGCTGCCTTCTGGAACGGCTGGCTCTCGACGACGCTCCGAAGTGTTACAAGCGACTTGCTCGTGTTCGGCACCTCGATGCCCAGCACCGGCTTGCCCGGTACCGGCGCCTCGATGCGGATCGACGGAGCCGCGAGTGCGAGGGCCATGTCGTTCGCCAGCGATGTGATCTGCTGCACGCGCACTCGTGTCCGCGAGACCTCTTCCGTGTGCGTCTTCTGCATGCCGTTGCTGCCGATGATCGGCTTGTTGTCCTTGTCGCGCTCGATGACCGTGCGCGTCTTGACCTCCCAGCCCGGTTCGATGCCGAATTGCGTAACCGTTGGCCCTTCGTTCACCTGCACGACCTTCGCGTCGACGCCGAAGCTCGCGAGCGTCTCCTCGATCAGAGCGGCGCGTTGCGCGTTGTCCGCCGTACCAACCGGCGCCGGCGCCTTGTCCTTCAGCACGTCCATCGCAGGAAGCTGCCAGCCGTCACGTGATCGCCGATGTCCGCTCTCGTCCAACGTCACCGACGGCACGTCTTCGTCTTCCTGCTCGAGTTCCGGGAACAGCGTCGCCTGTACCGGCTCGTCCTGTTCCTGGTCTTCTTCGATTTCTGCTTCCGCGACAGCGCCAGACGTACGCGCCCACATTTCGGAGTCGAGCGGCATCTTCACGGAGCCCTTCGGTGCAGGGCGCGTCGGGAAGATGAATTCGAACGCTCGCCGAGAGTTGTGCGCTGTGCGCTGTGGAATGCGCCAGCCCCAAACGCGTCGCACGGCGTCAGGAGAGTTCTGCACCATCGCCGCGGCCAGCTGTGGGAACGCCAGCGCGAACGCCGCCACGCCCGCCACAAGCCAGACCAGCACGCCGATGGGATTGCCGGCGATTCGTTGCCCCAGATCGCCCCCGGCAGTATGCGCCGAGAGTGACACATCGCCGAGGGCCCACTCCGGCCGAAAGAAGCCGAAGAGGCCGATGAGAAATACGCCGGAAAGCGTCGCAATCAGAGGGGCCTTCCAGCTGCGCCAGAGCGCCGACTGCTCGTCACGAATCACCAGCCAGCCGGAGAACAGCAACAGCGCGATCCAGCCGAACATCAACAGGCCGAACGTCTCGACGAAGCGGTTGCGCGCGTCCGCCAGTCCGGCGGTGAACGGCACCAGCCACGGAACGGCCAACAGCGCGAGCAGGATTAGCAGGACCCCTGCGCTTTCGCGCCGGATCAGCAGGTCGTGCAGCGTTTGGTACGCCGACTGGCCGCTCCGCCGCTTACCGACGGCTTTGACCGGCGACTTGCCTTTGCCGCGTCCCGACGGCTTCGCTCGCGTCCTTGCGGCCAAGCTCAGACCTCCACGCGCACGGGCAGCACCATCGGGCGCCGCCTCGTTTCATCGTACAAGAACTTCGCGACTGTCTCTTTGACCTCAGTATGTACGGCGCCCCACTCCAACGTGTGGTCGGCGCTCTGTAGCTTCTTCGTCACGTGCTCCCGCGTGCGGTCGATCAGCTCTTCGCGCTCGTCCATGTCGACGAATCCACGCGAGACTACTTCGACGGCGCCAGCGATCTTGCTGGTGTTCTTCTCCATAGGCAGAATGACCACGACGATGCCGTCCGACGCGAGGTGCTTGCGGTCGCGTAGCACGACGTGATCCACGTCGCCCACGCCCAGGCCGTCTACGTAGACGTAGTCCGCGTCGATGTGCTCGCCGAAGCTCGCGGAGTCCTTTGTTATCTCCAGCACGTCGCCATCGATGAGGATGAACGTTTCCGTTCCCTGGTTCATCGATTCCGCAACCTGCGCGTGCAGCACCATGTGGCGGTACTCGCCGTGTACGGGCACGAAGTACTTCGGCCGCACCAGCGACTGGACGATCTTCAGTTCTTCTTGCGCGGCGTGACCGCGCACATGCACGTCCGCGATGCGGTTGTACAGCACCTTCGCACCCAACTTGAAGAGGTTGTCGACGGTGCGATGGACCAGGGCTTCGTTGCCGGGCACTGCCGAGGCGGAGAGGATGACCGTATCGCCCTCGACGATCTTCACGTGCGGGTGATCCTGATTCGCCATGCGGGTGAGCGCTGACGTCGGCTCGCCCTGGCTGCCTGTGGTGATGATCACCAGCTTCTCGTGCGCGATGCTCGGCAATTCGCGCACGCTTACCAGCATGCCTTCCGGTGCACGCAGGTAGCCGCGCTCGATCGCCATGTTCACGTTGTCGATCATGCTGCGGCCGGTGATGAACACGCGTCGCCCGGTCGCCTCGGCCGCGTCGAAGACGAGCTGGACGCGCGCGATCAGCGACGCGAACGTCGTCACGACGACGCGCCCTTTTGCCTTCGCTACTAGCTGAAAGATTGCCGCGCCAACAATCTGCTCTGAGGGCGTGTACCCCGGCACTTCTGCGTAGGTCGAGTCCGCGCACAACAGCAGCACGCCCTCGTCACCCAACTGCGCCAGCCGCGCGAGGTCTGTCGATTGCCCCATCACAGGGGTGTGGTCGAGCTTGAAGTCGCCGGTGTGGATGCACGTTCCCACCGGCGTGCGGATCGCGTATCCGACCGAATCCGGAATGCTGTGTGCAACCTGGAATGGCTGAATCGTGAATGGCCCCTCAGTCACCGAGTCGCCGGGCCGGATCTCGCGGAGATCGGTGCTCTGGAGCAGGCGCGCTTCCTTGAGTTTGACACTGATCAGTCCGTGCGCCAGCGGTGTGCAGTACACCGGCACGTTGATTTGGCGCAGGATGTAGGGCAACGCCCCCGTGTGGTCTTCGTGGCCATGGGTGATAAAGATCGCACGGAAGTTCTTGCCGCTGTCGAGAATGTAGCTGACGTTCGGGATCACGAGGTCGACGCCCAGCATGTCCTCGGTGGGGAACATCAGGCCGCAATCGACGGCGATCATGTCGTCTTCGTACTCGAACAGCATCATGTTCTTGCCGATCTCGCCGAGACCACCAAGCGGGATGATGCGGAGGGGGTTTGTTGCCGCGCTGCCCTTTGTCGACATGGTCTCCTCTACAAGAGCCGCATCTGCTGCGGTTCCGCTTCTGCCGGTTCGGGCGGGGGATCCTGCGCTGCTACGGGCGCGCCCGATGTCGCGCCAGCGCGCAGGTGTGCCGGCACGGCCCCAGCCTCTGATGTGATGGGCTCGCCGCCGAGCGTCTTTCGCAAGAACTCCGGCAACCTGCTGAAGTCGGCCTCAATCACCTTGCGCAGGCTGCCCTGGTGCAGAGCGGCTGCCGGGTGATACATCGGCACGACGATGAGGTCGTCCTTCCGCCGCGGCTGGCCGTGGATGCGGCTCACGGCCTCGCCGGGGAAGTAGCGCTGCATCGAGTGCCGGCCCAGCGTCACGACCACTTTCGGCGCGATCGCAGCGATCTGGCCGTCGAGGTACTTGCTGCACGCCGCGACCTCGTCGGGCTGCGGATCGCGGTTCTGCGGCGGCCGGCACTTCACGATGTTCGCGATGAATACCGAGGTCCGGTCGAGGCCGATGCCGCGCAAGAGATCGTCGAGGAACTTACCCGATGCGCCGACGAATGGCCGCCCTTGCTGGTCCTCGTAGAACCCCGGCCCCTCGCCAATGAACATGATGTCCGCATCTGGATTGCCCTCGCCAGGCACGCTGTTCGTTCGCCCCTGGGAGAGGGCACAGTCTTTGCAGCCCGCAATCTGCTTTGCGATGGTGGCTAGCGTCTTTCGCTTGTCCGTGCCGTCGGCATCCATGCTCAAATCGTCTCTATCTCCATCGGACGCCCCGTCCGAAGCCCGCGTACACTCGTAAAGATGGCCTGCGCACCCAACGCCAGCGCCGTCAGGCCGTACATTCGCTTCAGCGCCTCCGCATCAATCGCGTTTGCGGCGAGTGCTGCCGCGAACGCCGCAATGACCGCCGGTGGTATCACCCATTTCGCAATCTCGATGTCCACTGCCTTCTGTCGGAGGTTCGTCACCGTCCCCATCGCGCCGGTGAAGACGATCACCACGAGCGAGACGCCCTGCGCCACTTTCTGCGGGTCGCCGCCACCGTCGACGTCGGCCAGCCCGAAGATGACGATTGCGGGGACGAAGATCGCGCCTCCTCCAACACCCAACACGCCCGCCAGCACGCCGCCAGCGAAGCCAAACGCTGCCTCAATCAGCAGACCCACCGCGCCGTCTTGCGGCGTGCCTGCCGAGATGTGCCACACCAACTGGCGGAAGGCGACGAAGAGTAGGAATGTCCCGAACAGCAGCCGCAACTGTAGCGCGGGCACCTTCACCATCGCCTTCGCACCCGCGTACGCCCCGGCGATTGCTCCGGGCGTCAGTGCGAGCACGAGCTGCCAGTCGATATTCCCGGCGCGCCAGTAGCCGGCGACGCCTGCAATCGCGACGAACATGATGACGGCGAGTGAGGTCCCGTGTGCGCGGTGTTGGCTCAGCTTGAGCCAGCCGGCCAGCATCGGCACCATCACGGCGCCGCCGCCCACGCCCGTCAGCCCGCTGAAGGCGCCTCCGGCGACCCCCGTGACCACGGAGAGCATGCCTCGACTATCAGGCGCCTTCGTCTGCTCGCCACCTCTCGCCGCGATTCTATCACGGTAGCCGGCGGCGAGGACAGTACCAGCACACCTGATCGAGCACATGATCGAAAAGAACTACGTGACATAACCGCACACAGGATGTGGTTCTCGAGAGATCGTGGCACGGAAAAGGGAGGTTTGCCGGCCGACGGCCTACACCGGTCGCGTCCTCAAGAAGCTGTTGCCCTCGACCAGCTTTGCCAGTCCGATTCCGACGAAGTACAGCACGAGGATCGGCAGGGCGACCACCATCTGGGTCACCGGGTCGATCGATGGCGTGACCACCGCAGCGAGCAGTACCGCGAGCAGGATGGCGTACCGCCACCAGCCAAGTAGCCGCTTCGACGTGACGACGCCGATCTTCGCCAGCCCCATGATGACGAACGGCATCTCGAACACTAAGCCCGTCACCAGCAGCAGCCTCGTCACGGTGTCGATGTACGTTTGCACACCGATTGTCGGCTCGACGTCCTCGTTCTTCGGATCGAGGAGGAACTTGAGTGCGGGCGGCAGCTCGGCGTAGTAGGCGAACGCCATGCCGAGGACGAACATCAGCGAAGCGCCGACGACAATCGGGTACAGCCAGCGCCGCTCCTGTTTCGTCAGTCCCGGAGCAACGAATGCCAGCAGCTGGTACATGAGCATCGGCATGGCGATTGCGATGCCGAGCAGCAGCGACACACGGAAGTAGGTGCTCCAGTAGTCCAGCAACTGGAACTGGTGCAGCTTGAAGTCAGGACGTGTGTCCTGCGCCGGAGCGATCAGGAAGTGCATCGCGTACTTGGTGAGCGGCCAGATCGATACGCCTATGCCGACGAAGAGGGCGATCGCGCTCCACATCACGCGCGTCCGCAGCTCCTGCAGGTGCTCAATGATCGTCAGCACCTTGCCGTCGTCGTGTGCGCTCTGCGCATTGATCGGGCTGGCCTGCGTCGTCATCGCACTTCTTCGGAGGGCAGCGGAGTTGGTGCGATCCGGCTCGCTCCGTTCGCGGCGGGCGTCCCGTTCGCTGCGGTCGCGATAACTCCGGGTTGCACCTCAGGCGGTGCAGAAGGGATGTCGGCCCACTTCGTGGATTCGGCCACGCCTGCGTTGCCCGCGGTCGCACCGTTCGCGGCGGGTGTCGTAGCGCCAGCATCCGACGCTGCACCGTCGACCTCGCTGCGGACCTCGCGCACAGCGTCGGTGACCGACTTGGTCGCACCGGTGATTCCGGTCTCGATCTCTTTCCAGGCGCTGCGTTCGCCTTCGGTCTCCTTCTCGAAGTCCTGTATCACTTCGTTGAATTCGGCCGCGAGGCTGCCCGTGTACCTCCGTATTTCGCGAATCGTTCGGGCCAGGTCCGCCGCCAGCTTGGGCAGCCGCTCCGGCCCCACGAACACGAGCGCCACGACCAGGATGACGATCAACTCCGCCGGGCCAATGCCGAGAAAGTTCATACGTGCAGTGTACGCCAGTGGCAGAACTCATCCCAAAGCTGCGCTTCCGGCGTCGGTGCAGGAGAAAAGCCGCCCAGCGGGTGGCTCAAGAGAACACAACCTACCTACCGCGAACTACAAGCTCACCCGTCGTCCTCGACGCCAAGGTCCTTCAGGTAGTCGACAGCGTCCTGCACCGTGGCGATTTTCTCGGCGTCCTCGTCGGAGATCTCGAGTGTCTTGCCGTCCTTGCTGAATTCCTCTTCCATCGACATGATCAGCTCCACCAGGTCGAGTGAATCGGCATTCAGGTCGTCGACGAACGACGCGCTTGGCACGACCTGATCCTCTTCAACGCCAAGCTGGTCGACGATGATCTTGCGCACCCGTTCGAACGTTGTTGCCACGTTGATATCTCCCTTTGATCGGCTGAGCCGGAGGACTAGTTTCCTGGAGCGAGTGACAGGCTCACCGAGCCGAGCACTCCGTTGATGAACTTCGCGGAATTGTCGCTCCCGAAGCTTTTCGCAAGTTCGACGGCCTCGTTAATCGCCGCTCGAATGGGCGCCCCATTATTCATCAGGATCTCTCGAATCGCAAGACGGAGGATGTTCCTGTCGATGGCGCTCAACTGGTCCACGGGCCATTGCGGCGCCGCCTGCCGGATCACGTCGTCGATCGCGTTCCGCTGCTGGATCACCCCCGCCACGAGTTCGCGGGCGAACGCCGCTTGTGCCTCCGTGAGGCTCTCCTCGCCGCACAGGCGCTCCAACGATGCCAGCGTCTCGTGACCCGACACATCCGATTCGTAGAGCGCCTGCAGCGCGGCGATACGCGCCTTGCGTCGTGGATTTACGCTCATCAGTACATCACCAGCCCACCATCCACCGTGAGCACATGGCCCGTGATGTAGGCTGCCTCGTCCGACGCCAGGAAGACGGCGGCAGGCGCCACATCCTCTGGTTTGCCTGTGCGGCCAACAGCGACCATCCGCATGATCTCGCCGCGCTGGGCTTCCGTCAGATCCGCTGTCATCTCCGTATCGATGATCCCCGGCGCGATGACGTTCGCTGTGATGTTGCGCGATGCGACTTCCTTCGCGATTGCCTTCGTGAAGCCGATCATGCCCGCCTTGGCGGCGGAGTAGTTGGCTTGCCCCGCGTTGCCGACGATGCCCGCGACGCTGCTAATGCTGATCACGCGCCCAAACCGCTGCCGTATCATCGGCCGGATCGCGGCCTTCGTCACGCTGAACGTCCCCTTGAGGTTTGTGTCGATGACCTTGTCCCACTCCGCCTCC
>CAYWOO010000105.1:0-6078 GCA_964458665.1 uncultured Dehalococcoidia bacterium
TTGTAGCTGAACATCGAGCGGCAGTGGCGTGGCGGTCGTGTGGCGGACGGAGCTGAAGCTTCGTCCCTACGGTCTGGATTCGACGGCGGGCGCCCCACGACGCGCGCAGAGTGACGTCGCGAGCGCACTCGAGGGGGGCGGACCATGCGGGTAGGTCGGTTCCCCGACGGCGTGCACAGGGCTGCGTGGTATAGTGGCAGCCCTGACGGCGTCAGCTCACAGCGGACGGAGGACGGATCCATGGGCGACACGCTTCCGAAGTTCACTGCCGCTGCCGTCCAGGCCTCGCCCGTCTTCCTCGATCGCGATGCCACGGTCGACAAAGCATGCGACCTCATCCTCGCGGCCGGTAGACACGGCGCCCAGCTCATCGTCCTTCCCGAGACGTGGATCCCTGGCTATCCGTTCTGGCACACGACGCCCGCCGTCTACTCAGGCGAAACGTTCGCCGAACTCTGGAAGAACAGCGTCGAAATCCCATCAGCCGCGACGAACCAGCTCGGCCAGGCCGCGAAGCGCGCAGGCGCCTACGTCGTGATCGGCATCAATGAGCGCGACACCGTCTCGCGCGGCACGCTCTTCAACACGCTGCTCTACCTCGCGCCCACGGGCGAGGTGATGCACCGCCACCGCAAGCTCATCCCCACGTTCACCGAACGCACGATCTGGGGCTTCGGCGATGGCAGCGATCTCGATGTCCTGGAGACGCCGCTCGGCCGTCTCGGCGGGCTCATCTGCTGGGAACACGAGATGACGCTCGCGAAGTACGCGCTCTACGCGCAGGGCGAGCAGGTGCACTGCGCCGTCTGGCCCGCCTACTCCAGCCAGAACAGCCACATCGATTTCGGCACGCGCCAGTACGCGTTCGAGGGCGCCTGCTTCGTCGTCTCATCGTGCGGCGTCGTCATACCCGGCTCCATGCCCGAACACCTCGGCGGCGACAGGACGCCGGCGAACGGCGGCAGCGCCATTATCGGCCCGAACGGCGAGTACCTCGCCGGCCCCGTCTACGACGCGGAGGCGATCCTCTACGCCGAGATCGACCTCGAAGCATCCATCCGCGAGAAGCACTCGCGCGACGTTGCGGGCCACTACGCCCGCCCGGACGTCCTCCAGCTCATCGTCAACGCCGCGCACAAGCCCATCGCCGTCTTCTCCGACACCGCATCGCAAGCCGAAGAGCCGCTCGAGAGCGCGACTGCTGAAGAGGTCGTCGACCGGCTCGAGGCCGTGCGCGACTATCTCGGCAGCCTCATCGACCGCATCGAAAGCGACGGCGACACCGAAGTCAACGAAGCCCTCGCCGAAGCGATGGCCTCGATCGATATGGCCGCCACCGGCATGTGGAGCCGCGAGTAACAGCGACAGTGCCAGCTAAGCCAACGAAACCCGCCGACAAGAAACGCACCGATGCCGCGCCGCCGGCCAGCGTGCGCGCCCGCATGCGCCAGCGGCCGCTGCCGTACGACGGGAACGCCGCCCGCCGCCACATCGGCAAGGCCGACCCCGTCATGCGCGACATCGTCAAGCGCATCGGCCCGTACGAGCTCGAAGTGCGTGGCGCGCCATACGAATCGCTCATCCGCGCGATTCTGTACCAGCAGCTCGCCGGCCCCGCCGCCGCCGCGATCGAGCGGCGGTTTCTCGGCCTCTTCGGAGATCGCATTCCCGCATCACACGAACTCGCCATCATGACCGACGAGCAGCTCCGCACAGCCGGCGTCTCTCGCCAGAAAGCCGGCTACATGCGCAGCCTCGCCGAGCATTTCGACAACGGCGCGCTCTCCGACAAGCACATTCGCCGTGCTTCGGACGACAACGCAATCGAGCTCGTGACGCAAGTGAAAGGCATCGGTCGCTGGACCGCCGATATGCTCCTGCTCTTCTGCCTCGGCCGCCCCGATGTGCTCCCCGTCGGCGACCTCGGCGTCCGCGCCTCCATGCGCGACGCCTACGGCCTCGACGACCTGCCGTCCCCCGCCCAGATGGAGGAGATCGCCGAGCCCTGGCGCCCGTACCGCAGCGCCGCCACCTGGTACCTCTGGCGCCGCACCGATCTTGTTACGCTGTAGATGGCCCACGCGGCCGGCTGAATGCCGAAGCCGCGGATGGAGACTGAAGAAAAGTACCCGCGGAGCTTACCCGGTCGCCGCAGGAGACAGCTCCGCCCACTGCCCGACTAGCAAACAATCTGTGGATCCGCCGCTAAGACCAAAACACATGTTCGAAATCGACCGCGAGCAATTCGAAACGATCGTCATGGACGCTGTCCGCGCGCTGCCCGACGAGTTCCGCCAACGCATCGCCAACCTCGAGTTCGCCGTCGAAGACTGGGCACTGCCCGCCGACTACGCGCGCATCACACCGTCAGGCAGCACGCTGCTCGGCGTCTACCGTGGCGTCCCGCTGCCGAAGCGCGGCTCCGGCTACAACATGACGCTGCCCGACCGCATCGTCATCTTCCAGCAACCGCTCCAGCGCATGGCGACCGACGGCGCGGATCTCGTCAACCGCATCAAGCATGTCGTGAAGCACGAAATAGCCCACTACTTCGGCATCAGCGACGACCGCCTCCGCGAAATCGACGCGTACTGAGCAGGAGGCGGACGGAAGCGCGAGCGGGGTGGCCGAATAGCGCGTGACATCGACCGCTCGCAGGCGTATGATCGTCCTACCGGTAGTGGTGGGAGGGTTATGACCTTCGGCGTGCGAACCGTAGCCGTACTCGTGCTGTCTGTGGTGACTGCGCCCGCCGTCTTCATCGGGACGGTCTTCGCTGCCACAACAGTATCGCCTTCGAACATGCATGGCTGGGCGTTTGAGGTACAGAGCCCGGACGGCTCTGGCACGTTCGTGTCGGGACCAGCAACGCCGCCGCTGGGCACCGGAAGCGCGAGCCTCTTCACTGGAACGCACGGCGATGCGTATACCGCTCTTCATCACACGGGGTACTCGGGTCAGAAGCTTAGTGACATTACTCGGCTCGATTACGCGACTTACTCTTCTCAGAATCCGGCAACTGTAAGTTGGCCTGCGTTGCTGCTAGATTTATCAACTCCTAACGGACTAGATGAGCTCTCCTTTATGCCCTCGCAGCAGACCCAGTCCCCAGTCAGCAACACGTGGCAGAGTTGGAATGGGCTCACAGGTAAGTGGAGTTCTACATTTAACTTTCAGGGAACGATAGCTGCTTATTTGGTTGCTGTCAGCGTAACCCCTGGGGACGTAATGATTGTCAATCGAAGTAACGGAACTGGCGGTCTAGTACTGCAAGAATGCCCTGCGTCATCAACCGACGTGTTCGACGGATACGTCGATGCCTTCACCATCGGCATCAACGGCGCGGACACTACCTACGACTTCGAGCCAGACGCGCCCACAACACCCACATCGACCTTCACACCGACGGCCACGTTCACGATAACGTCGACACCAACGCCAACACCGACGGCCACCGCAACGCCGTGCCCTGGTGCGTGTCCACCAACGTCCACCTTCACGCCCACCGCCACGTATGTAGGCGTTGGCGGTATCGCCGAGCAGCCTGACGTTGCGACACTGCCGTCGGCTACCGCTTCGTCGGGTCGCAACTACTCGACGTACATCCTCGGCGTCGCCGGCGTAGTTCTTGCTGCTCTGAGTGCTAGCGCGTGGGCGACGTGGCGGCGGCGCAGGGTCAGGTGACAGCCGAGCGTTGCGCACGATAGCTCTCGGGTTCACGCAACCCTAATCCTCCGCGCCCTCCGCGCCTCCGCGGTGAACCCGGCGCGCACTAAGCCTCGATCGGCAGGTCGTCCCGATTCCCCCACTCCTGCCACGAACCGTCGTAGTTCTTCACGTGCGGATACCCAAGCACGTGCTTCAGCACGAACCATGTGTGCACGGCGCGGATGCCGAGCTGGCAGTGGGCGATGATCTCTTTGTCCGGTGTCACGCCGCGCGCCTCGTAGAGCGCGCTCAACTCCGCAGCCGGCTTCAGCACGTTGTCGCCCGCCGTCGCGTCCGTCCACTCGACGTGCACCGCGCCCGGGATGTGGCCGCCGCGCTTCGCCCGCACGCTCGTGCCGTCGAACTCACCCTGCGATCGCACGTCGAGCACGACCTTGCCCGTCACATCGATCGCCGCCTTCACCTGCTGCCAGGTCGCGCGATTCGATTCGTCACGCGACGCCGGCACCGGATATGCGGCCGCAGCCACGGACGTGACGTCGCTCGTCACGGGGCGTCCCTCAGCGAGCCACTTCTCGCGCCCGCCCTCCAGCACATACGACGCGCCACGATGCTGGTAAAAGTCGTTTGTCCAGAACCCCCGAATCGCGTACGAGTTGTGGCGGTCGCCGTACCACACCACGGTCGTGTCGGGCCCCACGCCAAGCCGAGACATCAGCGCCACATACTGCTCCGCCGTCAGCACATCGCCCGACGAGTCGTCGCCGTTGCGTAACAGATCGGCGAAGTGATCGATCCATACTGCGCCCGGAATGTGCGCGGCGTCGTACGACTCCTTCGCGATGCTCGCTTCGACGATGCGCATATGGGGATCGCCGAGATGCGCCTCAAGCCACGCCGTGCTCACATACGCGCTCACGTCACCACCTCCGGCGCATCGCTGCGTCCGGTCCGCCGCGCCAGGTCGGACATCTCATTCGACAGCGGCGCGTCCAGCCTCATGAACACGCCGTCGCCCTCAGCGAGTAGCTTTCCATCCTGTCCGTATAACTCTGCCCGCAACTCCATCAGCCGCCCGCGATGCTTCACAATCCACGCCTCAATCCGCAGCGTCTGCGCGAGGTCTACCGGGCGCCGATACCGGACGTTCAGCCGCGCGGTCGCACCCCACTGCTTTGCGTGGTACACAGCCCAGCCCATCGTTTCATCGATCAACGTCGAAACCAGGCCGCCGTGCATCCGTCCCGGATATCCCTGCTGATAGGCGCACGGCGTGTAATCGCTGATCGTGCGCTCGCCTTCGACACGAAACGTCATGTGCAGCCCGCGCTCGTTCGCGAGCCCGCACGCGAAACACATCCGCGGCGCTTCGTCGTCGCTCATCCGCCTGTCCTCACGCTCGCCCGACCTTCGATCAACACTTCGCCGCTCTGGCTGGCGCACTGCACCGCGTACTCCGCGCCGTCAGCGCCCTCCTTCGACAGCGTCGCCGATGCCGTCACGGTATCGCCCGGCCGCGTCGGTGCTTTGAAGCGCACCTTCAGCTTGCCGCTCGTGCTCCAGTCATCGCCGAACGCACCGCGCATCATCTCGCCGATCAGCGCCAGCACCAGCATCCCATGCGCAATCGTCCCGCCGAACAGCGTCCCGCGCGCAAACTCCGCATCCACATGGATCGGATTGTGGTCGCCCGAAGCATCAGCGTACGCATCGATCCGCCCCTGCGTCACCACCCGCACCACGGGCGCCACCGCAACACTCACAGCGCACCCAACGATTCTGGTCGCCGCAAGACGCGCGATGACGGAAGCTCATCCGTCCTCTCCAAACCCCCTGGAGCCTCTGTGCCTCTGTGCCTCTGTGGTGAATTCAAGAAGCCCCACCTGGCGCCATGATCGTCGTCCGCGCACGAATCACCGCTCCGCCCCCGGTCGAGATCTCGAACGCAATCACGCTGATCACGTATCCCTGCCGCTCCGACCGCTGCGCGATCCGCCCCTTCAACGTCAGCGCTTCGCCCGCGCGCATCACGGCCGCGTGCTCGACCTCCTGGCCCGTGTGCAGCGATCCCTCCGGCAGCGCGATCTGCTCCTGCAGCGCCTTCAAGCCAATTGCCACCGCCGCCAATGGCGGAATCGTATCGCCGTACTCGTTCTCGTCGCCGATCGCCGCAAGATACGCGCGCACAACGGTCGCCGACAGCGAGAATGCCGCGGCCGGAAACTCATGCCCTCGAGGAAATGCGGAAATGCTCGTTCGAGCGGGAGAAGTCATCGCCCTAACGCTATGTGCCACCTTCAGCCAATGTCAATTCACAACACAAAGCCGCCGGCTCAACGCTCGCGGTCCGTCCTGTCCCGGTACCCTTCGTGCCCTTGGTGCCCTTCGTGCCCTTCGTGGATCGTACCC
>CAYWOO010000106.1:0-24418 GCA_964458665.1 uncultured Dehalococcoidia bacterium
CTTCGGCGAGCTAAGGACGGCCCGTCCGAGCGTCCCGGGTCAGCCGCTCGAGCCGGCGGGCAACCGCCGGCCCAGATAGATGGTCACCCCCGCTTCGGCGGGACAGAATTCGGCTTACAGGCCCGCTGGCGCACCTGTTGCCGCAGGCGGAAATCCCGGAGGCAGCTGTGCCGCCGCGTCCTCACTGGCGAAATTGCAAGTAACATTTGCCCACCGCACCCGCACGCTGCACAATGTCGCCGGAAAAGGAGAGACCACGACATGAAGATTCTGCTCATCACCGCGCTCGCCATGGGTCTGCTGCTTGCCGCGTGCGGCGACGACGACAAGGACTCGACCAAGACTCCGGTTTCGGCAGCAACCGTCGAATCCGCCGGGGTGAAGCCTGCGCAGTCCGCTGCCGCGAATCCGTCGCCTGCGGCGAACCCCACGGCGAAGGCGACGACTGCCGCACCGCCCGTCACGAGCGACGGCAACGCGCCCGGTATTCCGAAGCTCGACGGCGCCATCCAGACGACGGCCAGCGGACTGCAGTACATCGACGAGAACGTGGGCGACGGCGCATCGCCGAAAGCCACGGACAGCGTTACGGTCCACTACACCGGTTGGCTCACCAACGGGACGAAGTTCGACAGCTCTGTCGACCGCGGCCAGCCGGCCACGTTCCCGCTGAACGGCGTCATCAAGGGGTGGACGGAAGGTCTCGGCACGATGAAGCTCGGCGCCAAGCGGCGATTGATCATCCCGGGCGCGCTCGCTTACGGCGCGGCTGGCCGGCCGCCCACCATCCCAGCCAATGCGACGCTCATCTTCGACGTCGAGCTGATCAAGATCAACTAGCCGGATGCCGTTCGGAATCGGGCGGACGCGCAATCAGAGGAGCATCAACATGGCCGACGCGGTCACGACGCCGAGCGGGCTGAAGTACATCGATGAAGTCGTCGGCAGCGGCGACGCGCCGACCAAGGGCAAGTCCGTCAAGGTGCATTACACGGGCAAATTGATCGACGGCAAGAAGTTCGACAGCTCGGTGGACCGAGGCGACCCGTTCGTTTTCACCATCGGCGTCGGCCAGGTGATCAAGGGCTGGGACGAAGGCGTCATGTCGATGAAAGTCGGCGGCAAGCGCCAGCTGATCATCCCGGCCGACCTAGGCTACGGCGCACGCGGCGCCCCCGGCGCCATCCCTCCCAATGCCGAGCTGATCTTCGACGTCGAGCTGCTCGGCGTCGGTTAGCACTCGTCCCCGCATGCACGGAAGCGAGCTGCTGGCCACGAACGACGAGCGCGCTACAACGTCCTCTCGAGAAACGACATCACGGCAGCATTGAACGACTCCGGCTGCTCGAAGTAGGTCGAGTGGCCGCTGTTCGGGATGACAACGAACTGCGATGTTGGCGTCGCGCGATGGCAGGCTTCGATGATGTCCGGCGGCGTCACGGCGTCGTGATCGCCGACGAGGAACAGGATCGGGAAGTCGGCCTGCGCCAGCCGCTCGGCTGAGCTGCCACGGTAGCCGGGGATGGGGGCGAGGAAGTCCTTCGCCCGCGGCGGATTCATCCGCCCAATCGAGCGATAGAGAAACTCCAACGCTGCCGCCCGCTCGACCAGTGCAGGCGACACGGAGCGTTTGCCCAGCGGCAGCTGCCCCATCTCGGTGTCGCGATACGCATCCTGCATCTGGCGCACGTCGTCGTCGATCGCCCCGCCCGTAGTGCCAGCGAGCACGAGCGCCTTGCAGCGGCCGGGGTTGAGCAGCGAGAATCCGACCGCGGTGCGCCCTCCCATCGATTGCGCGACGATGCGGACATCATCGATGTCAAGCAGATCCAACAGCGCTCGCAGGTCGTCGTGGAAGCCGCGGCGCCCCTTCTGCCCTTCCCCGTCGCCGTCGATCGTGCGGCCGAACGCGCGATGGTCGAACGTGATGCAGCGAAAGGACTGCGCGAAGAAGGGGATCTGCTGCCACCAGCTGAGGTGGTTGCCCCCGGCGCCATGCGCGAACACGACGGCCGGGCCTGATCCGTGCGACTCGTAGTAGAGCTGGATGCCGTTGACCGGGGCGAAGGGCATGGAGGGATTCTAGGCGTAGCGGTGGATAGATGGAATCGCGGGCGCCGTCGGCGCCCGCGATATCTGCGCAACCAATGAGAGGAATTGCCGGGCCAGGACGCTAAGTATGTGTCTCGGCCGATTGTGAGTGTCCTGGCCCGGCCCCGGAAGCCCTGCGTGCAGGAGGTTATTGCACGAAGAGGAAAGCCCTACAACCACATCCTAGGGCCTCGTTGTTAAACGTCTGTTAACCAGCCGCTAACAATGCACGAAGCGAAACGGAGCCCGAAACCACGCCGGAAGGTCGGCGCGGTTTCGGCGCATGCCATGCATCGCTCGTCGCCTCATGCCGCGCTATTCTGCCCCGGATGGCCATCGCGTTACGCAGGCAACTGAAGGCGGCCGCCGATGCCTAAATGGATGCCGCTTGTCGGCGGCATGGTGGCGTTCGTGCTGGTCACGTTGGGGCTCATCCTCTGGCTGATGTTCGGCGAGTCGACGGGGACGCAGCGCGGACTCGTGGTGACCAACCTGCGCACGGCCGAAGTTGTCGTGGCGTTTGACGATAACCAACGCGTCAAGATTGCGTCGGGCGAGTCGGAGACGCTTTTCGCGATTAAGGCCGACTTTCCGCAGGCGATGCGCGTGACGAATGCTGAAGGACGGCTGCTGTTTGAGCAGAGGGTGGAGTACCAGGCGCTGTCGGAGGCGGAGTTTCGCATTGCGATAGCCGACGACCGCATCGTCTTTCCCGTGAAGCTGCCCGGATCGTGAACGGAGGCGCCATGCCCGCGACGTTGCTGAACGACGTTACCCTCATTGACGGCACAGGCGTCGACCCGCGCCCGCACGCCAGTGTCCTGGTCGAGGACGCGCGAATTGCCCGGATAGCGTCCGCCGGCGCTATCGCCGCGCCGGATGGCGCTCGCGTCATCGACTGTGCGGGCCGCACGCTCATGCCAGGGCTGACCGATGCGCACGTGCATTTCGGCCTCACGGCTTCAAGCGATCAGGATCCGCTGGAGAGCCACGTCAGCTACGTGCTGAAGGTCGTCGAGAACATTCGCCTCGCCCTGGACGAAGGGTTCACGACCGTGCGCGATGCGGGCGGGCTCGATCCAGCCTACGCGCTGGCTGTGGAGTCCGGACAGATCGCCGGCCCGCGCATTCTCCCGTCGGGCTCGTTCCTCTCGATCACGGGCGGCCACGGCGATCATCGCAGCCCATGGTCCGACGTGCTGACGCCGTCGATCCCGGGGCTCGTCGCGCACGCGGAGCTGGTCGACGGCGTCGACGCGGTTCGACTGGCGGCGCGCACCCAGCTCAGGCGCGGCGCGACGCAGTTGAAGCTCTTCGCATCGGGCGGCGTCATGTCACCGACCGATCCGCTCGAGAGTCTCCAGTTCACCATTGAAGAGATCGCCGCGGCGGTGCACGAGGCGAACGCTTTCGGCAAGTATGCGATGGCGCACTGCCACACCTCCGCCGCGATGAACAATGCGCTTGATGCCGGCGTCCGCTCGATAGAGCACGGCAGCATCCTCGACGAGCAGACGGCGCGGAAGATGGCTGACCGTGACGCCTACCTGGTGCCGACACTTGTGATCATTGAGCTGCTCTCGCGCGTGCCGCAGCTTCCGGAGGTCAGCCGGGCCAAGATGGAGTTAGTGCACGGCAAGACGGCCGCAAGCGTCATGGTGGCGCAGGCGGCGGGCGTGCGCATCGGCTCCGGCTCTGACCTGCTGGGACCGCGTCAGCGCCGCCGGGCCGGGGAGCTTGTCGAAAAGGCGAAGCACTTCGGCGCTATGGGCGCGATCGTCAGCGCGACGAAGACGAACGCCGAACTGTTCCGCGCGGAAAATCGTATCGGGACGGTGGCCGAAGGCAAGGATGCCGATCTGATCCTGGTCATCGGCAATCCGCTGGACGACATAGCCGTCCTTGTGGACGCACGGAACATTCCGCTGGTGATGAAGGCGGGCAATGTCGTGAAGGACGCGCTCTAGGCGCGTTCGAGAGCGGCTGGCCCTTAGGGCAGCCCGGCAGCCGCGAGGCGCTCCCGCATCTTCGCCTCCGTCAGGAAGCCGAACTGCAGGGCGGCGATGTTGCCTTCGCGGTCGACGAAGAAGCTGTCGGGTAGTCCCTGCAGCCTGTACTGCGTGTAGACGCTCCCACTTCGATCGAGCAGCAGCGGTAGCCGGAGACCGTGCGCCGAGAAGAACGCGGTCGCGGTCTCGGGATCGTCCTGCCAGTTGATCGCAAGCACTTCGAGGCCGTCCGCGCGTTTCTCGTCGTAGATCTTCTGGATGTCGGGCAACTCCTTCTTGCACGGAACGCACCACGACGCCCAGAAGTTTACGAACACGACCTTGCCGCGCAGGCCGCTCAGTTTCACGAGATTGCCGTCCGTGTCGCGCAGGACGAAGTCGGGCGCAGGTTGGCCCTTGATCGGTTTTTGGTCGTCGAGAGGGCCGACGCTCGTATCCAACGCGGCGGAAGCGGCCGGCGTCGGTGCGCCGGCGATGCTGACGGGCCCGTCTCCAGCGTCCCCGCGTTGCGAGCGGGCTAGGAGCACGGCGCCGCCAAGCACAGCGAGCAGCACCGCCGCAACCGCGGCGCGCACGAGAGGGCGTTCCAGGGCTCCGACCGGGGGCGTGGTTGTGGATTCTGACATCGAATTACTATACGCCGCAGCCGCTTCGCGAGCCTTTGGCTTGTCACCGTCGTGGCGCGCCCTTGACGATGCCGTTAGACTCGAAGCAGATCATAACAATGCGGAGGGTTCATCTTGCCAACGTACGAATACGCCTGCGCGGCTTGCGGCAACCGCTACGAGAAGCGCGAAGGCTTCGAGGCGAAGCCGCGGCAGAAGTGCCCAAAGTGCGGCAAGATGGCACAACGCCTGCTGTCCACGCCAGCGGTTGTGTTCAAGGGTAGCGGCTTCTACAAGACCGATAGCCGTGGATCTGCTTCCGGAGAGCCATCCTCAGGCGATTCATCCTCGGGTGAGTCCTCGTCCGACAAGCCGGCGAGCACGCCGTCCGCGACACCCGCGGCGGCAACCGACCGCGCTGGCCACACGCACGGCCCCGGTGGCCACTCGCACGACACGCCCGCTCCGGCCGCGAAGGCAGCTGATACGGCCACAACCAAAACCACGACGACGTCCGAAAAGCCCTCGGCGAAGTAACCGATGCGGGTCGTCGTCCAACGCGTCACCAGCGCGAGCGTGTCGGTCGATGATGCCGTTGTCGGTGCGATCGCCGCGGGCCTGCTGCTGCTCGTCGGAGTCGCGCACGGCGACGATGCGGATACGGCTCGCCGCGTGGCCAACAAGATCGCCGAGATGCGCATCTTCGCCGATGAGACGGGGCGGTTCAACCGTTCTCTGCTTGACGCTGGCGGCGCAGCCCTGGTGGTATCGCAGTTCACGCTGGTCGCTGACGTACGCAAGGGGCGCCGGCCGAGCTTCACCGCGGCTGCGGCGCCGGAAGTCGCCGCACCCATCATTGATGCGTTGTGCGCTGCTTTCCAAGCGCGCGGCGTCAGCGTCGCCACCGGTGTATTCGGCGCGAAGATGCTCGTAGCGCTCGTGAACGATGGGCCCGTGACGATCGTGGTTGATAGCGACGACCTTGAACGCTCGCGGCGAGAGTAGCGGCCTACGGGGGCGACCAGACGAGCGCGTCGCCGCGGCCGCACGCTTCCATGACGGCGTCCGCCGCCTGTTCGGCGGTCAAGTCGCTGTTGTCCAGCGTCCACCCGGGCAGCGGGAGGGCATCCGCGAACATCGCGTGTACGCGGGCGAACATGTCCCCATCCTGTGCCTGGCGCTCAAACTCCGCTGCTGCGCGCCTGTCCGTTTCCGCGCGAAGTCGCGCACGGCGCATCGTCTCCTCCACGGGCGGTAGGAGCACCGTGTAGTGGA
Organism: uncultured Dehalococcoidia bacterium; assembly: GCA_964458665.1. GTDB lineage: Bacteria > Chloroflexota > Dehalococcoidia > DSTF01 > JACRBR01 > JANXYW01. The sequence continues at coordinate 5,981 of CAYWOO010000106.1, forward strand.
TGGGCACAGCCGCGTGCCGCATCTCCTCGATGTAGACCGGCAGGTGGATGGGGCCGACGACTCCATCGACGAGCACGCCGTACTGCTCCTGCGCGAACGCCGTGGCAGCTCGCGCGGCGGCGCGGCTCACCATCATATTCTGGCGCATCGAGCCGGGCTTCCACGGTGGGATGTAACCCATGCGGATCCACGCGTACGCGTCGTCCGTCACCAGATGCACGGTGCGGTCGTAGCGCTCGCACAGCAGGTCGCAGACGGTGCTCTTGCCGGCGCCCGGAGGCCCGCTGACGATGACGATCTGCGACATCAGCCCTCGCCCACGTCCAGACTGATATCGAGCGACGGCGCGGAGTGCGTGAGCCGGCCAACCGAGATGTAGTCGACGCCCGTTGCTGCGATCGCCCGCACGTTGTCGAGCGTGATGCCGCCGGACGCTTCGACGAGCGCGCGCCCCGCGCTCAGTTCGACGCATGCACGGATCTCGTCGACCGTCATGTTGTCGAGCAGGATGATGTCCGCGCCGCCCTCCAGCGCCTCCTTGAGCATCGCGAGATTCGTCACTTCGATCTCGATCTTCATCGTGTGAGGCACGATGTTGCGTGCCAGCGTCACGACGTCGGACAGATCGTCGATGCCGCGTGACCGGACGGCGGCGATGTGGTTGTCCTTGATGAGTACGCCCGATGCGAGGTTGAAGCGATGGTTTTGGCCGCCGCCGCAGCGCACGGCGTAGCGTTCGAGCTGGCGGAGCCCCGGCGTCGTCTTGCGCGTGTCGAGGATAATTGCCTTCGTACCGACGACAGCGTCGACGAACTCCCGCGTGAGCGTCGCGACGCCTGAAAGGCGCTGCAAGAAGTTCAACGCCACGCGTTCGGCGATCAGAAGGGACGCGAGATTGCCCTCGATTTCAACCAGCCGGGCGCCCGCTGATACGCGATCGCCGTCCGCGACGAGCGTATCGAACGCCACCTCCTCGTCCAACGCGGTCATGGCGGCCGCGGCGACGGGCAAGCCGGCGATGATGCCGTCGTCCTTCGCGATGATGACGCCCGCGCCCCACTGATCCGGCGCCACCAGCGCTCGCGTCGTCACGTCGTCGTGCGCGCCATCCTCCTCCAGCGCTGCCAGCACAATTGCGTTGATGATGTTCGGGGCTGGTGGTTGCAGTCCTTCAGGCATGTGGCGTCCTTCGTAATCTTCGGATGTTCGGCGGTGGAACGAGCACCTCACCCGGCGCCTGCGGCGCCACCCTCTCCACCTCGTGGAGAGGGTACGTCATCAGCGGCGAAAAGTGATGTGCCGCCGCCACTCTTCGTGCGGCAACGGGAAGTCCGTGCGGTAGTGGGCGCCGCGGCTCTCTTCGCGGATCAAAGCCGCCTCGGCCATCAGCCGGCCGGCGAGCAGCAGGTTTGCCAGCTCGTGCGACGCGCGGTCATATGGTTCGGGCAGTGCCGCACGCCACGCCGCGAGCTGTCGCGTGGCCGAAGCGAGCCCGTCGCCGTCTCGCACGATGCCTACCTTATCCCACATCAGGCCCTGGAGCGATGCGCGGTCGGGCGGCGCACCCGCCTCGTTCTCAAACGCGGGCAGCGCGCGTGCGTCCTCCGTGAGGGGCGCCGAGCCTGGTGCGCCTTCCACCGTTCGTTGCACGATGCGCTTCGCGAACACCACCGTCTCCAACAGCGAGTTGCTCGCCAGCCGGTTCGCGCCGTGAACGCCGGTGCAGGCCACTTCGCCGCAGGCGTACAGGCCGCGCAGCGTCGTTTCGCCCCAGGTGTTCGTCCGCACGCCGCCCATCATGTAGTGCGCCGCCGGCGATACCGGCACCGGCTCCTTCGTGATGTCGACGCCGTGGTCGAGGCAGTAACGATATATCTGCGGGAAGCGTGCCGTGATCTTCGACGCGGCAAGATGCGTGATGTCGAGATACACGCGGTCGGTGCTCGTGCGCGTCGTCTCGGAGACGATGGCGCGCGCCACGATGTCGCGCGGCGCCAGCTCCGCCTGGTCGTGATAGCCGGGCATGAAGCGCTCGCCGGCGGCGTTGCGGAGGATGCCGCCTTCGCCGCGCACGGCCTCGGAGATGAGGAAGATCGGCACGCCGGGCAACCGCAGCGCCGTCGGGTGGAACTGGATGAACTCCATGTCCTGCACCTCGACGCCCGCGCGATACGCCAGCGCTATGCCGTCGCCCGTCGCGACCTCCGGGTTTGTGCTGACGCGGAAGAGCTGGCCGACGCCGCCGGTCGCGAGGATGATGGCGCCTGCATCGAACCGGTGCGTGGCGTTCGTCCGCGTGTCGAGCGCTTGGAGCGCGACAGCCGCGCCGTTTTCGACCACGATCTCCTCGACCTGCGTGTACTCCTTGATCGTGATGCGCGACATGCGCGCAAGGCCGCTCAGCGAAATCTCGATGTGCGCGCCGGTCGAGTCGCCACCGGCGTGCAGGATGCGGTTGCGGCTGTGCGCCGCCTCGCGCCCCAGAGCTACCTCGCCGTCCGCGCTGTCGAACGGCACGCCGAAGTTCACGAGATCGTGGATGCGATCGGCGGCGGCCTCGACGAGGATGCGCGCGGCCGCCTCGTCGACGAGGCCAGCGCCGGCTTCGAGCGTGTCGCGCAGGTGCAACTCCGGCCCGTCGTCGTTGCCGACAGCCGCGGCGATGCCGCCCTGCGCGTACTTCGTGTTGCACTCGTCGATGCTGCCCTTGGTCAGCACGCACACCGACCCGTGCTCTCGCGCCAGCAGGGCAGCGTACAGCCCGGCAATGCCGGAGCCGACGATCACGTAGTCGAACCGCTGCGCCATGGTGTGCCATCCTCCGCGTGTTCGAGTCGGACTTAGTGTCACTAGTACACTAACTCGCCGACCGGGGCGGCGTCAAACACAAACACCTCGCACTGCTATCATCTACACCATGCCCGAACCAATCGATCCCATCACCGCCGCACGTGCGGCCGAAGCCGAATACGACTGGTCGGCGGCGATATGCCTGTACGAGGAGGCGCTGTCATCGCTGGCGCGCGAGGGAGACGCGTGGCCCCCTGTTGAGGCGGAGCTGATGACGGCGCTGGGGCGCTGCTACTGGCGGAACGCTGAGGCGCGGCCGGCGTGGCGGACGTTGATGCGGGCAATCGCGTCGTGCAAGCAACGGGGCGATGCGGCTGCGCACGCGCGCGCGACGCTCGAGATCCTGAAGATCTGGGGGCCGTGGGAGCGGCACCGGATGCTAGCCGAGGACGCGCTCGCGGCGCTCGGCGAGAGCGAGCCGTACTTGCGCGCGCGGATGCTCTGGATGATCGATCGTGGTGACGAGGCGTTAGTGCTGGCGGAGCAGCATGGGTACGAACACGTGCTCGCGTTCCGCACGTTGGAGCAGGCCTGGCGAGCGTCGCGGGAGGGCCGGCTCGACGAGGCACGGGCGATCGCGCAGGAGATGCACGTGGCGCACGACCGCCTGGGGAACTGGGAGGTGGCGGCGAACGGGCTGCGCGGCATCGGCTTCTCGACGCTTCTCGCTGGCGACCTGGACTTGGGCGAGCCGTTCCTTCGCCAGACGTGCGAGTACGCGGCGAAATACAACCTTGTCTTCTTCGAGCACCTCGCGTTGATGGACGTGACCGGTGTGGCCTACGCGCGGTGCGACTGGGACACGTGCGACCGGCTGCTGGCCTCGATCATCGGCGGTGCTGATTTTCGCGCGGATCTGTTCCGCATGTGGATCTCCGAGCTGCGCGGCGATGTCGATCGCGCGAAGTCGCTGCTCGTCGACCCGCAGCGAGCGGGCGGATCGGGCGATGGCCTCGCGCAGGTACATAGTGGGCGAGCGGGCATGCTCTATCGCGCGGGTCAACACGGCGCGGCGCGCGCGGAGCTGGAGGTGATGCTGCGTTCGGCGAACGGGGAGCATCAGAATCTGGAGCACTATGTTCCCGCGTGCGTCGACGCGATCGTCGCGCTCTGCGATGACGACACGATCGAGGCGTGTGTGCGCGACATGCAGCCGTCGGACGATCCGCATCGACGCTTCGACTCAGGGTTCGTCTATTCGACGCTACAGGGACGGGCGCTGCACTATTCGCACGGCGCGCTCGCGCTGCGGCTAGGTCGCGACGAACAGGCAGCTGCCCACTTCGAATCGGGCGTCGCCTGGGCGGAACGCGAGCGCTGCCCTCTTGACGCGGCATCCTGCCACGAAGGGTTGGCGCAGGTCGTGACGCGGCGTGGCGATGCCGATGCGGCGGACCGACACAGCCGTGCTGCGCTTGAGCTTCGAGAGAAGCACACGCCCCAGGCGTAAGGGCGGGCGAATCGTCGAACGGAGATTCGGCGCAGCTAAAGCTACGCGGGTACTTCCGCGATGTCCGAAACACTTCGCACGGATCGAAGTAGGCGGCCACACGGGGCCGCCCCTACGAACTACGAACTACAAACCACGAACTCCGTCACTCCACGGTTACGGTCTTCGCGAGGTTGCGTGGCTGGTCGACGTCACAACCGCGGAGCAATGCGATGTGGTACGACAGCAGCTGCATCGGGATTGCGCTGAGCAGCGGATAGAGCAGCGGCGTCGTGCGAGGCAGCGAGAGCACGTAGTCGCACTTGGCGGCGATTTCGTCGTCGCCTTCCGTCACGATGCCGACGACGATGCCATCTCGGGCCCGCACCTGCTCGATGTTCGAGAGCATCTTCTCGCGCGTCCCGTCGTCGAGAGCGAGCGCCACGACGGGCATCATCTTGTCGATAAGGGCGATCGGGCCGTGCTTCATCTCGCCGGCGGGGTACCCCTCGGCGTGGATGTAGCTGACCTCTTTGAGCTTCAGCGCACCCTCCATCGCCATCGGGTACTCTGTGCCGCGCGCCAGGAACAGGAAGTTCGGCCTTGACGAGAGCGCATGCGCGATCGCGGCGATCTCGGGCTCGGTTTTGAGTACGCGCCCCATCAGACCAGGGATATGCACCAGGCCGCCGAGCAGCTCGGCCAGACGGGCGTCATCGACGACGCCACGGGCGCGGCCGACGTGGCAGGCAAGCAGGTAGAGTGCGGTGATCGATGCGGTCATCGTCTTCGTGCTGGCGACAGCGACCTCCGGGCCGCAACGTGTCAGCACGGCGCCGTCGGCGACGCGCGTCGTCTGGGCGCCGGGAGTGTTGCAGATCGTAATCTGCGGAGCTCCGCGGCGTTTGGCATCGGCCATGGCCTCCAGCGTGTCGACGGTCTCGCCCGACTGCGCAACGGAGATGACGAGCGTTTCCGGGCCGATCAGCGTGTCGCGATAGCGGAACTCGGACGAGTTGTCGAGTTCCGCTGGCAGACGCGCGATCTGCTCGAAGTACGTGCGGCCGACGAGGGCAGCGTGCATGCTGGTGCCCATGCCGACGAGCACGACGCGCGAGATTGACCGCAGCACATCGTCGTCGACGTGCAAATCCTCCAGCTCGACGCCGGGCGGATGGAACGATGCGCGACCGCGGAACGTGTCGACGATGCACTCGGGCTGCTCCATGATCTCCTTGAGCATGAAGTGCTTGTACGCGCCCTTCGCGGCGGAGACCGGATCGAACGCTACGTGTTGCGGCGTCTTCGTCAGGGCCGTTCCGTCGAAGTCGGCGTACTCCACGCCACCTGCGGTGATGCACGCGATCTCGCCGTCGGCGAGGAACGCGACGCGTTGCGTCTCCGGCAACAGCGCCGAGAGGTCGCTGGACACGAACATCTCTCCCGCGCCATAGCCGATGACGACGCCGCCAGCGTTGCCTAGGCGCGCAGCCAGGATGCGTCCGGGGTCCTTAGCCGCGAACACGACGAGAGCGTGCGCGCCGTCGAGGCGCGCGATCGTGCGTCGAAGCGCCGTCAACAGATCATCGCCGCTGCCCATGTATGATTCGACGAGATGCGGTACGACCTCCGTGTCGGTGTCGGAGCGCAGCTCATGACCGCGATCGCGTAGCTCGGCGCGCAGCTCCAAGTAGTTTTCGACGATGCCATTGTGGATGACGACGATGTCGCCGCTACAGTCAGTATGCGGGTGGGCGTTGTTCTCGGTCGGCTTGCCGTGCGTGGCCCATCGTGTGTGGCCGATGCCAGTGTGCCCGGCCGGATACGTGCCTTCGAGCCCGCTGCGGAGCGCGCCGAGCTTGCCCGCGCCCTTGGCGATGTGGATGGCGCCATCGTCATCCAAGACGGCGATGCCGGCGCTGTCGTAGCCGCGGTACTCGAGCCGCTGCAGGCCGTCGAGCAGGATGGGTGCCGCGTCACGCTCGCCGGCGTAGCCCATGATGCCGCACATCAGCGCACCTCCGCGCAAGCGGCGGCTGCGACGCGTCGCTCTAGCTGCTTCTGTTCGAACTGCATGGAGATCTCCTCTCGCGCGGCCCGCATCGACGCGTGGCTGCGCGCACATCGACTCCGCGCAGGCGATTCCGCCTGAGCGTCCGAAGGACGTCCGTTTGTGTGCGAGAGGGGAGTCATTCGCGGCTCGTCGAGCCGGGCACGCTGGATCGGTCTCTGTCGGGCGCTTGCACGCCGCGTTTTGCTCCGTCCATATCGACTGTGCTGCCGAGAGGTTATCCGCCGAGAATTTCGATAAACCTCTGCCTCGTCACCCCGACCGTGGTCGGGGCCTGGCGCTTGCGTTCGTCCTCCACCTCTACGCTCTCGTCACCTCCGTCCCGCAGGTACCGCTGCGTCGAACTCTACCCACGACTTCCCGTTGGCCGCCGCGCCGACTGCTGCGCCGGTCACGTCGGAGTGTAGCGGTTCGTCGAGAATCTGCAAGACCTCCCGCAACGTCGATGCGAACGCGATCGGCACGCCGAGCGCGTCCTGCAACTGGGCGGGCGTGCGGTCGTCCAGGAACCGCGTGCCGGTGTAGTCGAGCGCGTACCGTGGCATCACGACCAGGTCGCCGAGATCGGCGCCGCGGAGCTGCCGCTCGATATCGCCGGCTGTGAGCAAGCCGGAAACGTTGACGCGCGGCCCGAAGAACGTGTTCTCTACGGCATGCACGGACACCGATGCACCGGTGACGGCCTCGAACTCTGCGCCAAGCGTCGCAAGCGTGGGCGCAATCAGCGTGCCGCAGACCATCGAGATGCGGGAAAAGAACGCCGCCCGCGGAGTGCGCTCTCGCGGGTCGGGCAGATCGCGTACGAGGCCCTGAGCGCCAAGCCGGAGGCCCGCACGCCCGCGACGCACTTTGCGCCAGTCGTCGACCAGCGAGCGCGTCATGCCGATGCCGTTCTCGTACTGGGCGAAGCCGTCGTAGTGCGACGTGCCGGGCAGTTCGGCGCCTGCGGTGAGGTAGTACTCATCGGCCAAATAGATCAGTGTCCGGCCGTGCTCCTTGCGAAAGCGTCGCTGATACGGCGTCACCTGCGCGATGATCTCGCGCGCTTGTTCGGACGAGCATCCCTCGATCTCGTCGCTGTGCGCCCCACGCGCGACGCGCTCCTCGGCCGCCAGCGTGGCGCCCACGGGCACGATCGAGATCGTCTGCACCGCGGGATACAGGGACGAGAGATCGCTCATCGTGCGGTCGAGTGCCGCGCCGTCATTGACGCCAGGGCAGAGTACGACCTGCGTGTTCGCCTGAATGCCCATGCCGCCCAGCCGCCGCAGCTGCTCGCAGATGTCGGGCGCCGTCTTGTTGCCGAGCAGATAGCGCCGCAGCTCGACCTCCGTCGCGTGGACCGAGACGTTGATCGGCGAGAGCCGCTGCTCTTCGAGCCGCGCCCAGTCGTCGTCGCTCAGATTCGTCAGCGTGACGAAGTTGCCGTGATAGAAGCTCAGGCGATAGTCGTCGTCCTTGACGTAGAGCGTCTTGCGCATGCCTTTGGGGTTGCCCTTGAGGAAGCAAAAGAAGCAACTGTTGTTGCAGATGCGGATGCCGTCAAACGCGGGATCCTGAAATTCGATGCCGAGGTCTTCGTCCGGGTGCTTCTCGACCGCGAATCGGAGCGATTGCCCGTGGCGCATGACCTCGAGCGTGATGCTCTCTTCGGCGCCGTAGTACTGCACGTCGACCGCGTCGCGAAGCGCGCGCCCATCGATCGCGACGACGCGATCTCCGGGCAGCAAGCCGAGATCCGCGGCGATCGATCCCGCGTGCACGGCATCGATGATGCCGCCTTCGTTTGCCTTCTCGCGGGCGATGCGTGTTGCTTCGGTCACGGGATCACGTCGATGGCGCCAGAGCGTACAGCCGCGCGACGACATCGTCGATGACGGCGTCCGGCGTCGATGCGCCCGCCGCCACACCGACTTTCGAGCGGCCCGCCAGCCACGCGGGGTCGATCTCGGCCGCGGACTCCACATGGTATGTCTCTACGCCCTGCTCGCGTGAAACATCCGCCAGGTGGCGCGTGTTCGCGCTCTCCCGGCCACCGACGACCACCATCAAGTCGACGTCGTGCGCGAGCTCTGCCGTGGCCGCCTGCTGGCTCGTGGTGGCGTTGCAGAGCGTGTTGATCACGCGCAGTTCGCTGATATGGTCCATGTGCACCGTTAGCAGCCGCTGTACGAATCGCGCAAAGTGTCCCTCGGTCTCCGTCGTCTGCGAGAGCACGCCGACGCGCGACGGCATCCAGTCGGGCAGCGGCGCGTCCAGTTCGGCGTCCGTCTTCATGGTGACGACTTTGCCGTTTGCCCAACCGAGAATACCGCGAACTTCCTTGTGGTCCGGGTCGCCGAACACGATGACGCCGAAGCCTTCGTCAGTCAACTTCTTCGCCCACTGCTGTGCGCGGGTCACGATCGGGCATGTTGTGTCGACGATGGCAGCGCCGCGCGCTTGCAGTTCACGGAACACTTGCGGACCGACGCCGTGCGCGGTGATCGCCACTGGCCGCGTGTCGATCGCTTCGAGCGTGGCGATCACCTCGACGCCTCGGCTGCGCAACTGGTCGACGACCTGCGGATTATGCACCGTCGAGCCCAGGCTCGTGATCGAACCCATCTCGGCGGCGGCGCCCTCCATCATTTCGACGGCACGGCGCACCCCCATGCAGAACCCGAGCTCTTTGGCTTTGATCACTTGCATCCGAGGACTCCTGGCGCGATGGGATCCGCTGCTCACGCCTCGTAACTATAACCGGTTGACGAATTTTGAATCGCGGGGCGTACGCCGCTCCTGCACGAGTGGCACTTGACGGACGACCGCGCATGAAGGCCCGTGGCTCGTCAGACGCGCCCGGCCTCGCGTTTGCCTTCGCCCGCGGCGTGCTGCGCGACAGCCTCGGTGTAGGCGCCGCGGTACGACTCCGGCAGTAGCTCCGCGACATGGCGCATGATGTCGTCGGTAGCGGTGCGAGCGGCTGCAGTCGTGATCCGCTCAACCTTGGGCGGATAGAACGGCTTGCCGAAGGTGATGGTGACGCGCGGGCCGATGAACGGGCGGAAAAAGAGGATCGGCCACTTCAAGTGCTCGGTCCCGGTGATGGCGATTGGGATAATCGGCGCGCCGGTGCGGTAGGCCACGAGCGCCGTGCCGGCAAATCCCTGGTGCAATTGCCGATCCTTGCTGCGCGTTCCCTCGGGGAACATCAGGAGAAGGTTGCCGTCATGCACGACAGCCTGCGCCTCGCGGATCGCCGCGAGATCGGCACCCTGGCGGTCAACCGGAAACGATCCGATGAGCCGGAAGAGCAGGCTGATGATCGGCCACCGGAACATCTCCTTCTTGGCCATGATCACAAGACGGCGGTTCAACGCGCCGGGAAGGATGCACGGGTCGGCATTGTTCAAGTGGTTTGAAACGAGGATCGCTCCGCCCGTCTTGGGTACGTTCTCGCGACCCGTCACGTAGGGGCCCTTTGCGTACACGAACGTGCAGAGCCGGATGAGCGCTACAACCGCCCAGTACGAGACCGGGACGATGCGCCAGATCATGCGCGTGCGAGTGCTTCGATTCGTCGCACTACCTCCTCAATGCTGAGCATATCCGTGTTAATGATCACAGCATCTGACGCGGCGGTCAACGGCGACGCCAGGCGGCTGGTATCGATGCCATCGCGGCGCGCCAGGTCAGTCATGAGCGCGTCGAGATTTGGCTCTGTTCCGGCTTCGCGCATCTGTACTGCCCGCCGGCGAGCGCGTACCTCGACTGAGGCGTCGAGGTAGATCTTCAAGCCGGCATCTTGCAGCACGACGCTGCCGATGTCGCGCCCGGCCATCACTACGCGCCCGGCGGCTGCCAGATCGCGTTGGATGCGTACGAGCGCCTCGCGCACGCCGGGCACGCGCGACACCAGTGAGACGCTCGCTTCGACCTCTACCTCGCGAAGGTGCGGTGTGGCGTCGTGGCCGTCCACAAGCACAGCAGTCGGCGCGTTCGCATCGTTTGGGGCATCTCGTACAACCACATCTGCCGCCTCCACCAGCGACGTGAGCGCCGCAGCGTCGTGGATGTCGAGACTGTGGCGCAGCGCCAGCCACGTGATGGCGCGATACATGGCACCAGTATCGAAGAAGCGGTAGCCGATCCGGCGAGCGAGCGCGACGCCCACCGCACTCTTGCCGGAGGCCGCCGGCCCGTCGATGGCGATCGTCGCTGGAGGCTGCATCGCACGAGTGTACCCGCCGCTGCTGCAACGCGCGTCGGCGCTATCCAGTGTTAGGAGCAAGTCCGACTGCCGCCCGCAAGTCCGCCACCTCGCGAGGCGAGAGCACGCGCGTCTTGCCGCGCGCGAGGCGAGCGAGGGTGACGCCGCTGATGCGCGTCCGGACGAGCGTTTTGACCGGATGGCCGACTGATCCGCACATGAGCCGAACCTGCCGCTTGCGCCCCTCGTGGATGACGAGGCGTAGCCACGTGTGGGCGGACGGCGTGGCGTATCCCTCGGGCGCGCGCGAGGGCTCGACGCTGGCGGGGGATGTGCGCCTTCCTTCGATCACCACGCCGGTCCGCAGCTCGTCCAACGCCGCCTGCTCAAGCATGCCGCTGACCAGCGCCATATACTCCTTGTCGATCTCGTAGCGCGGATGCGCCATCCGGTGCGCGAATTCGCCGTCGTTCGTGAACAGCAGTAATCCTTCCGTGTCGCGATCGAGCCGGCCGATCGGAAAGACGTGCGGTGGTAGGGTGGACGGCAGCAGGTCGATCACGGTGCGGCGATGCTCCGGGTCGGCGACCGTCGTCAGCACACCGGCCGGCTTGTTCATGGCGAGATAGATGTGCGCTGATGCCGCGGCGATCGCGACGCCATCGACTTCGATGCGATCCACGTCCGCATCCGCCTGCGCGCCAAGCTCACTGATGGTTACGCCGTTGACACGAACCCGGCCGCCAATGATGAGCGCTTCGGCGCCGCGGCGCGAGCCATGACCCACACGCGCGAGGATCTTCTGCAAGCGCTCGTTCACGCCTGATGCCGGATACGCTGCGTGAGCACTGGCAGCGCGCGCCACGATACCGTTGCGGCCAGCGCCGCTCCGGTCGCTGCGATGAGGCTCCAGACCAGCCACTCGCGGGACCGCTCGCGGTCGGACAGTGTCTGCGGCGGATCCGAACGTTGTGCTGTGCTTGGGTACAAATTAGCGGGCGCGAAGGGGCCGCCAGGCGACGGCCGCATATTGTCCACGAAGTCGCCGGCCGAGTCACGATCTGCGCCGGGAGTCCTGCGCTCGATGGAATGGCCCGAAGGAGCGTCCCCTATAGACGGAGTGAGTATCGACGTGTCCGTGCCCCATGAGATCGCGTCCGCGACCGCGCCGGTAGGATCCTGCAGCACGAGCCGATCGCCATTGTTGCCGAGGCCATTGCCGATGCGATGATTGAGCACGATTGCAGCGCCATCGAAGCCGGGATATGCATTCTGGAGGCTATCCGAAGCTGCAATGATCAGATAGCCGTGCGCCGCGACAAAGCTGTCACTCAGGATCGCGCTGCTCGCGGCATCGGAGAGAGTCCAATGGGCCAGGGAGATCGGAATGTCGCCACCGTTGTACAACTCGACCCACTCGGCCGCCGCCTCGCCCGCCGATGGGTCATACATGACCTCGTTGATAACGACGTGCGTCAAGGAGGCAGCGCCCTCGCCAGCTACGCCAGCGTGGCCGGTTGCGACACGTGCGACCCGGGAACTCGCCGAATCGGCCGGCGCACGTTGAACGGGCGGCGCTGCCTCATCCTGGTCGTCGAACGTCCCGCTGGCCGGAGCCTCGGCCGGATCCGCGGGACCAAAGTAGGCGTCGTCGGCGTGGATAATGGCCAGCGCCGCGGACACCGGTGCGAGCATGATGCGGAGTCGCGCGGAGTGTGCGTCGACAGGCGCGGCGATCGAGCCGGTGGTCAGGTAGCGGTAGTCGGCCGCCGGCGACGTGAGACGTTCGGTGGAGTCAGCCGCGTCGAGAGCGGCGCCACTGCCATCATCGCTGGCGTACCAGGACACGCGAAGGAACGCCGCCACGACGCCAGCATCGGCGTGCGCGATCCACGCGCCGAATTCGTATGAACTACCACTCGCGACGAGCACGATCTGGTAGAGCCACTTGGTCGAATCGGTGGAACTCTCGAGCCGCGCCGCGTGCGCTCCGTTTCGTACAGGCGCATCGACGCTGCTGACGACGCCCCCGTACTTCTGCCAGGCTGAGGGTAGACCATCTTCCCCGGCGACTTCGAAACCGGCATTCGTCAACCCGCTGCCGGCTGTCGTGCCGGTGAGCGCGATCGGTGTCGTTGTGGATCGCGGCGTTTTCGTTGGCGCCGCCGTCTTCGTAGCGGTCGGCGTGCGCGTCAACGTCGCGTCAGGCGGTGCCGTGACGGTCGGCCGAGCGGTATCCGTCGCCGTTGGGGTCATCGTCGCCGGATCCGCGCCCTCGAGCCGTACGTCGTCAACGTAGATGACGTCCCCGTTCGCGCCCGAAGCACCGATCGTGATAGCGAGATTGGTCGATCCGACGATTTCAATGTTGCCTTCCATGTATTGCCACTGGTTCGGGGGCCCGATACTCGCGAGCAGCGGCGCGCCGGCCGAGGAAATCTCCGCCGCTCCAATGAGGACTTGCGTTTCCGCCGAAGCCGTGCGCACCCACGCTGAGAGTTGATACGAACCGGCAGGCGCGCCAAGCCACGATGTTTGACGCAGCGCCGATGGCACCGTCCCTGACAACGTAATCTTGGCGCTGCGTGCGCCTTGTCGCGGCAGCAGTTCGGAGGTGTCGACGGTCTCGAACTGCACCAGTGTTGACGCCGACCACGCATTGCCGCCGTCCTCGAATCCACCGTTCGTTACGTAGTTGTATGCGGCCGCATGGCGGGGAGCCGCGAGCGAGATCGCACACATCGCAATGGCGAGGGAGAGTATAGACGCCGTACGAAGAGGGATGCGCATCGACCGCCGGTCCTGGTGTCCTGCCCACCGGGGCGTTGAACGAGGGTGGCGGCGCGGGCTCTCGTCAGGCCTGTCGCCTGATCCGCACGCGGCGCATCATGATTGTTTCGGTGATGATCTGCGCCTCGTCCAGCATGCCGTCGTTGCGCGGATTCTTGATGCGGATGGCGCGGTGCTTCTTCGGCGCGCTCCCCGCCAGCAATCCACCGATGACACGCCGCACGAGGAATTGGCCTACGGTGCCGGCCGCCATGACGGCAGCGCCCTTTACCACAGGCGAGGTCTGCGGTCGCCAGATCGCAGGCATCGCGCTGGTTCGCACAGCCGGAAGCTGCACCTCAGCAACGGGAACGCCGCAGCGACGGCAGAAGTTATCGCCGTCGTCTATCACGGTCGTGCAGGCGTTGCAACTCGACATATGCATGGAGCACTATCCTATCGGCTGACTTATGACGCGTCAATTGCGAAAAGCGCAGGATGTCTACGCGAGCGTAGCCTTCGCGAGCGAGCTTTCGATCTCCGGCGTCAGGTCGTAGCCGTGCACGACGCGCGTGCCACCCGCCATGATCGCGTTGCCTTCGAGGCGCAGTCGACCGTCGGCGAGCGCACGTAACGTCTCGACGACAAGGGGCAGTTCCCGCGCGGCGCCGCGGCGACGCATTTCCTGGAACAAGGGTAGCGACTCGCCTTCCGCGTCGCGGATGCTGCTGATGCTTCGGTGCTCGACTGCCCGCCACAGGAGATCGATCGTGGGGCCGCGAAGCGGGAACGTGCAGTACGTGACGATCGCTCCTTCATCAAGCGCGGCGGTGACGAGGTGGACGCGCACGCCGCCGTGTTCAACTTGTTGTTCGATGAGCTGCCAGGTGACCTGCTGCCAGGTGCCGGCGGGCTGACCCGGCGCTGCCGGGTGCAAGTTCAGCATTGCCTGTCCTTCGAACAAGGGCTGCGTCATCACCAGCATGTAGCCGGCGAGCATGCCGACGTTGTACTGGTACGGACGGAGCAGGTCGGCAATAGCGCGGTCGTACTGGGTCCGCCACGCGGGCAGAGGCTGGCCCGCACGCGCAACCTCACCCTGGTGCTCGCGGCGGAAGCCGGCGTCGGAAAGCGTGACAAGGGGAATGCCGTAGCCGGCTATCTGGTCGAAGAACGCGTCGGTCGCCTCGAATTGTCCGCGCGCTCGGTTCGAGAAGACGAACGCAATCTCGGCGTCAAGCTGGCCTTCGCTGATCGCATCAACGGCGGCGCGCAGCAGCCTCTGCGATCCGTCGCCGCGACCCGTCGAGAACCAGCCGATGCGCAGCACCCAACCCTCCGCGTTCTTTGCCCGCGTATCACCGTATCGGCCATCCAGGGATCTGGCAACCGGCTCAGGCGAACGGCTCGTCATCCGCAGGCTCGGCCTCAGCATCGACGTACTCGTAGTCGACCGGCGCGTCGTGGATGACGCCGCCATTGCGTTGCGGGAGCACTGCGAATGACTCGCGCAGCTTCGTGATCTTCAGCTCCGCTGCATCCAAGCGCTCCTGGCACTCGCGCGCCAGCTGCATGCCTTCCTCGTAGAGAGCGATCGCGTCTTCGAGCGAGAGGCCGCCCTGTTCGAGCTTACCCACCCGCTCGTCGAGCCGGCCGTACAGCTGTTCGAACGTATCTCGCTTTGGTTCCTTTGGCATCGACGATCTCCTAGGCCCGCTCTTCGGGCATGGTGAATAGTGGCGCCTGTGCGTCAAGCACCGAGCGCTTCGGCCGCCGGCGTTGCACCGCCGCACCGCCATCGACGTGCACACCGAACGTTCCATCTCTTACGCGGATGCCAAGCGCTTGCCCTGGCTTCGTCGCGCCGACGCTCGACACGACCTTTGTACCGCTCTGCACGACGGCGTAGCCACGCTCAAGCGTGGCAAACGGGTCGAGCGACTTCAGCCGCCAGACGAAGTTGCCGACGGCGTGTACAGCGGCGTTGTGTGCTTTCTCCGCTGCGGCCAAGCCGCGGCGGCTGATCTCATCGACGGTCTGCCGTAAACGGTCGATATCCGGCGTGCGGCGCTCCAACTGATGCACCGCGATCTGCAACTCGCCTCGCCTCGCCGCGATCTCCTGGCGCATGCCTGCGGCCATCGCTGTTGCGGCGCCGCGCAGACGTGCACTGATCTCAGCCCGATCCGGCACGACGATCTCGGCTGCGGCCGATGGCGTTGGCGCGCGTCGATCGGCGACGAAGTCCGCGATGGTGGTGTCCGTCTCGTGCCCGACAGCGGAGACGATGGGAACGCCGCTGGCGAAGATGGCACGCGCAACCAGCTCGTCGTTGAAGCACCACAGCTCTTCGATGGAACCGCCGCCGCGCCCAGCGATGATCACGTCGATGTCGCCCCTGACGTTCAGCTGCTCAATGGCGCCGATGATGCCCGCTACGGCGTCGGCACCCTGCACCGGCGTCGGCGCCAGGACGACTTCAGCAAGCGGCCAGCGGCGCTCGAGCACGCGGCAGATGTCGTGGAAGACGGCACCCGATTCGGACGTGACGACGCCGATCCGGCGTGGGAATCGCGGCAATGGCCGCTTGCGGGACTCGACGAAGAGCCCATCTTCCTCCAGACGAACCTTCAACCGCTCGAACTCCATCTGGAGCGCGCCCATCCCTTCCGGCTGCACAAACTCGACATAAAACTGCAACTCACCGCGCTGCTCGTAGAGCGAAATGCGACCGTGGGCGACGATTGCGCGGCCGTTCTGCACAAGGGCGGCGGTAGACGGGCGGGCGGGCGCGCGCGACGCGAAGTAGGCGGAGCGAAGCTGCGAGGTGCTGTCCTTGAGCGTGAAGTACACGTGGCCGGAAGCCGGCCGACTAACGTTCGAGACCTCGCCCGCGATCCACACGTTGTTGAGGACGGGGCTCGATTCAAGCATCTCCCGCAGGTACGTCGTGACTTCACGGACAGCGTAGATGTGCACGCCGCATTTTCGAACAAATATGCGGATCAGCGCAATGCCGATATCTGGAAACGTGGGTCGGAGCGCGGACGTTCAGCTAGCGTCTTGGGGTCGTCAGCTACGCCCGCTCCTGATACTGCCCGGACTCCGTATTGACCTTGATCTTGTCGCCTTCGTTTACGAACAGAGGGACGTTTACGACCAGGCCCGTCTCGAGCGTCGCCGGCTTCGTCGCGCCGGTGGCGGTGTCGCCCTTCACGCCGGGGTCGCAATGCGTGATCGTCAGGATGACTGACGACGCCAGTTCGATGCCGATGGGTTCGTCGCCGAGGAAGAGCACGTCGCACTGGCCGTTCTCGCCGATGAAGTTCATCGCTTCGCCGACCTGGTCGCGTGTAAGCGGCACCTGGTCGAACGTCTCGGTGTTCATGAAGTAGATCAGATCTTCCTCGGTGTAGCTGAGCTGCATGGTGACACGCTCGACTCGGACGCGCGGCCACTTTTCCCCGGCCTGGAATGAACGCTCGATCAGGTCGCCGCGACGGACGTCGCGCAGCTTCATTCGCATCTGCGCAGAACCGCGACCCATCTTGATGTGCTGAAACTCCATTACCTGGTAGACGCGGCCGTCCAGTTCGATCGTCGCGCCTCGCTTCATGTCACCCGTCGAGATCATGGGTGGTCGTCCTCCTGTGCATAGCAGCCACCATCGCCACGGCGGGGGCCAACCCTCGATTGTTCGTCATAACGTAGCGGAATCGCTTAGCGGCCGGAAGTATGTGCTGCGCTGGCAGCGGCGTTAACCGACAAATTGGAGCTTTGGCGCCTTGCTCATCACGCGCGCTCTGCCATTCTCCAGCACGACCATATCTTCGATGCGCACGCCGCCCCAGCCGGAGATGTAGATTCCGGGCTCGATGGTGAACACCATGTTGTCGCGCAGCTCGTCGTCCGACGTGCGGGCGACCCGAGGCGCTTCATGCACCTGCAGCCCGATGCCATGGCCCAGGCCGTGCCCGAACGTATCGCCGTACCCGGCCGCATCGATGACCTTGTGCGCGATCATGTGGCACTCGTCACCCGTCATGCCGGGCTTCACCATCTCTTCCGCCGTCAGCTGCGCGGTGAGCACGATGTCGTAGATCTTCTTGAACTGATCGTCAGGCTTGCCCAGGAAGATCGTGCGTGTGAGGTCCGACATGTATCCATCGATGTCGCAGCCCATATCGATAACGACGCCCTCGCCCTTCTCCAACTTCCGATCGCGCGGATAGGCGTGCGGCATGGCGCCCCATGGCCCGCCGGCGACGATCGTGTCGAAGGAGAGCCCGTCGCCGCCGTGCTCTCGGATGTACTTCTCGATCTCCCAGGCGACCTGCTTCTCGGTCCAGCCAGGCTCCACGCGTTGCGCCACCGACGAGCACGCCGCGTCGCCGAGATCAACCGCGCGCTGGAGCGCTTCGATCTCGCCTGGCTCCTTGAAGAGCCGAAGCGACTCGACGAGATTGGGTGTCGGCACGAGCACAGGCCGATCCGACTCGGGCAGGTTGGCGATCGACTTCTTGAGCTGCTGATGCGTGGCAAAGGTCACATCGCCGGCTTCGAAGGCGATCTTCTTGCCGCCGAGATCGGCGAACAACGTCGGCACCCACGCGTCGAATCCGCCGACCGTCTTGTGCAGCCGGAAGTCGGGCGCCTGCGCGGCGCTCTGCTCGTAGTAGCGGAAGTCGGTGGCGATGACTGCGTCGCCGGGCGTGATTAGCAAGAAGCCAGCCGACCCGGTGAATCCGCTCAGGTAGCGGCGGTTCTGCGCGTTCGAGATCAGCGCGCCGTCAAGCTCGTGCTTCTCGAACGTGTGGCGTAGGCGTTCCATGCGTGTGCTCATGCGGCCTCGTTGTATCGGAGGATTACTTGCTCTTGAGTTGTTGTACCAGGGCATCGACAGCGAGTTCGTAGCCGTGCACACCCAGCCCGACGATCGTGCCGCTGCAAACAGGCGAGAGCAACGACTCGTGGCGGAACGCCTCGCGGCGGTAGACGTTCGAGATGTGCACTTCGATAGCCGGCAGGCCGCAACCCGCAACGGCGTCGCGCAGCGCGATGCTGGAGTGCGTATAGGCCCCAGCGTTGACGATCAGCCCGTTGGCGCTCGATTGCTCGCTCTGGAGC
>CAYWOO010000107.1:0-31746 GCA_964458665.1 uncultured Dehalococcoidia bacterium
GCCGCCACCGGTGGGATGGCTTAACGCGTGTTCGCCACGGCTGCGGCGCTTCACGAGAACTCACGGAATGCACGCACTGCCGCTCCCGCCAGCACCACATCGTCCATCGGCGGGTGCACCAGCCCCGCTCGCACGTCGCGAAAACAGCGCTCGACCGGGTTCGACTCTATCAGCCCGAACCCGCCCGTCACGCGCAGGCCGAGGTCCGTGACACGTACGGCATTGTTCGTCGCCCAGTACTTCACCAGTGGGACCTGCGCTGCCACCTGCTCGCGAGGGGCACGCTGCTCGACCCAGTCTCGCGCCGTATCGAAGACCAGCCGCCGCGACGCGAACAGCAGCGCTTCGATCTCGCCCAGCTTCGCCCGCACTGCGGGGAGTTCGCCGATTGGTTTGCCGAGATTTGTCGGCACGCGCGTCGCCGCGAAGTGCGCCACCCAGTCACGCGCCGCGACCGCAATGCCGACGTACGTCGCGGCGAATGGCAGCCCGTGCCACGGCGCTACGTCCTGCGATGGTACGAACGTCGTGCCTGCTTCGCTCACGCGGATGACATCCGCATCCGGCACGAACACGTCCTCGAACACGATGTCGTGGCTCGCGGACTCCCGCATCGAAAGCGCGTGCCATGTCGGCTCGATCCGCACTCCCGGCGACGACGCGGTCACGAGAAATTGCCCCAGATGCTCCGGCACGCCGGGCGCGTGCACTGTTGCGCTGACAGCGAAGTGCGTCAGCAGCGTGCTCGCCGTGGACCACGCCTTCCGTCCATTCACCCGCCAGCCGCGCGAAGCGGTCGCCGCAGGAGACCCGTGCACACGCGTCGCAGCCGTGGCGGGCAAACCGCCACGCGCTGGGCTACCCATCTCGGCCTCGGCCTGGCAATTGTTGATCAGCCATCCGTGCTCGACGCTCTCGCGCAGGAACGCATCGAGCCGCTCCGGCGCCCACAGCCCCGACGACTGCGACGAGCCGAGGTACTGGAGGTGCATGTTCGCTGTCAGACCCGCCGATCCGAGCGCCCGCGACACCTTTTCCTGTGCGATGCACACATCCAGCACGCTGCCACCCATCCCACCCAGCCGGGTTGGCACGACGATCGTCAGGTAGCCGGTCGCGCGGAGGTCTTCGATGCATCCGGCAAGCAGCGCCTCGCCGGCTAGCGCGCCACCTTCGACGCGCATGGCGATCCGCCGCGCCGCGTCATCCGCAACGGCCGCGATCCGTGGATCAGCGAGAAAGTCGTAGGAGTCCACCGAAACAGAATATCAGGCGCAGTGCCGCACCTGGCGCGTCGCGCTACTCGACCTTTGCGCGCTCTCGTCGGACGATCGCCTCCTGCGCCATCGTCGCCACATGATTGCCGTCGCGTGTGTAGAACTGGCGGATCGTGTGGGCGCGCGCCGCATGCGCCACGGGGCTTTCTGTCACCATCAGGATCCACCCGTCCCAGCGCGCGGGCCGGTGCAGCCAGAACGCGTGGTCCAAGCTTGCCGACGCGTAGGGACTGAAACCGTCCCACCCATGCCGCCGCTCGATGCCGCTGAGTGAGCCTTCGTCGCTCAGAAATGCGAGTGCAGCAGCGTGGATCATCGGATCTTCGGGCAGCGGCGCGCGCACCCGCATCCACATCAGCTGCTTCGCCGGCTCGCCCGGCTGTGCGACGTAGTCGGGCGGTTCGCTGTAGCGCCACTCAATCGGGCCCCGTGGCCAGCGCGGATTGCCGTCGTCGTCCGGCCACATCTCCCACGAGTCATGCAGCGAGTCAGGATCCGGCGCTTGCGGCATCGGATCCTGATGTGCAAGCCCGTCCTCCGGATGCACGTAGCTCAGCATGATGTCGCAGATCGCCTTGCCCGCCTGTCGTGCCAGCACGCGGCGCGACGTGAACGTGCGGCCGTCCCGTACGCGCTCGACGTGATACTCGATCGGTGTGGCAGGCTCGCCACCCCGCAGAAAGTACGCGTGCAGCGAATGCAGGGTCGGGTCCGGCGCCGTCAGCCCCGCCGCGATCGAAGCCTGACCCAGCACGAGGCCGCCGAACACGCGCGGAAAGTCGTGGTCCTGCTCCGTCGCGCCCACAAACAGATCTATGCCAGCCGGCTGCACGCTAAGAATCCGCACGAACTCCGCAACCGCCGCCAGATCCGTCGTTCTATCGTCCGTCACTGTCGCCTCGCAACATCCATTCGATGTTCAAGAGAGAAGTAGCTGCCACTCTCCACGTAGTGGAGACGGGGCTCGGGGGATGAGCTGCCCGCTATAGCACCGAGACAGTCGCACACACGGCGAAACCCCGATCCGCCCCGAACCAATCGGTGAAATCTGTGCAATCTGTGGACGGTCACCCCCGCTGATTAAACGCAGGCGCCCGCTTCTCCATGAAGGCCTGCACCGCCTCGCGATGATCCGGCTCCGTCTGCCGCTCGCGGATCGAGTAGCACTCCAGCGTCACGACGCGGCGCATGTCCTGTTCGACAGCGTTCTGATGAATCATCCGCTTCGCCGCCCAGATCGCCTCGCGGGGGTTCGCCGCGATCTCCTCGGCGAGCTTCATCACTTCTGGCATCAGCTGATCCGGTTCGACCAGCCGGTCGACGATGTTCCGTCGCAGCGCCTCGTCCGCATCGATGATCCGTCCCGTCAGCGTCATGAAGAGTGCATTCGCGATGCCCGCCACCGCCGGCAGATAGCGCGTGCTTCCGCACTCCGGCGTCAGCCCCACCTTCACGAATCGCGCCGAGAACCGCGCCGCCGTCGATGCGATGCGGATATCGCACGACAGCGTCATCGTCAGCCCGACGCCGACGCTGACGCCGTTGACGGCGCAGATCGTCGGCTTCGCCCGCTGCAGTGTGATCGGTACCTCAGGGCTGCCGCCCTCATAGATCATCTTCGACCGGGGGCCAGTAGGCGCGCCCTGCTTGATGCCGCGGTCCCAGCCACTGATATCCGCCCCCGCGCAGAACCCGCGTCCGGCGCCGGTGATGACGATGCAGCCGACCTCGGGATCCATAGAAGCCGCGTTGATCGCGTCGATGAACTCCAGCTCCATCGTGCCCGTCCAGGCGTTCAACCGCTCCGGCCGGTTCAGTGTGATCAGGGCCACCGGGCCCTTGTTCTCGTACAGGATGTGCTCGTACGTTGGCATGTTTTCGCTCCGTTCGCGTTAAAGGAAGCAGATTCCTCACAGGTTAGATGATGGCTCCGATTCAGAACATGAACCGGAGGCAGATTCGGGACTCGCTGTTCGAAAGGTAGGCCATGTTCGGGACGAAATGCGCACATACGCGAGAAGACGGGCTGCCATTGATCAGCTACATGGGCATCTGCGACGAGTGCGGCGCCCGAATCCGTCAAGAAACGGCCGAGCGCCTGCGCCAGGCATTCGAGGCCAAGAAGGCCGAAGTGCTCGCCGGCCCGCGTCGTATGGGCGCTTGCGATTGCCCTCCGTTGAAGGTGCGGGTCGACGGCCGCCGCATCGCCGTGCGCGTCCAGAAGCAGTCGCCCCTCCACCAGCTCGGTTGCCCCGACTGGTACAACATCCGCTCGATGGGGGATACGGCACTCGAAGAGCATGTCCCCGAGCAGGTGGAAGCGTAGTCTCGCGCGGCGCACCCCCTCCCAGCCGTTACAATAGGGCTACGCGCGGTTATCGCGCGGGAGGTTGAACATGGTCTCGAAAGAGCCGGTGCGCATCCGAATTTCCACCGATCACGACGCCGTCGCTGCACTTGATGCGGTCGAGGGGGACAAAGTGCCACGCGTCATCGTTCGCAATGGAGAGCCTGTCGCCGCAATCGTGAGCATGGGCGACTTCGGGCGGCTCGGACTTTCATCGCCTTCGCGTGAAGCGCGAACCCGTGCCCTTGGCGCGCTCGGAAGTTGGAAGGCGATCGGTGGCGACGATCTGACCGACCGAATTTATGATCTGCGGCACGATACCCCCGCGCTGCCGCCGATTGGGACGTGATCACGCATCTCGTCGATACCGATTGGCTGATCGATTGCAGCCGACGAGCGCTCACCGTTCGAGGCGTAGCGCGATCCGCTCAGCAGGTACCTTCCTCCCGTCATGAAATCAGCACCTCACTCCTACGACGCTTCTATTCCGCGCTTGAATAGCAGATGTGCGCCGCTGAGTCCTCGCGCGCGTAATATCAGGCGGAGAATGCGCGATGACATCGGTAACATGGACACTCGTCGGCCTCACGGTCTCGATAGCTGCCGCGTCGGTGCTCTGGCTCTTTCGACCGGCGTTTGGTCGTCGTGCGGCGTGGCTCATCATCGGGTGCATCGGCTTCCCCGCAGCCGCTGTTTCATCGCTGTATTTCGTGGGCGTTCCGATCATGCTAGCTACCGCCACGTCAGGCTATTTCCTCCGACGTCGGAAGATGTGGCCGTACTTGGTAGCAGCCGGGTTCGGAGTGCTGCTGCTAACGGCGATGATCTGGTCGGCCGTCTCATGGGTCACGGTAGATGGTTCTCATCCTGATGATCCCGGTGTGGCCGTAGTCATGAGCATAAGCATCGTTGCTGCATTGGCGGCGTCAGCGAAGCTCGGCGAGATGGCCGCCGTTTAGACAGCCCAGTCGCTTCCCGCTTCTCGTATCCCGCATCTCGCGTCCAACGCCCGCCGCCGTATAATCCCCTCATGCCCGCGAAGCCCAAAGCCGACGACCAACGCCTCATCCTTATTGATGGCCACAGCCTGATTTACCGTTCCTTCTTCGCGTTCCAGGGGAGCCGCAATCAGGGCGCCGTCGAGTTTACGATTCGTAAGACCGGCGAGGTCGTGACCGCCGTCTACGGCTTCACGAGCACGTTCCTCAGCATCCTCGACCAGCTCAAGCCGACGCGCGCGGCCATCTGCCTCGACGCGCCGGGCAAGACGTTTCGTCACGAGAAGGATGCGACCTACAAGGCGACGCGCTCGGCGATGCCCGACGATCTGCGCCGCCAGATCGTCCGCATTCGTGAGGTGATCGACGCCTTCAACATGCCGACGTTCGAGCAGCCGGGCTTCGAGGCGGACGACCTCGTCGGCACGCTGGCACGGCAGGCGAAAGAGCAGGGCGTTGCCGTCACGATCGTCACGTTGGACACCGATCTGCTCCAGCTCGTCGAGCCTGGTGTCGATGTCTTCCTCTACCGCCCCTACATGAAGGGCGCGCCCGCGACGAACTACGATGTCGCTGCCGTCATCGAGCGCTATGCGCTGCGCCCTGACCAGATCGCCGACTTCAAAGGCCTCAAGGGCGACACATCCGACAACATCCCCGGCGTGCCCGGCATCGGCGACAAGACGGCGACGAAGCTCCTACAGGAATTCGAAACGGTTGACGCGATCTACGACCGCCTCGACGACGTGACGCCCGAGAAGCTCCGCGAGAACCTCCGCGCGCACGAAGCCGAGGCGCGCCAGAGCAAGGATCTCGCCACGATCGAGCGGAACGTGCCGGCGACGCTCGATCTCGATGCGTGCCGCCTCCGCAACTTCGACCGCGGCCGCATCGAGCAGCTCATGGTCGAATTCGAGTTCCGCACGCTGATCTCGCGGCTGCCGGAGTCGCTCGGCGCCGATGCGGCTCCATCCGCAGCATCAGCGCCAGCGGCCGACGCCGCACCGACGGCATACCGCACGATCACGACGAAGAAGGATCTCGCGGCGCTCGCGAAGGATGCGAAGGCTGCCAGCCGCATCGGCCTGCACATTGAGAACACCGACGCCAACGGCATGCGCGGCCTGCCGATCGGCATCGCCATCGCGACCGCAGCGGGCGAGGCGGCGTACATCCCGGTCGGACACAACCCCGGCCTCGGCGATGCGGAGCAGCTTCCGCTCGATGTGGTGCTCGAAGCGCTGCGGCCGTTGCTCGAGAGCGCGGCCCTACAGAAGGTCACGCACAACGGCCACTTCGACTTCCTCGTGCTCGCGAACAACGGAGTCACGATGCGCGGCATGCGGTTCGACACGCTGATCGCGTCGTACCTGCTCGGCTACGCGAACATCACCATCCAGAACCTCGCGCTCGAGCGCCTCGATATGCACATTCCTGTGGTCAACGACCTCATCGGCAAAGCGGGCAAGAAGCAGCTGACGATGTCCGCCGTCGCGTACGATGTCGCGCGCGACTACTGCTGCGCGAAAGCCGACGCGCAGCTCCGCGCGGCCGACGTGCTCGCCGCGGACCTCAAGTCGCGCAATCTGTGGCCACTGTTCGATGACGTCGAGATGCCGCTTATGGCCGTCCTCGCCCGCATGGAGCTGACCGGCGTTGCGGTCGATGCGACGCCGCTCGCGGCGATGTCGCGGGAGATGCACACGGAGCTGACGGGTATCGAGCGCGAGATCTACGCCGTTGTCGGTCACGAGTTCAACATCGGTTCGCCGCAGCAACTCTCGCAGATCCTGTTCGAAGAGTTGGGACTGCCGAAGACGCGCCGAACCAAGCTCGGGTACACCACCGATGCGCTGGCGATGGACGGGCTGCGCGGCGCGCATCCGGTCGTCGATCTGATCATGCGGTATCGTGGCGTCTCGAAACTCAAGTCGACATACGTCGATGCGCTGCCGGCGCTGATCCACCCGAAGACGAAGCGCATCCACACGACGTTCAACCAGGCGACCGCCGCGACCGGCCGCCTTTCGTCGATCGAGCCGAACCTGCAGAACATCCCCGTACGCACCGGCTACGGCAACCGCATCCGCACCGCGTTCATCGCGCGCGATATCGGCAAGGAGCCTATGCTCCTCGCGGCCGACTACTCGCAGATCGAGCTGCGCATCATGGCGCACCTCAGCCAGGATCCGGCGCTCATCGAGGCGTTCCAGAACGACGAGGATGTGCACGCCGCCACGGCCGCGAACGTCTTCGACGTGCCGCTCGATGAGGTGACGTCCGACCAGCGCCGCCGCGCCAAGGTCTTCAACTTCGGCGTGCTGTACGGCCTCAGTGAGTTCGGCCTCTCGACGAAGGAGCGCATATCGCGCGAGGAAGCTGCGACGTTCATCCGCCGCTACTTCGAGAAGTACACGCAGATCGGCGCCTGGCGCGACGGCGCCATCGAGAGCTGCCGCGCGCTCGGCTACGCCGAGACGCTGATGGGTCGCCGCCGCTACATCCCGGAGATCAAGTCGCCGAACTACCAGATACGCTCGTCGGGCGAACGCATGGCGATCAACATGCCCGTGCAGGGCACTGCCAGCGACATCATCAAGGTCGCGATGAACCGCATCGATGAAGAGATCACTGAACGAAAGCTCGCCTCGCGGATGATCCTGCAGGTGCACGACGAACTGATCTTCGAAGGCCCCCGTGCCGAGATCGATGAGATCCGCGACATGTGCATCCGCGTCATGCCGAAATCGCTCGACCTGGTCGTCCCGCTGAACGTCGACATCAAGACCGGCAAGAACTGGGGCGAACTGGAAGTCGCCCGCGGCCCGCTGCTATCGGAGGAAGAAGCAGAGCTGGCGTTCGCGGAGACGGCTGGGTGAAATCTGCGAACAGAAGTACCTGCGGAACTCCAGCTCCGTCCACTCGGGCGATGGCCCTCGAGCCGTTGTTGTTCGGAGATCGCCATGGTTGATTCGTCATTCGCCCGTGTTGACATCACGCCCGTTTGGGCGCGTTTCAACGCAGACCTGATCCGCCTCGTCGACTACGTCCCCGACGAGAAGTTGAACTGGTCGCCGAAGGAAGGGCTCTGGAACTTCCGGGGCATCATGCTGCACCTCGCTGACGCCCGCGACGGCTGGCTTGGCGGCACGGTCAAGGATGGCGTCCCGGCTCCGAGTGTCTGGCAGACGGTACGGACGAAGGCGGAGGTCCAGGCGGCCTATGCGCGCACGTGGGATCGTCTGGCGGCGTTCCTGAGCGATCCGGCGAAGCTGGATGCGACGTACGAAGACGAACTGGCGCCTGTGACCGGACACTGGATCGCGTTCCACCTGCTGGAGCACGATATCCACCACCGCGCCGACATCTTCCACTACCTCGCGCTCCTCGGCATCGAAACGCCAGACGTGGGTACGCCCTGATTCCGTCGCCCTTTGCGTTCTCTGCGTCTTTGCGGTGAACTGCCCGCATGCCGGAACTTCCCGAAGTCGAAACCGTCCGCCGCGATCTCGAACAACGCATCATCGGCCGGCGCATCACGTCGTGCAAGATTTCGCCCGACGCGCCGCGTCTCGTGCAACTGATCACGCCGCGCGAGTTCTGCCGCCAGCTTTCGGGCCGCGCAGTCGCCGGCATCCGCCGCCGCGGCAAGTACCTGATCATCGATCTCGACGATGGGCGCGCCTGGGTGCTCCACCGCCGCATGTCCGGTAACGTGCTCTATCGCGTCCCCGCCGACCCGCCAGACGACTACACGCGGGCCGTCTTCACGCTCGATGACGGCCACGAGCTGCGATGGACAGATCTGCGTAAGTTCGGCACGATGTGGCTCGTCGAGGACGCGACGATGGTGATGGAGACGCTAGGCCCGGAGCCGCTCGAAGCGGAGTTCACGCCCGCAGTCCTGCGCGCCCGCGCCGGCAAGCGCAGCGCGCCGATCAAGTCCGTCATCCTCGACCAGACCGTCCTCGCAGGCATGGGCAACCTCTACACCGATGAGGCGCTGCACTACGCGAAGATTCACCCGCTGCGTCCCGCCAACAAACTCAAGGCTGACGACTGGCAGCGCCTCCACGCGGGCATCACCAAGGCGCTGCGCATGGGCATCGCCGCGCGCGGCAGCAGCCTCGGTTCCACGCTGCGCGACCACATCAACGTCGACGGCGCCCCCGGCGAGAACCAGCACACCGTGCGAGCATACGGCCGCGAAGCGCAGCCGTGCCTCGATTGTGGCACGGCTATGCACCGCATCAAAGTCGGCGGCCGCAGCAGCACCTTCTGCCCCAGGTGCCAGCCCGCACCGCGTGGGGCCGCTTCGAACACAAAGGCGCGCAAACGCGCTCGCGAGCCGAAACTGCATGCGCGGAGCGCCGTCTAGCCCACATCACCACTGCTCCAACCTTTCGTGTCCTTCGTGGTTCCCGGTCCGTCTCCCCATCCGTGAAATCCGCGCAATCCCTGTTTCCCGCGTCAACTTGACTTCCTGTGCGAGAGCCGCAACGCTGCCACCAATGTCAGCCGATGCCCCCCTGGAAGCCACCTGTCGCGACTGCGGACGCCCGCTCTCGTTCCACGTGCACGAGACGCAGCCTGCCCGCTGCGCCGAATGCTTCGACGGCTTCATGCAGGCGCGCGACATCGAGTTCCTCAGCAGCTACGCGGAACTCGGCGTCACCAGCCGCCGCATCCTTGCTGAGACGAGCCTGCGCGCGCTCGTCACCGAATCGCCGCCCGCGCGCAAGGTGCTGGCGATGAACATCATGGAGCAGTACATCCACGCCGCGGGCGATATGATCGGCCTCGTCCACGCGTTGCGTCAGCGCGGCCGCGAGCCCGTGATGCGCGCGCTGCTTGGCTTCAAGCTCGACCGCTCGTCGGCGCTGTCGTTCTTTCAGGAGATCGCCACCACGTCCGAATCCGAACTCCTGGGCTCGCTCGGTCTTCCGACGCCAGAGCAGATCGCCCGCAAGTTGCCGTCGCTCTCGAAGGGCGACGCGCGCGACCTCAAGCGCGCGATGGTGCAAATGCTGGGCGACTTCAAGCGCACCGGCGAGATGGGTGAGGGCGTCGCGCTCGCGCTCGCGCAAGCTGCCGGCGAGAGCCGCGCCGGCGCCGCGTTGACGAAGCAGTCGGCATGGCTCGACAACACCGGTCTCAAGCCGAACCAGATCGCCGCCATCGCCATCGACGAGCAGCGCCGGACCATCAACATCACAGCCATCTCCGTCGACGAGAAGCGCCTGCAGAACATCGTCAGCGTCATCGGCGCAATAACCAACATCTCCAGCACCCTCATCTACGCAACGCTCACCGTCGAGCAGGAGCGCAAGCGCACGAGGTTGTAGGTGGTAGGTGCTAGGTTGTGGAGCGTTCAACGCGCGGGTAGATTCGCTTTCGGAGCGCATTGAGCATCCGACCGATCTCATCAACGAGCGCCAGAACTGGGTCCGAGGTCCTAGTGTCTATGTATCCAAGGCGCACGGCCAGAAGGATGTATGTCTCAGACTCAGCGAGCGATCCGCGCGCGATGTGGAGGAAGTTGGCGAAGTCGCGCGCGGTAGATCGGGCGTGGCCCTCGGCGATGTTGGCTGCAACGGACACGATTGATCGTGTAAGTTGTGAGGTCATCCGATAGTTCTCCGATGACGGGAAACGCGCGGTTACTGCATAGACTTGCACCGCGAGATCCATGGCCTTCTGCCAAACAATGAGGTCGCGATGAGACTCGATCTTCGCCAAAGTGTCCTCCTCGATACCGATGGCTCGTAGACAGCTGTTACAACCTACAACCTACAACCAACAACCTTCCGAAGGCTCCATCACTGATGTCGCCGGCATCCGTGTCGGCCACTGGCAGGACCGGCGCGCGATCACCGGTTGTACCATCGTGCTGCCCGGCCGACCCGCCGTCGCCGGCGTCGATGTGCGCGGCGGCGCGCCCGGAACGCACGAAACGGACCTGCTTCGTCCGGGTAACCTCGTGCAGGAGATCCACGGCGTTCTGCTCGGCGGCGGCAGCGCGTTCGGCCTCGAAGCGGCCGCGGGCGTCATGCGCTACCTCGCCGAACACGGCCGCGGCTTTCCGTTCGGACGAGGCGTCGTGCCCATCGTGCCGGCGGCGATCCTCTTCGATCTGGGCATCGGTCGCCACGACCGCTGGCCCACGATCGATGCCGGATACCGGGCCGCAGCTACTGCACGGCGCAGCACGGCAGAAGGCAACGTCGGCGCTGGTATGGGCGCGACAGTCGGCAAGGCGCTCGGCCCCGGACACGCGATGAAGGGCGGCCTCGGCACCGCGAGCGAGTCGTCGGTACACGGCCTCATCGCCGGCGCACTCGCCGCCGTGAACGCCGCGGGCGACATCATCGATCCGGCAACGGGCCGCACGCTCGCCGGCGCCCGCCGCGACGACGGCACGATTGACGACGCCGTGGAGGTGCTCCGCGAAGGCCGCATCTGGCAGCCGGAGATCGCCGAGCAGAACACGGTACTGGTGGTGGTCGCGACGAACGCCGCCCTCACGAAGGAGCAGGCGAACCGGCTGGCCACCGTCTGCCACGACGGCCTCGCCCGCGCCGTTCGCCCAGCGCACACGCCCAGCGACGGCGATGTCGTTTTCACGCTCGCCACCGGCGAACGCCCAATCGAAGGTGCTGATTATCGCATCATCGAGGCGCTCGCCACGCGCGCTGTGGAGCGCGCCATCATTCGCGGCGTCACGCAAGCCGAGGGCATCGGCGGATATCCCGCGATGCGCGATCTCGGCGGATCACCAAGCCGGAGGCGCAGCCAACCGTGACGTTCGAACTGCCCGTGCGCGATCCGTGCCCGTTCTGCGAGAACGTCGCCGGCAGACATCCGTGTGCGCGCATCTACGAGACCGACATCACGCTCGCGTTTGTGAATCCGAGGCAGTTTGAACACGGCGCCGCAATCGTCATCCCCAAACGTCACCGCGCAACGCTACTGGATCTGTCAGACGAGGAGTCTGTGGACGTGATGCGGAGTGTGGGTATTGTCGCACGGGCCATCACGGAGGCGTTTGCGCCGCGCGGGCTCAATATCTTTCAGAACAACGGTCTCGCTGCTGGCCAATCAGTGCCACACGTGCACTTCCACGTCGTACCAAGACACGGCGATATACCCACCGATCGCGTGTTCACAAGCGCGGACACGCCGACAATACCGTTCGACGAACGAGAACGCGTCGCGGCGCTGATCCGCGAAGGGATATCCCATGCTAACAGCGACTAGCTAACGGCTACGGACACGGCGATGGCCGCGCGAACGCCCAGTCGAAGAGGCGGGCACTGTCCGTGTACCGGTCCTGGCTGCGCATCAACGAAACGATGATCCGGCGCCCATCCCGCGTCGCCGACCCGACGATCGTCTGCTGCGACTGCTCCGTGTAGCCAATCTTGATGCCGTCGGCGCCGTCGTACTTGCTCAGCAATGCGTTGCCGTTCCACACGGCTGGCCCGTCCCAACGCGGCTGCCACGACACCGCAGACACGATCTGCCGCAGCGTCTCGTTCTGCATGTCGTAACGCGCCAGCATCGCCATGTCGTACGCGCTGGAGTACAGGTCGCTGTCGTACAGCCCGTGCGAGTTCGTGAAGTGCGTGTCGGCCAACGCGAGCGATTGCGCCTTGTCGTTCATGAGGTCGACGAACTTGGCCTCCGTGCCGCTGATCCCCTCAGCGATCGCGATCGCAGCGTCGTTGCCCGATGGCAGCAACAGGCCGTACAGCAGGTCGAGCAGCGACAGCTCCATACCGGGCCTCAGCCCCATGACGGTGGAACCGGTGTCGTCGTAGAGCTGGGCGCTGTCCACGCGCGTCGTAATCATCTTCGAGGTGGAGGCCTGGTCGGTGGCGACGGCGGCCGTCATGAGTTTTGTGAGGCTGGCAGGCGGCAGGCGCAGATGCTCGTCCCGCCCGTACAACTTCGCGCCGCAGGCGTTTTCGATGATCGCGATGGAGCGGGCGCTGACGTACGGGAAGCCGGCTGGCTCAGTCGGTTCCGGTGTGGGACTGAGTGATGGGGTCGGAAACGCGCCTGGCGCCGCTTCTGCCGACGATGAGCATCCGCCTGGGCACGCTCGTGGAGCGAGCCGGCCGTCATAGATGGCTCCGGACACCCAGCCCGCCGACAGTGCCAGCACCACCAGCGCGAGTCCGACGATCGCCGCTCCCAGCCCGCCGAGGACCGCGCGGTTCGTTTCTCCCATTGGGGCGGAGTATACCCGCCTCGATCACCGCTGACTACCCTTCTCGCTCACAAACGTGATCAGTTCTTTCCATGCGCGACGCACCGCGCGATCGATGCCACACCGAGTCTTTATGTAGGGCGACCGCGCCCGACCGTGGTGGCAACCGCGCGCGCGTGACGCTAGGTCTCCACGCCCTCCCAACCACCGCTTCGCGTTCTTCGCGCCTTCGCGGTGAACCGTGTCCTCAATCGCTTGACGCCCACGTTGACAGGCCCCGGCCACGCGATCTATGTTTGCATTGCAATCGACCCGGACGGCCGGGCGGTGAGCACACGGTGCGGGAGAGAACGACCCCAGGCTGCTTGGATCCGGATCGGACCGAGACGGCGCAGACGGTGAGACAGTCAGTGTCTCCATGTGCCTCTTCGGTGCGTCCGAAGGGGTTTTTTCGCGCCCGGACGGCGGGCACGGAGTGTGCATATGCGGACCGTACTCAAGAGCAAGATCCACCGGGCGCGCGTCACACAGGCCGACCTGCACTACGAAGGCAGCATCACCATAGACGCGGATCTCATGGACGCCGCCGACATCCTGCCGTTCGAGCAGGTACATGTCCTTGACGTCGACAATGGCGCACGCCTGACGACATACGCCATCGAAGGCGCTCGCAACAGCGGCCAGATCTGCATCAACGGCGCAGCCGCCCGCCTCGTCAGCCCCGGCGATACCGTCATCATCCTCACCTACAAATCCGCCACCGACGACGAGGCGCGCACGCTCGCGCCCGCACTCATCTACGTCGACGAGTTCAACCACATCGCGCGCATCGGCAACCACATCGATCCCGCCCCGGCCGCATCACGGAGGGTCACATGAACCGCATCACTACCGCTGACATC
This sequence comes from uncultured Dehalococcoidia bacterium, assembly GCA_964458665.1. Classification (GTDB taxonomy): domain Bacteria; phylum Chloroflexota; class Dehalococcoidia; order DSTF01; family JACRBR01; genus JANXYW01. Next base: position 13,737 of record CAYWOO010000107.1, read on the forward strand.
CGCGAGATGAAGAAGCGCGGCCAGAAAATGGTCATGATGACGGCGTACGACTACCCGACCGCCCGTCTCGTCGACGAAGCCGGCGCCGACATCATCCTCGTCGGCGATACGCTCGGAATGGTTGTCCTGGGGTACGACTCCACACTGCCCGTCACCATGGAGGACATGATCCATCACACCAAGGCGGCGGTGCGCGGCTCGAAGCACGCGATGGTCGTCGGCGACATGCCGTTCATGAGCTACCAGACCGGCTGGCAGGACGCGATGCGCAACGCCGCGCGCTTCCTGCAGGAGACCGGCTGCGGCGCCGTGAAGCTCGAAGGCGGCGTCCGATCTGCCGAGATCGTGAAGAAGCTCGTCGAAGCCGGCATCCCGGTCATGGGACACATCGGACTCACGCCGCAGTCCGTCAACCAGGTCGGCGGTTGGAAAGTGCAAGGCAAGACGCCCGCTGCGGCTGTCCAGCTCATGCACGACGCGCAGGCACTCGAGCAGGCGGGCGCGTTCGCCATCGTTCTCGAGCTCGTTCCGGCTCCCCTCGCCGAGCTGCTGACTGGCCGCCTCAGCGTCCCCACGATCGGCATCGGCGCCGGGGTGCACTGCGACGGTCAGGTGCAGGTGTTCCACGATCTGCTCGGGCTCTACGATCAGTTCGTCCCGAAGCACGCCGGCCGCTACGCCGACGCCGGCGCGATCATTCGTGACGCCGTCGCCCGTTACGCCGCCGACGTACGCTCTGGCGCATTCCCCACCGACAAGCAGAGCTTCAAGATGGATCCCGCAGCCCTCGCCGAGCTGTCGCCTTTGACGAACACCGACAACCTCGCCCGCCGCCACGCCCTCGGCCTCGATGCATAGCCGCGACCACGACTGGTCGGCGAGCCGCGATGTAGGACAGCCGCCCTCGGCTGTTGCCCTCGGCCACGGGTTCACGCAACTGCCGCACGCGCTCCCCCTCTCCACGTCGGGGAGAGGGGTGGCCGAAGGCCGGGGTGAGGTGCTCGTCAGGCACCGTGGCAACGCAACGTCGTCCGATGTAGGACAGCCGCCCTCGGCTGTTGCCCTCGGCCACGGGTTCACGCAACTGCCGCACGCGCTCCCCCTCTCCCCGTCGTGGAGAGGGGTGGCCGAAGGCCGGGGCGAGGTGCTCGTCAGGCGCGGCCGCCTCACGCGAAGCCAATGCTCTTAGCCCGCACGATCGCCGAGTTCCGCACCTGGCGAGCGAGCGCAGGCGGCACGCTCGGCCTCGTCCCAACGATGGGCTACCTTCACGAAGGCCACCTCTCGCTCGTACGAGCAGCGAGGCGCGACAACGCCAGCATAACCGTCACGATATTTGTCAATCCGACGCAGTTCGCGCCGAACGAGGATCTCGAGCGCTATCCGCGCGATGAATCACGCGACCTCGCCCTGCTCGAGGCGGAAGGCGTCGATGCGGTCTTCGCACCAACGCCTGAGGAGATGTACCTTCCGGACTTCAGCACCTACGTCTCCGTCGAGAAGCTCACCGATCGGCTCGAAGGCGCAAGCCGCCCGACGCACTTTCGCGGCGTCACGACCATCGTGCTCAAGCTCCTCCAGATCGCCCAACCCGATCGCGCGTACTTTGGCCGCAAGGACGCCCAGCAACTCGCTGTGATCCGCCGCATGGTGCGCGACCTCGACGTGCCGGTCGAGGTCGTCGGCTTGCCAATCGTTCGGGAACCGGACGGCCTGGCGATGAGCAGCCGGAACGTCAATTTGACGCCGGAGCAGCGGCGCGCCGCTCTCGTGCTCTCGGAGTCGCTTCGTCTCGCCGAATCGCTCTTCGCAGCCGGCCAGCGTGACGCCGACGAAATCCGCGCGTCGATGCGCTCACTGCTCGCCGGTGAGGAACTCGCCATGATCGACTACGTCAGCGTCGCCGCCGCCACGTCGCTGGAGGAACTGGCAACGATCGATCATCCCGCCCTCGTTTCGCTCGCCGCCCGTTTCGGCGCCACCCGCCTTATCGACAATACAACGCTGGATACGCAACCGTCTCGTCGATAGTCTTGGCGACGGCCCCTTGTGCGAAAAGACTCGCAACGGCCGAGCGGCTGTGCACGCCCGCGCAGCTTGCTACAATGCGGCCCAGACGCAACCGCGCATCGCCGAACACCAAGGGAGCAGCCTCCAAGCTATGTCCGGTCACTCAAAATGGTCCACCATCAAGCGCCAGAAGGGCGTCGCCGACGCGCAGCGCGGCCAGGTGTTCACGAAGCTATCGAAGGAGATCATTATCGCCGCGAAATCCGGCGGCGGTGATCCCGCGGGCAACACGCGCCTGCGTCTCGCGATCCAGAAGGCCAAAGAGAGCAACATGCCGGCCGACAACATCAAACGGGCGATCGATCGTGCAGTGGGCGGCGGCGATGGCGCTGACCTCGTGGAGATCACGTACGAGGGCTACGGCCCCAGCGGCACTGCTGTTCTGGTTGAAGTCGCGACCGACAACCGCAACCGCACCGTCGCGGAGGTGCGCAACGTCCTGACGCGCGCTGGCGGCAACCTCGGCGAGACGGGATCCGTCTCCTGGAACTTCGAGAATCGCGGCGTCATCACCATCACGCCGAACGGCAAGGATCCCGATGACGTCGCGCTCTATGCGATCGATGCGGGCGCCGACGACGTGCAGGTTGGCGAGGGCTCCATCGATGTCTACACCGCGCCCGCCGATCTCGAGAAGGTGCGGAAAGCGCTCGAGGACAACGGCGTCACCGTCGATTCTGCCGAAGCCTCGCGCGTGCCTAAGACCACCGTCGCCCTTGATGAGAAGCATGCTATCGCGATGCTCCGCCTCGTCGAGAAGCTGGAATCCATTGACGACGTGCAAAAGGTCTACTTCAACGCCGATATCAGCGACGACGTCTTCGCGTCGTACGCCGGATAGCGATGTCGGACGGCGCACTGCCGGCGGTCATTCTCGGCATCGACCCTGGCACTCGCTTCACCGGTTGGGGCGTCGTCCGCCTCGACGGCCCAGATCCGCGCGCGGTCGCGTGTGATGTCATCGCCCCAAAGGCACGGCTCCCGCTCGAACAGCGGCTCGCCTTCATCTACACCGAGCTAGGCGACATAATCGCGCGATTCTCTCCGGCCGTTGTGGCCATCGAAGAGCCATTTGTCGGCGAAAACGTTCGCTCTGCTATGGCCGTCGGGGAAGCTCGGACCGTCGCGATGCTCGCTGCCACGCTGGCCGGGTTGCCCGTCTTCCACTATCCGCCTGCTCGTGTGAAGCAGATGGTCGCCGGCTACGGTCAGGGAGAGAAGTCGCAGGTGCGCGAGATGCTCCGGCTCCAGCTCGGCATGGAAGCCGCGCCGGAAGACCTCAATGCCAGCGATGCTCTGGCTGTGGCCCTCTGCCACGCGATGCACCATCGTGCTGGAACGCTCATAGCCGCGGCCGATGCGGCCGCCCCCACGCCAGCTCGTCAAGTTCGTCGACGAGCCATGTGAGGTGGTCCGAATCTGAAATCTCCTCCAAATTCGTCCTTGACATGGGTAACGCATTTCTCATTTCCGGCGTTCTACTTGCTGAACGGCCGACGTGAAGGCCCACAAGGAATGGAGCAGATGGCCCTCAACCCCGCGACCTACTCGACCCGCTCACTCTCGCTGCTGATGTTCGCCGCATTCGTCGGCGCCGCGCTCTGGCTCTTTGCACCTGCCGGCTTCGGCTTCTCTGGTTCCGGCACGGGCAGTGGCAGCGACGGCAACGCCGGCGCCGCGCTCCCGTCTTCTTTGAAGGTCGACGGCGTCGTCCAGGTCGAATCCCACGACGACATCGTGACGCGGCTTGTCGTGCCGCTGAGCCTCCGTGGCTCACAGGGCATCACCCTCAGCAACGACGCCAAGCTCCGTGCCGAGACCGCCATGAGTGAGACTGCCGCAGCCGCCGTCCCCGCGACCTTTACGGTGGTTTGGCTCGATGGCAATGGCGACAGCATCCTCGACGCCGGCGAGCACGCCGTGCTCACCGTCGACCTGCCTGCCGTCTCGACCGTTCACCCGGGCAACCCCCTGAACCTCGTGCTGAAGTCCACCGACGGCTCCACCCTCACCATCGAGGATGTCCTCGGTAGTTAAGCCCCGCATGACACTGGCGGCTCGCTCCAAGCTCTCTCCTTCCGATAGGGGGAGCTTGGAGCACCACACAAATGAACCAGGGCGTCTCGGCCGAGCACCCTGGTTCTCTGTCGTCCCGTGACGGGGCATGGGAAGGTCCGTGGTAGCGGCGCACCTGTGTGTCCGCCCCGTACGCGGTGAGGATTGGATTGGACGGCTGACCCGCAGTCGCCTGCCGCGGCGCTCGGTCCTACGCCCGACCAACGTGCCGGAGGTACATCAACAGCGCCGCGATGCTCTTCGCGTCGCAGATCTCGCCGGAATCGACAAACGACAGCGCCTCGTCGAGCGCCACGCGCTCCAGCACGAGATGCTCGTCCTCGTCCGCGTCCAGCGGATCCTCGACGAGCTCCCCCGCCATGTACATGTGTTGGTACTCGTCCGAATATCCGGGCGCGAGAAAGAGCCCGCCGATCCGCGTGAGCGCGCCGCGATACCCGGTCTCCTCGCGCAGCTCTCGCAGCGCCGCGTCCTGGGGTGAGGCATCGCGATCATCGACGCCGCCCGCCGGCAGCTCCAGCAGCCATCGTCCTACCGGATGCCGGTACTGCCGCACCATCAGCAGCCGTCCATCCGCGTCGATGGGAACCAGCACAACCGCCACGCCGTATTCGACCACCACGCGATCGTAGGAAGCGCCGTCTGCCTCCCGCAGTGCGTCCACCCGCACATCGATCAACCCGGACGTGAACTCGCGCCTGCTGCCGACGACCTCAGGAATATCCATCGCTCCAACAGCTCCAACCCAATCTGTGAGAATCTGTGAAATCTGTGGATGAACCGGATCTACAGCGTGCGAACCATCGCGATTTCGTTGCACCCGGGGAACTTCGGGCAGCGGTAGCACTCGCCCCATACCTTGCGCGGCAACGTCATCACGTCCGCCTGTGCGAACCCCAGCCGCTCGAAGAACGCCGGACGGTACGTCAGCGCGAACGCCGTCGTCAGCCCGATGCCGCGCGCCTCGTCCAGGCACGCATCCACAATCCGCGCGCCCAGCCGCTGCCCCTGCAGATCTTCGCGCACCGCCAGCGACTTGATCTCGGCCAGGTCCTCCCACAGGATGTGCAGGCCGCCGCACGCGACGGTCTCGCCGGACTCATCGCGCACGACGTAGAAGTCGCGCAGGTTCTCGTACACCTCGGCCATCGTACGCGGCAGCATCTCGCCCTTACGAGCGAATGTGTTCACGAGATCGTGAATCGCTTTCGCATCCGCGATGGATGCCCGTACGAGTTGATACGCCGCAGTTGTCATCACGCTCCTCGATCGAAGGGAGCGGGCACCTGCGCCCGCTCGAACAGCAACTGTAGCATGTGGGTCCAGAGTCAGGTTGCGGCTGAGGAATCAGCGGGCCGAAAGGCACTACGGGAGAGAACCGGACGATGTGCTACTCGCGAAGCCAGTTCAATCGCCGGCCCACCCGCACATAGAACTCACCCGGCGGCCCCAAACGCAGAAAGCGCGCTGTGTGCTCGCTCGTCTGCACGCGCACCACGTCGCCGCCCGCCAGATCCATATCCGGCTGACCGTCAACGCTCAGAATCGCCTGCTGTCGCGGCGCAATCTCGATCTCGACCCGCGCGCCTTCCGGCAGCACGATGCTGTTCGCCGGCGCCAGGTGCGGCGCCACCGGCGTCACGATGATCTCGCGCGACTCCGGATGCATGATCGGCCCGCCGACGCTGAGTGAATATGCCGTGCTGCCCGTCGCCGTGGCTGCGATCACCCCGTCCGCGCGATAGCTGCCGATCGTCGTGTGGTCCGTCCGCACCACGAACTGCACGGTCCGCCCGATCGCCGCCCGCCCCACGACAACGTCGTTCAGCGCGTGGAAGTGCTCGCGCATCTCCTCGCCCGCCCGGATCGTCTCGGTCTCGATCATCGTCCGCTGCTCGATGCGCCCGCCACCGTCGACGATCTCGTCGGCGCGCTCGAAGAACTGCGGCGGCGTCACCTCAGTGAGAAAGCCGATGCGCCCGAGATTGATCCCGAGTAGCGTCACCGGATGCGGGATCACGGCGCGCGCGGCCCGCAGCACCGTGCCGTCACCGCCGCAGCAGATGATCAACTCCGTACCCTCGACGTGCTGCTCGCGTGCGCCGTCGTCCCACGCCGAAGCTACCCACAACTCTGGCACGCGCGCCGCCAGCCGCTGACGCACCTCCTCGGCCACGCCAAGCGCCGTCTGCGACTTCGGGTGATACGTGATCCCGACTTTCTTCATGGCACCCACGATAGCACAGGGCCGGAGCCATCCACGAAGAGCAGGGAAGCGCTCACCTACTAGTAGGGACAGGTCTTCATACCTGTCCGCCCGCCTCATCTGGCAACGTCGCCTGATAGTCAGCGACGACTTCCCGCCCGATCCTAATCTGTGGAATCGGTGAAATCTGTGGATGCTCCACGGTCGTCCACCCGCAGCCACAGAAAGAACTCTCGATTCCCCGCCGGTCCGAGCAGCGGCGACATCGCGACGCCCCGCACGCGCAGCCCGTGACTCACGCACCACCACGCGACGCGCCCGATCACGGCGGCATGCACGAGCGGATCTCGCACGACGCCGCCACGCTTCACCTCGTCGCGCCCGGCCTCGAACTGTGGCTTCACCAGCGCCACAATGTCTGCGGCCGGCGCTACAAGCGCCGTCACCGCTGGCAGCACCTTCGTCAGCGAGATGAATGATGCGTCTATCGTCGCCGTCACGGGCCGCTCCGGCAGCGACGCCAGATCGCGAATGTTCGTCCGCTCCATGACGACAACGCGGCTATCCTCGCGAAGGCGCGATGCCAACTGTCCGTACCCGACGTCGATCGCGTACACGCGCGCCGCGCCGCGCTGTAGCACGCAGTCCGTGAACCCGCCCGTCGACGCCCCCACATCCATCACGACACGGTCGCTGACATCGATGCCGAATGCCGCTAACGCATGCTCCAGCTTGTCGCCCCCGCGGCTCACAAACCGCGCTGCTGCCGCAATCGCAATCTCTGCGGCAGGCGCCACCATCGCACTGGCGCGCGTCTCGACCGCGCCGTTCACGAGCACGTCCGCCGCCAGAATCAGCGCGCGCGCCTTCTCGCGTGAGGGCGCGAGGCCGCGTTCAACGACGGCGAGATCGAGGCGTTGTCGTTTGGGCATGCGGCATTGTCCGTGGATGACGGAATGGTCGCAATGATAGGGAGGGGTGGAACCGGTCTACGCTTGGATCTGTAGTCCCTGGCGCTTGCTCGCGTGGAGAACCGTGACGCTGATCAGCCGGTGCTCCTTGTAGCGAAGCACGATGTCGTCGTCAGTGAAGTCAGAAAAATCGGACGGAACACCGCGCTCGAACGTAATGTACAGGACATCGGCTTCTTCGTCGTAGCTCGATTCGAAGACGTGCGGCAGCGTGACCAAAGTTGCAGCCACGGCGCGAACCTTGTCTACGACGCTATCCACAATACATTCCTCCCCGCTGCTGGATCGCGATCTGCAAGGAACGCGGTCACGACGAAGCCGTCCTCGGGGCTCACTTCTCTGTATGCTACAACAATCCAGCGAGGCCTGAATCGGCGGGTCGCAAGCAGCTCGCCTTCGCTACCCTCCAATACAACATCAGGCTCGCGGAGTGTCTGTAGCACGTCCAGGTGGCGCAACTCGAAGTCTGGATGCCGAAAGACAACGTGCTCCCACCGCTCGTCCGTGAGCCGAATCGGTACGCCCGCTACTGAATGTACGACGTCCAGGAATATCTCCGGTTGAGCGGAAAGGGGCGCTCGATTCGAGCGCCCCAAGAGCTAACAGCCAACCGCTATCAGCTAAGCGCCGACAGGCGCGCCCGCCGCCAGCTTCTCCAGCAGCTTCTTCGTCGATACCACGTGGTGGTCCATCCGCATCTCCTTCGGCGGCACGCCGATGGCGAGGCCGATGAGCTGCGGCAGGTGGATGATCGGCAGGTCGATGTCGTGGCCCGTTACCTGCTTCGCCGCCGGCTGCTGAGCATCGAGGTTGAGGTGGCAGAGCGGGCACGGCGATACGAGCGCGTCCGCTCCGAGATCCTGCGCCTCGTGTATGTGATTGCCCGCCTGCGTGAGCGAGTTCTCGCGGTTGATGGTCAGGATCGGGAAGCCGCAGCACTTCTTCGAGCCCTCGTAGTCGACGACGGTCGCGCCGACGGCCTCGATCACCATCTCGAGGTAGTGATCGCGGTCCGGGTGCTCTTCCTTGCCGAGAATGGAACTCGGCCGAAGGATGTAGCAGCCGTAGAACGGGCCGACACGCAGCCCCGTCAGTGGCCGCGTCACCATCTTCTTCAACCGGTCCAGCCCGAAGTCTTCCACCAGCAGCCAGAGGAAGTTCTTGATGATCAGGCCCGGCTCGTAGTGCAGGCCCTCGTCCGCGAGGATCGCGTTCACCTTCGCGAGATACTCGGGCCGCTTTGTCAGTTTGTCCTGCACCATGCTCTCGATGCCCTGGCAGGTCGAGCAGATGTTCATCAGCGGCAACCCCAATTGCTGTGCCAACGCGAACGTTCGCGCATTCAGGGCGTCGGCCATCTCCGGATTCTGCTCCTGGATCACGCCGGCGCCGGTGCACGTCGCTTGGTCCAATTCCACCAGTTCGATGCCAAGCTCTTTCGCCACGCGATTCGTCGCCAGATATAGCTCCGGCGCGGCGCCCTTCGACACGCAGCCGGGCCAGAACGCCCACTTCGAGTACTCCATCAGCCCGTTACCTCCGGCTTCTTCGGCTTTAGCGATGCGGCTTTTCTGACGACGTTCCGGACGCGGTCCATGCCCTTCATCTTGTGCGAGCCGGGGAACCCAGGCGGTATCGCCTGTCCGAGTGGGAGTTTGCCGGCGCGAAGCATCTTCAGCGCGCCCGGCATCTCTTTGAGCATTCGCGGCGCGTTGAACATGCCGACGGAGCCCGGCAGCATCCACACTTCATTCAGCCGCCCGCCGTCTTCGATTGACTTGGTGAAGATGTTCGTGTGGCGCGCACCGGCGTTGTTCTTGATGCCGTTCTCCAGCGCCATCTCGCGCAGCTGCAGGATGCGGTTCATCGGCGCCACACCCTTCGGACACACTTCGACGCACATGTTGCAGCGCGTGCAATCCCAGATGCCGCCGTACTCGCTCAGCTTCTGTAGCCGGTCGTGCTCGTGGTCATCGCGCGGGTCCGCCACGACGCGATACGCCTTCGCCAGCGCTGCCGGCGCGATGAAGTTCCTGTCGACTTCCAGCACGGTGCAGTCGCTCACGCAGGCGCCGCACATGATGCAGTTCATCGTGTGCGTCAGGTCGATCATCGTCTCGTTCGGCACGCGATACTCGGCGACGGGCTCTGGCCCTTCTGGTTGCAGAAACGGCTCGACCTGCCGCATCTTCGACCAAAACGACTCCATGTCGTTCACGAGGTCCTTGATCACGGGCATGTTGCCCATCGGCTCGACGACCACCTCGTGGTCCTCGTCGCCACGCGTGAGCGCGAGCACTTTCGCGCGGCATGCCAGCCGCGCTTGACCGTCGATGCGCATCGAGCAGGAACCGCAGATCGCGCTCCGGCACGAGCAGCGCAGCGCCAGCGATCCGTCCTCGTACTCGCGCACCTGGATCAGCGAGTCGAGCAGGGTGGCGTTGTCCGCCGTTTCGATCTCGTACTTGCTGTAGCCGGACTGCCCCGTCTCCGGGTTCGTCCGCTTCACCTTCAGCTTGACCTTCATGTTCCGCTCCGTTTCGCCCGTGCTCTCGAACGGCTAACAGCTAACAGCCAACACCTAGTACTTTCGCTCTTGCGGCTGCCACTCCGTGATCGTCACCGGGATGTAGCTCATCTTCTCGCTGCCGTCTGGCTGTTTCGTCAGCACGATGTGCTTCAGGAAGTTCTCGTCATCGCGGTTCGGGAAGTCCAGCCGCGTGTGCGCACCGCGGCTCTCCTTCCGCTCGATCGCGCTCTTTGTGATCATCTCCGCGCAATCGATCATGTACCCCAGCTCGACGTGGAACAGCAGGTCGGTGTTGAACACCTTCCCCTTGTCCTCCACCCCGACCTTCTCGTACCGCGCGCGGATCTCTTTCAGCAGTTCCAACTGCTTCTCGAGCTTCTCCGGCGACCGGAACAGCCCCACGTTCGCGCTCATCTGCTCGCCCATGTCGCGCCGAATGCGCGCCACGCGGTCCCCCGTCTTCGGCCGGTCGAGGATCTCCTGGATCATCGCGCGGTCCTTCTCGACGACGTTCTCCGAGATCGGCTTGAACGCCTGGCTGCGTAGCCACGGCACGGCATGCTCCGCCGCGCGGCGCCCGAAGACGATCGTGTCCAGCAGCGAGTTCGCCCCAACGCGGTTCGCCCCGTGCACGCTTACGCACGCTGCCTCGCCGGCCGAGTAGAGGCCCGGCATCGGCGTCAGCCCGTCCACATCCGTCTTGATGCCGCCCATCGCGTAGTGCACGCCGGGCAGAATCGGCAGTAGCTCCTTGGTAATGTCGATGTTGACGAGGTCGCGCGCGATCTCGTAGATCTCTTCAAGGCGTTCCTTAATCAGGTCTTCGCCGAGATGCCGCATGTCGAGGAATACACAGCCGTCGACGCCGCGTCCCTCGTCGAGTTCCATCTGTTCGGCGCGCGACACAACATCTCGCGATGCGAGCTCCATCATGTTCGGCGCGTACTTCGACATGAAGCGCTCACCGTCCTTGTTCAGCAGGTACGCACCCTCGCCGCGTGCACCCTCCGTGATCAGCACGCCCGTGCCTTTCAGCGTCGTCGGATGGATCTGGATCATCTCCATGTCCATGACCGGCGCGCCCGCACGATACGCCTGCGCGATGCCGTCGCCGGTACAGATCAGCGCGTTAGTTGATGGTTCGTACACGCGGCCGAGGCCGCCGGTGCAAACGATTGTCGCCTTCGCCGTGATCGCGTGCAGTTCGCCCGTGTGGATGTTCATCGCGACCGCGCCTCGGCACTGGCCCTCGTCGATGATCAGGCTTGTGACGAACCATTCTTCGTAGCTGCGGAGCGCCTGGAAGATGCTCGGCTTCATCAGCTGCTCGTACAACACGTGCAGCATGGCCTGTCCGGTGATGGCGCCGACGAAGAAGGTGCGCGCCTTACCCATGCCCCCGAAACGACGCACTGCCATCTGCCCATCGGGCTTGCGGCTGAACACGACGCCCCAGTGCTCCATCTGGAGCACCTCGCGGCCGCCTTCCTGCGCCAGGATCGTGATCGCATCCTGGTCGCCCAGGTAGTCGGACGCCTTCGCGGTCTCGTACGCGTGCTCTTCCCACGGCCCGCCGTCTTCGCCGATGCCGGGCCCGTTGACGCCGCCCTGTGCCGCGTTCGAGTGCGACCGCACAGGGTGCACCTTCGAGATCATCGCGACATCCGCGCCCATCTGCTGGGCCTGGATCGCCGCGCGCATGCCGGCCAACCCGGCTCCGATGACAAGGACATCGTGTTCGTAGACAGCCATGAGTCGTCTACACCTTCCTACTTGCGGTGGGTGCCTGAACAGGTACTTGCAAGCGCCGCAGTCTGCGGCAGAGAGTGTGATGAGTGGCCGCAGAAGCGCCACGGAGAGCGCCGGCCAGGGGCATCGAGAGGCTGCGGTGCCGGGGGCGGAATCGTGAGATGTCTATCCCCTCCAGAGGCAATCGCACCGTATCACGGTCCGGAATTAGACTCAAACAGGGTGCAGCCAAGCCAGAGTGCCTTGTCGAGTCGAGCCGGTAAGGAGTACAATTGTGTGTAAGGATGACAAACGGAGGTAAGGAATGCGAAGCACGACAGCGAAGGTCACGTCAAAGGGTCAGATCACCATACCAGCGGAGATCCGCGCCGCACTCGCCGTCGCGCCGGGCGATCGCGTGTCGTTCGTGCTGGAGGACGGCCGCGTTCGCGTCGAGCGCGAACAGAGCTGGGTGGAACGCACCGCCGGCATGTTCAAAGATCGCGCGATCTATCCACCGCCGACCGCGAAAGAATTGCGGGAGATGGCGGAGCAAGCCGTCGCGGATGAAGTGATAGAGAGCATGAACCGTGACGCTCCCTCTTCTTGATACGAACGTTGTTCTGCGGCACCTGCTGCAAGACCACCCCGACCACTCGCCTCGCGCGACTGCGTTGTTTGCGAGGATCGGTGCTGGGGAACTGACCGCCCACATATCGAGCACGGTTCTGACCGAAACGGTGTTTACACTCGAGCGGGGATACAAGCTTGGTAAGCCGGCAATTTGCGATGCGATGCGGGCGCTGCTCGATGAACCGAACCTCGTCCTGGCTGCGAAGGCACGCTGGCACCGCGTGTTCGATATCTACATAGACCGCCGCGTGTCGCTCGGCGACGCTCAGCAGATCGAAACCATGGAGCACATGGGCCTGAGCGAAATCATTTCCTTCGACAAAGACTTCGACGGCCTGCCAAGCATCACGCGCATCGAGCCGTAGTCCGCGGTTCCCGATCACTTCCGCATTGGCGTGTGCGTGCGGAACGGCGGCGGCTGCTTCGGCCACGGCCGCCCTGTCGTCAGTCCGCCATCAACGACGATCGCCTGGCCCGTGACAAACGTCGACTCGTCGCTCGCCAGCCATAACGCCGCTTGGGCGATATCGATCGCCTCGCCGGCGCGCGGTATCGGCTGGTAGCGCGTGAAGGCGGCCTTCACGGCGTCCTCCGCCTGTGGGGTGTTCGGAACGCCGCTCAACACCATCGGCGTCACCGTCGCACCCGGGCAGATCGCGTTGACGCGGATGCTGTGCTCGGCCAGCTCCAGCGCCACCGACTTCGTGAGCTGGATCACCGCTGCCTTCGCCGTCGCGTAGATGTGCGGCCCGTCGCCGGCGATGATGCCCGCGACGCTCGACGTGCTGATGATGCTTCCCGAACCCTGCGCCTTCATCACCGGCGAGGCGTACTTCATTCCGAGGAACACGCTCCGAAGCAGCACCTGCATCGTCAGCTCGTACTCATCGACGGGGATGTCCTCGACCGGCCCCACGGTACCCAGGATTCCCGCGTTGTTGAACATGCAGTCCAGTCGCCCGAACGCGGTCACCGCGCGAGCGACCGCGTCACGCACGTCGTCTTCGCGCGTGACATCCGCGTGCTGGTACACCGCCGAAGCGCCCAGTTCGGTCGCAAGCGCCAGACCGCGCGCGTCCTGGATGTCCGCGACGACGACGCGCGCGCCCTCCGCGACGAACAGCCGCGCCGTCGCCTCGCCGATGCCACTCGCGCCACCCGTGATTACGGCGACCTTGCCGTCGAGTCGTCCCATGCCTACGCCTCCCGTCTCGCTTGTCAACGGCCGCATCGTAACCGTGCGAGACGGCAGCGCATAGCTGCCACGCCGCGTCAACAGGCTATTGATCTCTCCGGCGCGGCGTCGCACAATCTCGTCATGGTTGACGATCTGCTCGCCTACTACGCTACGCCCGGACCGTTCACCACACTCGGGCCGTTCGCCGAACAGGTCGATGCGCTGACCAACGACATCGGTGCGCTCGCCCACACAGTGCAGATGCTCCTCATCCACCGATTCTGGGCAAACGCCTACAAGTTCGAAGTGACGCCGGAGCGCGACAAGGAGCAGGGACTCCACGGCGCGGAGGCGATGCTCGCGCAGGCTCTGAAGCTCGGCCCCGCGCGAATCGGCGAAAGCCGCCTGCCCGACAAGCGCGTCATTGGTAACTGCCGCCACTTTTCGACGATGCTGTGTGCGTTCCTGCGACGCAAGAACATCCCCGCGCGCGCCCGCTGCGGCTTCTCAACGTACTTCGAGGCCGGCAAGTACGTCGACCACTGGGTCTGTGAGTACTGGAACACCGGCGAAGCGCGCTGGGTGCAAGTCGATGCCCAACTCGACGGTCTCCAGGTCGCCGTCATCAAACCCGACTTCGATCCGCTCGACGTGCCGCGCGATCGCTTCCTCGTCGCCGGCGACGTCTGGCACCAGATCCGCGCTGGCACGATCGATCCACAGCGCTGCGGAATCGCCGACATGTCGGGCGACTGGTTCGTTCGGGGCGATCTCTCGCTCGACGTCGCTGCGCTGCAGAAGGTCGAGCTGTTGCCGTGGGAACCCTTCGGTATCGCCAAGGCCCCACAGTCCACGATCCCCGACACGCCCGAACTGCTCGCGCTGGTCGATCACGTTGCTGCGCTTACAGTTCGCGGAGATGCGGCCGCCATCACCGAGCTACTCGACATCGCCGAAACGGACGAGCGCCTCCGCCCGCCAGGCGCCACGATCGAAGCGGCACACCAGGCCGATCTCACCGGCCCCACGACCGGCAACCCGATCATCATCGCATAGCCGACTTCGACGCTCGATCCCGCCTCCCGTTTCCCGCTTGTCGCATCCATCTCGCCTCCCGCATCCTCCGTCCCGTACCATCCCACTGTGAGACGAAAGAAGACCCACGCCGAGCTGCCGCTCCTCCTGCCGTTCATCCCCGGCCAGGCAAGCAACGGCGAGTTCGTGCCGCGCGCCCGGACACGGCAGCACATTGAGGCCGAAGCGCGCGCGCTCGAGATGGCGGAGCACATCGCATGGCGGCGCGGCATCGATCGCCGGCGATTCCTGCAGGGCGCCGGTGGCATCGCCGTGACGCTCGCCGCGATTAACCTCGCCGGCTGCGACGGCGGCGATAAGAAGACGCTGCCGCCCGGAGTCACCGCCGGCGCGACCTACGACGTGCCGCCCGACGCCGATCCGGACGCCGTGTGCGCAAAGCTCGACGGCGACGAGTTCATCTTCGACGTGCAGACGCATCACGTCGATCCGATGGGACCGTGGGTGAAGGAGAGCCCGGCCAGCGCCGCATTCTTTCGCCGCTTCCTCCCGGGCGATCCGTCCTGTAGCGAGGCGGACCATCTCGACTGCCTCAGCCGCTACTACTACGCCCACGACATCTTCCTGGAAAGCGACACCAGCATCGCCGTGCTTTCGGACACGCCCTCAGGCGACGCAGGCGATCCGCTGAGCTTCGACGAGATGAAGCGCACGCGCGACATCATCGGCCAGCTCTCGCCGAAGGACAACGGCCGCCTTCGTCTGCACAGCGTCGTCGTGCCGAACGACACGCCCGGCGTACAGTACGCGCTCGACCGCATGCAGGCGCGCGCCGAGGCGATGGACGTCGCGGCGTGGAAGATCTACACGCCATGGGGGCCGAATGGGAAGGGATGGTTCCTCGACGATCCCGTGTTCGGCATTCCGATCATCGAGAAGGCGCGCAGCGTCGGCGTCAAGACGATCTGCGCGCACAAGGGGCTGCCGCTGTTCGGCTTCGAGCGTGAGAAAGCCTCGCCGCGCGACATCGGCGTTGTCGCGAAGGCCTACCCCGATATGAATTTCGTCGTCTACCACTCCGGGTGGTATCCAGGCACGCGCGAGGGTGCGTACGACGCCGAGAAAGCCGAACTCGGCGTCAACTCGCTCGTGAAGAGTCTGCTCGACAATGGCGTCAAGCCGAACGCGAACGTCTACGCCGAAATGGGCTCGACGTGGCGCAACTTGATGAGCGATACGACGCAGGCCGCGCATGTCCTGGGCAAGCTGCTGAAGTACTGCGGCGAGGACAATCTCCTCTGGGGCACGGACTGCATCTGGACCGGATCGCCACAGCCGCAGATCGCCGCCTTCCGTGCCTTCAAGATGGATGCGCAGTTCGCGCAGCAGTACGGTTATCCGATGCTCACGGACGATGTGAAGCGCAAAGTCTTCGGCCTCAACGCCGCGCGCCTCTACGGCGTCGATCCCGTGGCCCAGAAGTGCAAGATCGAGAAGGACGAAGTCGACAAGCTCCGCTCGACGTGGCTCGACGTCGATGGTGCCACACACGAGCCGCGCTACGCCTCCCGTGGCCCCACGGACCGAGTCGGCATGCAGCGGTGGTTCGCCCAACACGGCGGCCGTTGGCAGCTCGGTTAGGAGCGCAACGCGACATAACGCGCACTCAGATCTACGCTGTGCCCGGCATCCGGCCGATCATAACGGCGTGAGGAAGATACTGTTCCTGCTTGCGGGTGCGGGCGCGATTCTTGTGTCCTTCATGGCGGTCATCTTCGGCCTCGCGCCTGCCGAGAGCCTCGGTTCCGGCACCGTGGCCAGCATCGCGTTGCCGGCACTCGTGTCAGCCCTCGTCTTTACGGCGTTTGTCGCCATGGTGGCGCGGACCACGCAAGCCTCAGCAGGGCAGGTGCACGAGCTGCACGCGCAGCTCGCGCGCAAAGAGGTAGCGATCGCACGCTTGGCGTCGCACGACGAACTTACTGGCCTGTACAGCCGGCATCACTTTAATGAGACCATCGGCCTGGAATTCGAGCGCGCGAGACGACACAACCGCTCACTCTCTGTCCTCCTCGTTCAGCTCGACGACCTTGCGGGTTTCGCCGAGCGAGCGGGTAGCCTGAGCAGGGGCTACGTGCTCGCTGAGGTCGCGTCGCTCCTTCGCACGGCGCTCCGCATCAACGATACCGGCGGCCGCTACGCCGACGACTGCCTCGCGGTGCTGCTGCCGGAGACGGATGGCCACGGCGCCGCCGTGGTTGCCGAGCGCGTGCGTGCCGAAGTCGCGAAGCGAGAATTCTTCGGCCCAGGCAAGTCTACTTCGGCAAGGCTCACGGTCTCGCAAGGCATCGCCGCCTTCCCGTGCGCGGGAATCTCGTCGCATCACGAACTCCGGAAAGCGGCAGAGTCGGCGCTCGCCGAGGCGAAGTCAGCCGGCGGCGACGATCTTCGCACCTACGCAGCGCCAGCGTCGACTGAGGACGCTCCTCCGCAGGGCGATATCGACACGCGCGCGATAGCCAGCTAGAGGGGTCCGCTGCCGCCGCACCAGCGCGTGCTATACACTCGCGACGTGAACCAAATCGCGCCTACCCGCAGACCGCACCGATGCCCGTAGCGCGCCTTCGCGGCATCGTCGAAGAGAAGGGCGCTGACTGGGTAATTGTGGGCGTCGGCGGCCTCGGCCTCCTCGCCTCGGTGCCATCGACCGCCGCGGATGCGCTCGTCGTGGGCCAGCCGGCGGCGCTCTACACGTACTTGAACGTGCGGGAGGACGCGCTCACCCTCTTCGGGTTTGCGACGCGCGACGATCTTGTGCTGTTCGAGCAGCTGACCAGCGTTAGCGGCGTCGGCCCGCGCGTTGCGCTAGGCCTGCTTTCCACGCTCGACTACGCGCAGCTCACGCTCGCCATCGCCGGCGGCCGCGCCGATGTGCTGCGCAAGGTCCCAGGCATCGGCCAGAAGACTGCCGAGCGCCTTGTACTCGAACTGCGCGACAAAGTCACACCGCCCGCCGCCGGCTCCGATGCGGCCGCGTCGCGACCGACTGCGGGGAAGCAAGCCGACGCCGAAGTCGTTGCGGCGCTGATGGGGCTCGGCTACTCGCAGTCGGAGTCGACCGACGCCGCGGAACGCCTCCCGAACGACGACGATTCCCCGCTGGAAGATCGCGTCCGCACCGCGCTGGGCTTCTTCGCGAGAACCTGATCCGAACATGGAGCGCGGGCGCGCTCGCCCGCACCGGCGCCCCAATGGCGCCGACGCGCAACCGCAAGGCGAGAATCCCGACCAATCCAAATCTGTGGACGACCCGAAGGTCACCGTGATGGAGCGCGGGCGCCCCGCCCGCACCGGCGCCCGGATGGCGCCGACGCGCAACCGCAAGGCGAGAATCCCGACCAATCCAATCTGTGGAAATCGGTGAAATCTGTGGACGACCGGAAGGTCACCACTCCATCGGGCGATACGTGCGGAACACTTCCGGTCCCTGCGACCACATCGTCCCCGCCGTCAGGCCGCCATCGACGACCAGCGCGTGCCCATTGACGAACGACGACTCTTCGCTTGCCAGCCACAGAGCGGCG
>CAYWOO010000108.1:0-6115 GCA_964458665.1 uncultured Dehalococcoidia bacterium
CGATCGACAGCTGGTAGTAGAGCTTGGTCTCGAAGTCCCGCTGGCCCATCATCGGCGGCCTCCTTTTCACTGGAGGCCACGCGCCCATGTCGATCATATCACCGCTGCGAGCTCAAACGCGATCAGTTCGGCAACAACCCCATATAATCGTGTACTAGCCGATTCCGCATGCCAACCATGTCCTTCCACGGAAGCTCAGGCAATCTCGCCCGCGCCTGCGGTGACAGCCGGCTCGCGGCTTCTCCGATATTCTCCACAAGTTTCTGAAGCGCGAGTTGCAACAGGCGGTCGAGGAGAAACTCCTCGAGTGTGACGTCGCCGCATAGCGCCTGCGCCTCGCGAGCAGCGACAAGCATATCGACGAGCAGCGAATCGTCGTCAGGCCGCATAGACTGGCCGGGCGCTCTCCAGGATGTGCCGGCGGCGAACCCAATTGGGGCTTTTCTCTACGAGCTGTCTCTCCACGAGATCAACAGGACGCCCGAACAGCAAGACGAGCTCCACCTCCATTGTCAAATCGTCACGGAACGTCCAGTTCGCACGCGGCTCGAACGTCACCAGCACGTCAATGTCGCTTTCCGGACGAAAATCGTCACGCAGCGCCGACCCGAACAGCTCGAACCGCACGATCGCCCACTTCCGGCAATACGCCGCGATCTGCTCGTCCGTCACGCCAAGCCGCGCCAGAACATCGTCCATGCAAGCATCATATCCCATCGCCGAACGCTGCCTTCGTGTCCCTCCAACCTTCGTGCTCCTTCGTGTCCTTCGTGGTTCCCGTCCACCCCCTTCCGTGAAATCCGCGAAAATCCGTGGTTCCCCGTGCCCCCAATCTGTGCAGTCGGTGAATCTGTGGTTCGCCGCCGCCCCTTCTTGTCACATTTACACCATCTCCCCTCGTTGCTATGTTAGTGTCGTAGTGACACTAAGTCACCAGCAGGAGTCGCGAGCCATGACCACACTCACCCTCCCCATCACCGAACGCAAGATCAGAGGCGGCATCGCCTGCGAGAGCGACAGCATCGCTACCGTCCCTCTCGCCGAAGAGCGCTCGTTCGCCTACTGGCAGCAGGACATCCCCAACGCATACCTGAACCTCGCGCCCGACGAGATCCGCGCCCGCATCGCCGAAGCGCGGCGCAAGCTCGGCACGCGCCTCGTCGTGCTCGGCCACCACTACCAGCGCGAAGATGTCATCGAGTTCGCCGATGTGCGCGGCGACAGCTTCAAGCTCGCGCAGTGGGCCGCCGAGCGCCCGGAGGCCGAGTACATCATCTTCTGCGGCGTCCACTTCATGGCGGAGGCCGCCGACATCCTCAGCGCGCCGCACCAGAAAGTCATCCTGCCCAACCTCGCTGCCGGCTGCTCCATGTCCGACATGGCCGACCCCGACGACGTCTACAACGCCTGGGCCGAGCTCGAGGAACTCGGCATCGCGCAGGACACCCTGCCCGTCACGTACATGAACTCCGCCGCCGCCCTCAAAGCGTTCGTCGGCGAACGCGGCGGCGCCGTCTGCACCAGCAGCAACGCCGGCAAGGTGCTACAGTGGGCGTTCGCGCAGAAGAAGCGTGTGCTCTTCTTCCCGGACCAGCACCTCGGCCGCAACACCGGCTACGCCATGGGCGTGCCGCTCGACCAGATGCAGCTCTGGGGCTGGGCGCGCCCGTACGGTTCGATGGGCGGCCGCACGCTCCAGGAGTTGCGCGACAGCCGCATCATCCTCTGGGCCGGCCACTGCTCCGTGCACCAGCGATTCACCCCGCAGCAGATCGCCGAGGCGCGCGCGAACCACCCCGGCGTCACCGTCATCGTCCACCCGGAGTGCCGCCTGGAGACCGTCCAGGCATCCGACCTCAACGGCTCAACAGAATTCATCGCCAGGACGATCGCGAATGCGCCCGCCGGATCGAAGTTCGCTGTCGGCACCGAGATCAACCTCGTCAGCCGTCTCGCGAAGGAAAACCCGGACAAGACCGTCTTCTGCCTCGACCCCGTCGTCTGCCCCTGCTCGACGATGTACCGCGTCCACCCCGCCTACGTCGCCTGGGCCGCCGAAGCCCTCGTCGAAGGCCACGTCATCAACCAGATCGTCGTCCCCGCGGACATCGCCGCGAACGCCAAGCTCGCGCTGGAGCGCATGCTCGCGATCAAGTAGGCAGTCCCAGTTTGCTATCCTGAGCATGCGGAGGCAGCCGATGCACAACGAGTTCACAGCGATCATCGAACGCGACGGCGAATGGTTCATCGCCTACTGCCCCGAAGTGCCAGGCGCCAACGGTCAGGGCCACACGATCGAAGAGTGCTGAGAAAGTCTCACCGACGCGATCTCCCTGATACTCGAGGATCGCCGCGACGACTCAGGCTGATCGCGGGCGAACCGTCCCGCGTCAACCCAGCCGGTAGCCGCGCAAAACACCGTCTGTTACCATGCCCGAGCCGTCGGGGTGTAGCTCAGCCAGGCTAGAGTGCTCGGTTCGGGACCGAGAGGTCGGCAGTTCAAATCTGCCCACCCCGACCACTTCTTCCCTTCACCCCTCAAACGCCACCGGCCGCAATCCGCCGCAACATGCCCGCTAGATCAACGTCCGTCGCCCCACCGACGCTCACGTCCCGACGCGAGAACGTCCGCGCGGCCAGCACGACCAACGCCGCCGCGATGCCCAGCAACAGCCCCACGTGCGGCCAGTCGATCCCGTGTACCAGCGACTCCCCCGAGCCGTAGTAGTAGAACGGCGTTGCGTACCGCAGGTTGCGCAACGACTCCACGCCATTCGCCAGCAGGCTGATGAAGTACCACGCCGTGGCCAGTCCAATCACCATCCCCGCAGCCACACCGCGGCTCGGCGCCACGGCCCCTGCCCACAACGACAGCGCGAAGAACAGCAGCGTGAGCGGCAGCATGTTCGCCGACGCGATCGCTGTATCCGCCAGCGACAGATCGATCCCGACGAACGGGATCGACAGCGCGAACCCCAGCCAACCGATCGCGATGATCGCCGCGCAGCCGAGCACCGCCGCCGTCACCTTCTGCAACACGACGTCGCGCCGCGCGATCGGCTGCGCCACCAGCAGGTCCATCGTCCCGCTGCTCTCTTCGCCCGCGATCGCTCCCGTCCCCTGGATCACCGCGAAGACGATCAGCAGGATGTCGACCCACCCGAAGTACCGCGCGCTCAGGTATCCCGCCGCCGTCGCGATGCTCAGGTCCGTGCCGATGAACGCCTTCACCGCCGCCGGAAGCTCGAAGTTCTGCAGCGTGTCGCGCACGCTCGGCCACAGGAACACCGCCGTCGACGACATCACCGCCAGCGCGACGCCGAACCCTGCCACCTGCCATCGCTGATCCCGCAGCGCTTTCGCGAACACGCTAGCTGGCCGCATATCGGCCCTCGCTCTCGTCGTGGGCCACCGCTGCGTGATCCGAGTAGTACGCGAGAAACACGTCCTCAAGGTTCGGCTGCTGCGTCCGCAGATCCACCACATCGAACTGCGCGATCGCTTTGATCACGGCATCGATGCCGTCATGCGCCTGCACGTGAACGACGTTCCCGTCGCGGCGCAGTTCCCGCACACCCGGCAGCGCGAACAGCCCTGCCGGCGGCGGCGCGGCGAACGTCACCTCGATCACATGCACCGATCGTGCCTTCAGTCGCGCCACGTCTTCCGTCGCCACGATGCGCCCCTCGCGGATGATCGCCACCGACGCGCTGAGCCGCTCCACCTCCGGCAGCACGTGCGACGAGAAGAACACGGTGCGGCCGTCCGCCACCGCATCTTCGAGGATGCGCGCGACTTCCTCCTGCACCAGCGGGTCGAGCCCGCTCGTCGGTTCGTCCAGGATCAGCAACTCGGGCCGGTGCATCAGCGCCTGGATGAACCCCAGCTTCTGCCGGTTCCCCTTCGACAGCGCCCGGATCCGCTTCGACGGATCGAGGCCCAGCCGTTCGACAAGCTGCGACCTGTACGCAGGATCGCGCTTCTCCGCCCGGAACGAATCGATGAAGTCGAGGAATTCGTCGCCACGCAGGCCGTCGTACATCCGCAGGTCGCCCGGCAAATACCCGACGCGTTGTCGCACGTCCATCGAATCGCGCTGACTGTCGAAGCCCAGCACGCGCGCCGTCCCCGCGGTCGGCCGGATCAGGTCCAGCAGCACCCGGATCGCCGTCGTCTTCCCCGCGCCGTTCGGCCCCAGGAATCCGAAGATGCGCCCGCGCTCGACCACAAGATCGATGCCGGCCAGCGCGCGCGTTCGTCCGTAGTCCTTGACGACGCTAGAAAGCTCGATCGCCGGTGCGCTCACGCCACAGCCTCCGGTGTCACTATATGCCCAGACTGGCGCGCGACTGGACGGCTGTGGTCCGTAGAGACAGCAGTGCGACCAGCGGCAGCAGCCGCGCACGCTCCCGCGCTCCGGCCTCCACCAGAAACCTCCGTGCCCTCCGTGATCTCCGTGGTGAACCTGACGGTCACCCCGCTGTCGCCGACGGTCCGTCGCCCGCAGGCAGCATCGGCACCGCCGGCGCTTCCTCGCCCGTGTCCAGCGCGAACGGCGGATACTCCTCCACCAACCCCGCGAGGTACACGTAGAGCCGCACTTGCCACCTGAAGTATCCACGCAGGAACCCGAAAATGCCCGCCGGATACGTCTTGCTCACGACGATCATCACCGCCGCGATCACCAGCAGCACGAACGCCACAATGCCCAGCAGCGCCAGTACGATAACGTGCGGGATCGCCAGGATGATCCGCAGCAGGACGTTGCCGGCCGACGGGTCGCCGGTCGGCGCCACCTCAAATCGCACCGTCTCGCGCGAGTCCTTCGTCGGCAGCCTGTCCGTCAGCAGCCCCATGAACGCATAGAACGCGATGATGTACCGCAGCCACAGCGTGATGTTCTGCTCCGACTCCGCGAGATACGCCTTCGCGCCTTTCTGCGAGATCAGTACCGCCGCCACGACCGGCACGCCTAGGTACAGCAGCCCGTGCACCCACCCAAGCGCCCCGCCGATCAGCGACAGCACCAGGATGATCAGAAGCCGGATCACCACCTGCGTCCGGTCATACGTCTCTTGCCGGTCAATGTTGAACGTCGCACCATACGCAGCCATCACAACCTCCTGAATTCGTCGATTGCTCTCATCGTACGCCCGGCGTCAAGCGCGCGGCTAGGGCCGGGTGGCGGCAAGGCGCTGGGCCCTCCGTACCTCATCGCCGATCCGCCTTTGATCGCAGACACAATCAACGCACCCGCTCCACCCGGCCGTGCTGCGCCCCAGCCTCCCAAGTCCTCCTCCGCGCTCTCCGCGACTCCGCAGTGAACCGCTTCCGCGTAATCCGTGAAATCCGTGGTTCCGCCAACCCTCTCCCAGCGATAGAATCCCCATCGCGACAGACTCCGAGGAGGCCCGACATGCTCCCCAGCCACGAGTTCCCCGGCAACTACATCTACTACATCTCGTTCGTTGGCCTGCTCCTCTTCCTCGCCTACTCCGTGTCCATCAAGGTCTCCATCTTCGCGCGCGGCAAGGGTGACAACCGCCTCGACCATCTCTTCGAGCGCATGACCTCGCTCGTCCCGTACCTCATGGGCAACGCGCGCGTCGCCCGTAAGCGCTACTGGTACAGCGGCGTCCTGCACTCGCTCATCTACTGGGGCTTCATCGTCCTCCAGATCCGCACGATCAACTTCATCCTCAAGGGGTTCAACGAGGGCATCTCCTTCGAGCACATCTTCGGCTTCTACTTCGACATTACCGTGCGCGCTCCGATGGACCTGTTCAATATCCTCGTCGTCATCGGCTGCGCCATGGCTGCCTGGCAGCGACGATTCTGGAAGCCCGCCCGCATGACCTTCAACATGGACGCCTGGCTGATCCTCTTCTTCATCGCATTCCTGATGCTCAGCGACGTCATGGTGAACAGCTTCGAGATCGCCACCGATCCGCAGGGTGGCGAGAAGTGGTCGTTCCTCGCCTACTCGTTCGCGCAACTCTGGGACGGCATCGGCATGTCGCGCGGCCTCCAGGAAGGCTTCCTCGACTTCTGGTGGTACGCCCACCTCTTCGACTTCCTCCTCTTCGCCAACTACCTGCCGTACAGCAAGCACTCG
>CAYWOO010000109.1:0-18581 GCA_964458665.1 uncultured Dehalococcoidia bacterium
ACGGCGACGCGGACGGCGACGAGCAGCGCAACCGCGACGGCCACGAAGACGCCGACATCCACGGCCAGCCCAACGCCAACGCGTACGCAAACAGCGGTGCCGACGCTGACTTCGACCTCGACACCCACGCGTACGGCCACGGCGGTAGCGACGCAGACGCCAACGGCGGTACCAACGCTCACGGTGACCGCTAGTCAGACCCCGACCAATACGGCAACCGCGACCTGCCGGACTCCCACTCGTACCGCGGTGCCGACGCAGACGGCGACGCCCACGCCCACGCGCACGGCCACCGCGATAGTGACGCGCACGGGTACTTCCGTCCCGACGTGCACGCCGACCTCCACGCCCACGGGCACAGGTACAAGCACGGCGACAAGGACGCCGAGCCCGACGGTCACGTACACGCCAACGGCGCCGGCGGGATCGACGAAGACGCCGACCGCAACGAGTACGGCGGCAGGGGCGACAAAGACGCCGACCGCTACGTCTACGGCGGATCCCGGCCAGACCCCAACCGCCGTGCCGAGTCGCACGCCGACCATGACGAAAACGCCGGCAGCAGGGACGAACGTCGGAGGTGGGACCGCGCCACCCGTCCCACGCGGAACGATTTCGGAGGTGCGCCCGGATGTGCTGATTCCGCCGGTACCTGGAACGGTGCGCGTCCCCGCGGCGCTTCCAAGGACCGGTGCTGGGGGCCTCGCGGACGGTGAAACGCTACGGGCGCTACTGGCGCTCGCAGCAGTCGCAGTGGCCGTTGTCGCAGGATGGATCCTCGGTCAGGTAAAGCGCGTGCGCCAGCGGTAGTGCCAGCCGCCCGCACGCGCTAACGTGAGGCGCGGACTGAATACGGATGTCCGCAGCGAGTTCGGGGCGGCCCACCAGTCGGAAGCTACCGGATGAGGAGTGTATTCGTGCGCGTTGTTTGGCTTACGCTGCTCATCGTGGCCCTCGCATCAGCGTGCTCGTCGGCTTCGACAACCAAGGGTACGCCTGGCGCAGCTCCCTCAAGCACCGCAGCTGCGGACGGCTCGACGACACCAGATGCGACCCCCTCAGTCGTCGCTAACGTGTCACCCACGTCTGCCATTGGAACCGCCATCGCCGTTGGGACGGTGGTGCCGATTGCCGCCGCGGGTGTCGATCCCGCCCTTGCCGAAGAGATCAGCGCGACGATTCGCCACCAGATCGAGGCGCTCAATGCGGGCAAGTTAGATGAACTCTACGATCTGTACTCAAGGTGCGCGAAGAAACAGGTAACGAAAGAGAAGCTAGCCTTCGGAAGAGCGGCCACGGGAACGCTGACGCTCCTAGGCATCAACGTGCTTGCCGCGAATGATCGCACCGCGTTCGTCCAGATCGAAACGCAATCGCTGATCTTCGTCGGCAACCAGAATCACTTCAAGTCGAAGACAAACCTCGTACGCGAGGACGGTGTCTGGAAGGTCGATGCGACAAACCCGGCGGAGTGCGGGCGGTAACGGGACGCCGAAAAACTCGATTCCAGACGTGTGATGGGGCGCACCGGATCCGATTTCTGATCGTACGTTGACGGATCGTTATTTGGTCGACGCTCCTTTATCAGCACGCTGCCAGAGCTTGCGGGCTCGGGTGCCGGGCGCGCCGGGGTAATTAATTCGGAACTGACGGCCGCCGATGGCTTGGGGAAATTGACAGCCCGGAATAATCGGACTATGCTAGGCTCCCGTCAGCCCCGCGTAGTCAGGCCCGCAGCATTCGGTGGGGTGCTGCGGATGTTCCGTAGTATCTCCGTCCTCGTCCTGCGGCCAGCGCGGGACCGGTGATCTGCGGTTTGGCAAGGAGGTCGTCTGTGAAGCAGCATGGCAGCACGAAGCGAAACGGGTCGCGCCGGCGAGCCATCCGGATGCATTCGGGCAGCGGCATGGCAGCGGCATCGGCCGCACTGGCAATCAGCCTGGCTGCGGTGCTCTTGCTCGCGCTTCCTGGCCACGACCGGGCGCTGGCAGTTTCGCCCAACGCGATGGCCATCGACGCCGACACGGGTACGGGCGGCATTCAAACAACGCGGAGCATTGTCGGGACGGCCAATTTCGGGATCGGACTGAACGTCACGGCAGTGGACCTCCTAAACACGCCACCGAGTTCGTACTTCGGATACCAGTGGGAGATCGCCTTTCCGACGGTCGGTCTGGGGTTTGTGATCGGCAGTCAAGTCGAGAACACGGGCGCTACAGGGCTCACGACCTGCTCGCTGCCGGCGGACAATTCCTCCGCCACACTCGATCCGAGCGATACGGTGATAGGAAATGGCTCTGGGTGCATCACGCTCGGGACGACGCCGGCAACATTGGTTGGCCAGACAACCACCATGAACCTCCACTGCGTGAGCGACGGCATCTTCGCGATCGTGTTGCTCGACATCATTGCTGAACCCGGATTCGGAACGTGGATGCTCGACAAGGTGGGCAACGCCCTGGACACGAGCACGATAGGCGTGACGATCACCTGTTCCGGCACTGGCGTAGGCCCGACGGTAACACCGACATTCAGTGTGACCAGCACGTTCACACCGACGAACACAGGCACAGTCACGAATACCGGCACCGCTACGCACACACCGACCATCACGAACACGCCAACGGCGACCCCTACAGGGGCGACATCTACGCCGACGGTGACACCCACATCAACAGCCACAACGACGCCGGCACCGACCGACGACCTCGATCACGACGGCATTAAGGACTCGCAGGAACTGCTTCTCCTTACCTGCCCCGGCCTGCAACCGAAGTTCGTATCACTTCCGCAATGCCATGTTGGTGGTGTCCTGGTGAACCCGTTAATTCCCGACGCCAAAGACACGGACGGCGACGGTTTGCGTGACGGGGAGGAGTTCTACAGCTACCACACAAATCCGCTCAAGGTGGATACGGACAACGATGGCTTGGCCGATGGCGCGGAAGTTCTGACCTCGCACACGAACCCGCTGCTCCCCGACACCGACGCAGATGGATTGACCGACGGCTTTGAGGTCGCCGTGTCCCTGACGAATCCGGCGACACCGAACACGGAAGGCTCCGGGTGCAGCGACAGTGTGGAACTGGGCCCCAACCACCTTGTCGGCGGCGACCGTAATCCTGCCGACGCGAACGACTTCTTCGACGTGCCCGTGCCGGCACTCACGGTCGGTGCGCCCGGTGGCGTCCGGAACAACAGCATCACGCTCAACGATGTGCTCGCCGTCCTCTTCTACGTCGGTACGAGCACGTCCCTTGGCGCCAACGCCAACGGCGTGAGTTACAACGCCGATGTAAACGGCGACCTTATCCCCGACGGATCTGAGTACGACCGTACGCCAAGCCTGAACGGCGCAAAGCCCTGGCAATCAGGCGCTCCAAACGGCGTCGTGACACTGAATGACGTCATCATCGCGCTGAAGAGCGTGGGCGATCAGTGCATCGGCGTGGTGCAACCGCCGGACGATCTGGACCACGACGGCATTTCGGACGCGCAGGAACTGGTGATAGGCACGTGCCCAGGCTTACAGCCGAAGTTTTCGTCCGTCCCACAGTGCCATGTCGGTGGCATCCTCGTGAATCCGCTGATCGCTGACCCTACGGATACCGAGGGCGACGGTCTCGAAGACGGCGACGAGTACTACAGCTACCACACGGGTCCGCTGAGCGTCGATTTTGACGGCGATGGCCTTTCCGACGGCGGTGAGATCGCGAGCCGATCAAACCCGGTGCTGCCCGATACGGATGCGGACGGGCTGACCGATGGCTACGAGGTCTCCGTCTCGCTCACCAAGCCCATAACGCCGAACACAGACGAATTGGGATGCGGCGATTCGCAGGAACTCGGCCTCAACCCGCTGTTCGGAGGGGACCGCGACCCGCGCAACTTGTGGGACAACTTCGACGTACCGGTGCCGGCGCTTTCGCCTTCGACCACGACGGGCGTGCGCGACAATATAACTACGCTGGGCGATGTGCTGGCGGTTCTCAAGTATGTTGGGACTACCGCCGGCGGAGGGCCGAATGTAAACGGTGTCACGTACAATGCCGACGTCAACGGGGATCTCATTCCCGACGGCGTAGACTACGACCGCACGCCGAGCGTGATCCCCGGCAAGCCGTGGCGGACCGGACCGGCGAACAGCGTCGTCTCACTCAACGATGTGATCCTGGTACTCGGTACCGTCGGCACGCAGTGCTAAGATCTTGAACGCGGGGGCTCCCGAAGTCGGGCGCCCCCGCGATTCCTTACCCAGGCGCTACCTCGAACTACAGGACACGCTACCAGGTGACCCGGATCGCCGTGGCGCTCGCCAGAATCGACGGCGCGACCGGCTGCGCCAGCGGCTCCGGTGCGGCCGGCGCAACGCGCGGGCCGACGTTCGTGCTCAGCACGTCCGACTGGCGCGCCAGCTTCACCGACGCGCCCAGGTCTCGCGGGAAGTAGACGACGCCTTCCGAGTATCCAGGCTCGCCGATCTGCGTGCGGTCGCTCAGATAGTCGTACCACTCCGACCACGCGTCCGCGCTCACGAGCCGGGCAGCGATATCGTCCCTGGTGAGCTGTCCATAGCGACTCGGCAGGCTCCAGCTGTTCGTGAACGTTACGGCCAGCGACGTGCTGTCGCCCTGCACATGGAAGCGATTGCGGCTGTCGACCAGGACGATTGCGCCGGGTGCGGCGTCGTACGGCTGGCGCATATCGGCCGTCGTGACGTTGGGATAGCCGCGGAGATACCACGCCCACCCCTCGCTGAATTTGTACGACGTGTCGACGGCGATCGGAATCGCCTTGCCGGCGCCGTTCTCCGCAGCCGCTGCATCGATCGCTTTCGCGAGTTCGCGGACGTCAGGCGCGTTCTGCTGGGTTGAGAGCAGCTCGATGGGTGTGTCGCCGCGGTCGCGCTGCGCCAGCGTGGCGGCCAGCTGCGGCACCGCGCCGTGACCCCAGCCGGCAAGAATGCCCGCACGGAGTGTGAACACTGCCACGGCGGCGAAGCCCGCGGCCACCAACCCCTGCGCCAACCGGCGCGGAGCGTAGACCCGGAACCGAGGTACCGTGATCGCCGGCAGCTCGAACGCAACGACCGCGTCGTTGACCAGCTTCGCCGCGAGCACGATCATCGGCAACGCTACGTGAATGGTCAGCCACGGATCTTTGCGGCCGATCATCGTGAACGCGCCCAGCGCAGCGACCGCCCAGAACGCGAAGAACTTCGTCAGGTCGGGCATCCGCGCCGCGAGCACCGCGCTGCCCGCGACGATCGTCGCCAACAACACACGATGCTCATCGACGACCGGCATCCAGGACGGCGCGATCGTGATCGCAGCGATCACCGCGCTCGCCAGCAGCAGCGTGATGCGGTTGCGCCAGCCGCCGACCAGCAGCAGCGCCACGCCGCCCAGCGCGGCGATGCCGAGCGGCAGGAACTCGTACGCCGGCAGCATCATGCCGTAGTAGTAGACGGGACCGTTGCTGTGGTGCGCCTCCGGCCGCCACGTGTAGTCCAGCGATCCCCAGATGCCGGACCAGACACCGCCGCGATTCGTGAAGAAACCCGTGAACATGGTGATCACGATGCCGTAGAAGACGGCCCAGCAGATCACCCACGCGTGCCACTTCCAGGCGAACCCCAGGACCGCCGTCACGGCGAAGAGAGCGCCGAGCGTCGCGAACATCACCGGCAGCTCGCCACCGGGGTTGATGTTCGTGCCGCCGATGACGATGATCTGCTTCTGCGTGTCGAATCCACGGTCGCCGATCAGGGAGATCTTCTCCACGAGCGGGCCGTAGAACGGCAGCGTGAGCAGCGTCATCGCCAACAGCGGATGCGCCGCATCGGGCAGCGACGTGAGATGCATGCGGCGCCGCACGAACCCGGCAAGCGGCCAGAGCGCGGCGATCGGCCACGCGCCGGCCGCGAGTAGCAACTTCGTACCGATGCCTGGTGTCGGCGTCTGCTCCTGTGCTCCGGCGGCGGCGCGCGCCTGCAGCGCCAGCTTGCGGTCGTATGCTTCGCGGCGGCTCGCCGTCGTCAGCACGTGATAGGCGTTCGCCACCGCCTCGCGATCCGTACGCGATTCCGTGCGGTCGATCATCTGCTTGTAAGCCAGGCGGATCTCGCGCACGGTCGTGCTCCTGGTGACGCCCAGGCGGTCGTACAGCGTTGTTGTCTGCGCCGCAACGGGCGCCTGCTGCGCCTGCGCGAAGAACGCCGTCGCGACGCGATAGTGCAGGTACAGCGCGAAGATCGGCACGATCAGCAGCGCCATCTCCGTCGAGACGACAGCGAACGCCAGCGTCGCCGCAAGCAGGTAGAGCCAGGCGCGGCTCGGTTCGGCCAGGTAGCGCCAGATGATCATCGCCGTCGCCAGCGAGAAGAACGCCAGATACATCTCGGGGCCGGCGAAGCGGCTGTAGTACACCATCGATGGCGAGATTGCGAGCAGCAGCGCCGCGGCGATCGCGCCCGGCCTGCCGATGTGGTGGCGGAAGAGAAATGGCAGCGCTGCCAGCATCACACCGAACGCGGCCGGCATCACTCGCGGCGTGAAGTCCGTATCGCCGAACGCTTTGAACACGCCCGCAGTCGCGAGGATCTGCAGCGGCCCGTGCAGCTCCGGCACGTGGTCGTATGCACCGCCCAGCGCGAACTGCCGCGCCATCAGCGAGTACAACCCTTCGTCGCTGCTGAAGGTGCGCAGTCCCAGCTGCCAGAAGCGCAGCAGCGCTGCCAGCGCGAGGATCGCCGCGAACGCGATGCCCGTCAGCAGCGCCGGCGCGTTGCGCTCGAACCACGACAACTTACGGTAATGGACGTTGCACACAGCCATAGCGCACTCCCTGCATGAGGCTTTCCGTCCAGTATCGGACCTCCACACAGGCGTGCACGTAGGCGCATCCCTGATGCATTGTGGGTGGACGCACCTAAAGGACGAAGCGCGAGTTCACCGCAGAGCCGCAGAGAGCGCAGAGAGGTTGGGGCTAGGGTTCACCACAGAGATCACAGAGGGCACAGAGGTTGTGTTGGGGTTGGGAGGGCGCAACGATTGTGTAGGGCAGGGGCTCGTCCCGCCCGTGTGCGCGCGCGAATGCTCGTCGCAACCCGGCGACGGGCGCACCGAGGGACGCCCGTACATGCGAACGGGTACCCGCCAGCGGATCAGGCCGCGCGCACCGCATCGGCCACGCGACGCACGCCGCACCCGCCTCCTCTCCGCCGGGCGGAGAGGACCAGCGCGCAGCGCGGAGGTGAGATCTCCACTGCGCGTGCTACGACCTGCGGGCGATCCCTCTACGCATCCGTGCTGCCGAACCACAGCGCGCGCCGCGACGACGCGAACTCGCGTTTCTCCTCCGCCCCTTGCGCCGACGCTTCGGTGAACGGCGCGACGACGCTCGAGCCGGTGAGGAAATCGACATCGACGCGACCGACGGTGCGATCGCCGAACTCGATGAAGCACGATCCTGCGCCATCGTAGGGCCGCGCCGTCCCCGCGTTACGCAGCTTGACGATCAGATGCTCCGCGACGGCGCGCGCGGCGCTCTCGGCGAAGATGCCCGCCTTCGGCACGGGCGCGCTCGTGACGTCGCCGACGGCGTACACGTCGGCGAAGCGCGTCGAGAGATTCGCCCGGTCGACGGGGATCCAGCCGTTCTCCGCGAGCCCCGACGCCTCGACGACGGCCGGCACGCGGTGGATCGGCACGCCGAGAAACAGATCGTACGCCATCGCCGAGCCGTCACGGAGATGCGCCGTCTTCGTCGCGGGGTCGATCGCCGTCACGCCCTGCTTCGGCACGAACGTGATGTTCCGCTCCCGAAACCGCTCGAGGATCGCGGTCGACGCCGGACCCGACGCGGGGATCGGGATGCCCCACGGCGAGATGACGCTGATCTTGATGCTGTCGCGTACGCCGCGCGCTGTGAAGTACTCGTCGAGCAGCATCGCCGCCTCGCACGGCGCCGGCGGGCACTTGAAGGGCTCGCTCAGCACCGCGACGACAACGTGGCCGGATGTCACGTCCGGCAGCACGTCGCGCACGCGCATGGCGCCGGCGACCGAGTAGAACTCGTAGCCGCCTTCGACAAAGCCGGGCGTCGCGCCGAAATCGTAGTCGGCGCCCAGCGCCACAACGAGCACGTCGGCGTCGTACGCGCCCTTGTCCGTCACGACGCGGCGCGCGGCCGGGTCGATCGACGTGATCTCCTCCTGCCGGAACTCGACGCCGGGCTTGGCGATCGTCCGGTAGTACGAGCTGACGTCTTCGCGGCGCTGGCGCCCGAACATCAGCTCGAACTTCGAGAAGCCGAAGACGAACGCATCGTTCTTGTCGATCAGCGTGATCTTGATGCCGTCGCCGAACGCCGTCGACAGCCGCGCCGAAAGCTCCAGCCCCCCGAACCCCGCACCAAGAACGACGACATGCACCGCATCGGCCATCACCAAGCTCCTTCGTCTGCGTCGCCACTTCGTCCCTCAAGGACGAACGCCGCGCGCGTTACCACAAATCGCTGCGCCGACATCTTAGCCTCGCGACGCCGCGTACGTCGAACCGGCTTTTCGGGTGGCAGGCGCGATGGCCGTCGCCGCGCCATCGGAGGGCTGGACGGATTGCGTGGTCTGTGTCACGATCAGCGCCATCCGCGAGCCCAGTTACACGGGGTTTCACCATGTCCGACCAGCCGCTCAGATCATCGTCGCTGGAGGAAGTAGCCGCCGGCGTGGATCGCACGTGGCGAGAGCGCGGGCTGCCGCGGGAGCTGCTCGAGCGGGCGCGCGGGATGCATATCTCGAACACCCAGCTCGACCGGATGCTGTCCTGGAACGCCCCCGCTGAGCGCTTTCTCGAGCGCATGGAAGAAGAGATCCACTGGGCCGACCTGCTGCTCAACGGCACGATGCGCTTCCGCCAGGTGACCCTCGCCGATAACGACGCCTTCTGCGCGCTCTGGGCACACTCCCCCGAACCGATTGGCGAGTGGGATGTCACCGCCGAGCGCGGCCCGAACGCGTTCGCGCAGTTCCAGCTACAGGAGCGGCCGGTGCTCAATGCGCTGTTCGATCAGGGCCAGATGGTGGCATGCGTGTCCTTCGCACTGCGCGACACGCTGGTTGGCGGCGAACGCATCTCCGTCCGCTACGGCCAGGCGATGCGCGTCCACCAGGATCATCGCCGCCACGGGTACGCGCACTGGGTGCGATCGCTGCCGGGGGCGGTAGGCATCAGTCGCCCGACGCAGATCCAGTACGACTACATCCGCTCGCACAACATGAACATGGCGCAGTGGAACCAGAAGTACATGCCGAAGGTCGACAGCGTCCCGGTGCGCGACGACGAGGTGCCCGGCATTCCCGTCACGGTGCTCCAGTATCCGGCGCGACGCGCGACTGGCGCCGCGAAGGCCGTCCGGCTCGCCCGGTCCGAGGACATCGAGCGATGCGTATATCTGATCAATCGAACGCACGCCGGACGCGACCTCTTTCGTCCCTACACGCCGGAGTTTCTCACCGAACGATTGGACATCCCTTCCGCCGAAACGGTTCCGCCCGGCTGGCGACCCGCGTACTGCCGCGATGACTTCTATGTTGTCGAGCGCGGCGGCGCCATCGTCGCATGCGCCGGCCTGTGGGATCGCGGCCGTGATCTGCGGGAACGCTGGCGGCACCGCGAAACCGGTGAGGAGCGCGTGATCTCCGTCGCGGCGCTGCTCGATATCGGATGCGCGGAAGGGCACGAGCAGGCGCTCGCAGACCTCATCGAAGACTTCATCGGCATGACGGGAGCGCTTGGGCGCGACTACCTGCTGGCGCCGCTGGAGACGCTGCCCAACGTCGAGGGGCTACTTGCCCACAACGAGCCTGTACCAGAGACGCGATATCTGCAGTGGCGTGGAGAGACTCCCGCGATCACCGCGCCCACCCACCTGGACCTCGTCTACTGGTAACCAGCACGAGGCGATGTTGGAGGAGATGCCGTCGAATCATGCCCGACGACGACTGGCGAACCGCGTAGCGTGGCGAACGGTCCAGCAATGAAATGAGGCCGGACCCCTTCCCCGCCAAAGGAGAGACCGACCTCATTCCTCTGCTAGCTGAGACCCGAGGGCCTCATAAGCGACTATAGAACAGCAATACCGGAAGTGCAATACCTCTTTTCGGTTTCTGGGATCATTTAGTGATAACAGAACATAACGTCCGGTGGAGTCGCTCCCACTCGTCCCCTCTTCGCGTCCTTCGCGCTTTCGCGGTGAACCCTAACCATCTCTCTGCGCCCTCTGCGTCTCTGCAGTGAATCCCAAGCCCTCTCCGCGCTCTTCGCGCCTTCGCGGTGAACCCCAACCCCGTCCTCTCTGCGCTCTCTGCGTCTCTGCGGTGAATCCCAACGGCGCCTGGTGAATCCGGCGACCCGCTTGACATCCCCGCGGTTGACCCACACTGGCGCGCACGGCTATCGTACCCGCACACACGTTCTACTGACGCGGGCTGAATGCCCGCGCTCCGATCGAACGGAGGCCGCATGCCCGCCCGTCATCGCCTCGGCAACCTCCACCTGCAGATCCTCTCCGACGGCCTGTATTTCCAGGACGCTGGCGCCGTCTTCGGCATCGTCCCGAAGCTGCTGTGGGAGCGCCTTGGCGTCGCCCTCAACGACCGCCACCAGATGTCGCTCGGCCTCAACTCGCTGCTGCTGCAGTCGCAGGGGAAGACCATCCTCATCGAGACGGGCGTCGGCGACAAAGAGCGGCCGCTGGCGCAGACCGAGCGCGCCGGCGGCGTCTCGCTGCTCGACGAACTGCACGCGGCGGGCGTCGCGCCCGAGGACGTCGACATCGTCATCAACACGCACCTGCACGCCGACCACTGCGGCTGGAACACCCGCAAGGACGCGGCCGGCGCGTACGTGCCGACGTTCTCGCGAGCCCGCTACCTGATCCAGCGCGCCGAGTGGGATGTCGCCATGCACCCGAACGAGCGCACGCGCGCGACGTATCTCGCCGAGAACATGATGCCGCTCGAAGCGACCGGCCAGCTCGAGCTGATCGACGGCGAGACGCACGTCACCGACGAAGTGACGATCGTGCCGACGCACGGCCATACGCAGGGCCACGCCAGCGTCGTCCTCGCGTCGGGCGGCGAGAAAGCGATCTACATCGGCGACATGATCCAGCACCCGGTGCAGCTCGAGCGCGCGCCGTGGATCTCGTCGTTCGACATCTATCCGCTGGAAGCCATGGAGACGAAGAAGGCCGTCGTCGCCGCTGCGATCGCCGAGCAGCAGCTCGTCGTCGCCGTCCACTGCGCCTACCCCGGCCTCGGCTACATGACGCAAACCGCGGACGGCAAGAACAAATGGACGCCGATCGAGGCAAATGGCGAATGATCACGTTCCACGAAGAGCACGAAGGGCACGAAGGGTTGGTGGTGCGCGACGGAGTGCGGGCGTTCAGCCCGCGCGGTGTGCGGCCACAGGCGAAGGACTCCACCACCCACCACCGTAGCGTGGACTTTCCAGCCCGCGCGGCGCTCGAACCCGATGACACGCGTCGCCTCCAGCAGCCGCCTCGCGCGCCGCATGATGCTGTTGTGGGGGCGGGGCTCGCCCCGCCCGCGTGCGTCCGCGCCGCGCATTCGTCACCGCTGCGATCTTGCGCGCAAACCGCGCGGGCTGAATGCCCGCGCTCCGGAGATGAGATCACGGCCAGAGACCCTGACACCCCCGTACCCACACGCGGGCGGGACGAAACCCGCCTCTATGCGAACGCCGGGCGTTGTATCGCTGCGAATCGAGCGGCTCCTTGTGAACGAGCACCACACGGGCTGAAAAACCCGCGCTGCGGATTGGCACGGAGCTCCGAATCCAGGAAGGCTCGCCGACCAGAGAGCCCTCTCCACAGTGTGGAGAGGGCGCGGCCGACGGCCGCGGTGAGGCAACGCCACACGCCAACGCGCTTTGAGGCACACCGCTGATGCAACTCTACGACTGGCAGCGCGAAGCGATCGATGCGCTTGTGGAAGGCAACGGCCACGTGCTCGTCGTCGCGCCGACGGGCGGCGGCAAGAGCATGTGCTTCCAGCAGCCCGCCGTCGATCTGCCGGGCGTCGCGCTCGTCATCACGCCGCTCGTCGCGCTGATGGCCGACCAGGTCGCGGCGCTCACGGCGCGCGGCATCCCGGCCACGTACCTCGCCGCTAACCTCGAAGCCGAAGAGAACCGCCGGCGCATCGAGCGCGTGATCGCCGGCGAAGTAAAGCTGCTCTACATCGCACCGGAGCGTCTCGCGTCGGAGTCGTTCGTTGAGGGCGTGCTCGCGAAGCTGCCGCTCTCGCTGCTTGCCATCGACGAAGCGCACTGCATCAGTCACTGGGGCCACGATTTCCGCCCCGACTATCTGCAGATCGGCGATCTCGTCGCGCGGCTGCATCCGCCGCGCCTCATCGCCTGCACCGCCACCGCCACGCCCGCCGTGCGCAAGGAGATCGTCGAGCGGCTGCATATGCCCGACGCGCATCAGGTGCTGCGCGGATTCGCGCGCCACAACCTCCGCCTCGCCGTCGAAGAGGTCAGCGGGCCGAAGGCGAAAGAGAGGCGCATCGGCGAAGTCGTGAAGCGCGTGCTCGTGAAGCCGAACGCTGGCGGCGGCACGGCGCTCGTCTACACCGGCTCGCGCCGCAACGCCGAGGACGTCGCCGAAGCGATGCGAGCGCTCGGATGGCGCGCTGCCCACTATCACGCCGGCATGACCGGCCCCGAGCGCACGCGTGTGCAGGAGTTGTTCCAGGCCGGCAGTCTCGACGTGATCGCGGCGACGAACGCCTTCGGCATGGGCATCGACCGGCCGGACATCCGGCTCGTCATCCACCAATCGCTGCCGGAATCGGTCGAGGCCTACTACCAGGAAGTCGGCCGCGCCGGCCGTGACGGCGAACCCGCGACCGGACTGCTGCTGATCGCCGACCCGGACATCGCCTGGCGCTTCAAGATGATCGCGTCGGACGACTTCGTCTCCGCCGAGCAGCAGCTCCGGCGGCGCGAGATGCTGCGTGCGATGGTCGGCTACGCCGAGACCTCGGCCTGCCGCCACGACCACATCCTCGAGTACTTCGAGGACGAAGCCGAAGAACTAGGCGGCTGCAGCCAGTGCGACAACTGCGTCGCCGCCGCGGAAGGCCGCATGGGCGCCGAACCCGACGAAGAAGCATCGGCGGGCGAGGTGCGCGAGGCGCTGTCCGCGATCCGTTCGCTCCCGTTTGCCTCGGGTGGCGGCGCCATCGCCAGCTACCTGATCGGCCACGGCTCCGCGCAGATCCGCCGCTACGACTGGCAGACGCGGCCGCAGTTCGGCGCGCTCAAGCATCGCCGCGAGGACTGGGTGCGCCGCCTGCTCCGCCGCTTCGTCGCGATGGCGCTGCTGGCGGTCGATCCGGAGCATCAGACGCTACACGTGACGCGCCGCACCGTCGACGTGATCAACGGCGTCAAGCCGAACCCCGTACGACTGCCGCCCGCCGACCGTCCGACGCTGCGCGTCGGCGCGAACGAACCGCGTTCCGCCACCGGCACGCTCGATGGCGACGCCGCGACGCTCTTCGAGCGGCTGAAGGCGTGGCGACGTTTGCGCGCCGATGCCGACGGCGTACCCGCGTACGTCATCTGCCACGACGCCACACTCGCGGCGATCGCCGAGGCGCGGCCAGCATCGGGCGACGACCTGATGCAGGTCAACGGCATGGGTCCGGCGAAGCTGCAGCGCTACGGCGTACAGATCCTCGCCGAGGTCCGCGCCCACACCGCCGAGTTCGGCGAGCGCGTACCGGCGCATCTCGCCGCGCACGCGCCCGACGATGGCGCGGTGTCCGCGGCGGATGCCGGCGACGGCAGCCTGTACGACCTGCTCCGCGCGTGGCGCCGCCGCCGCAGCGCCCGCGATGGCGTGAAGCTCTGGGAAGTGTGCAGCAACGACGTGCTGCTCGGCGTCATCGAAGCGCTGCCGCGCTCGATCGACGCGCTCCGCAACATCGACGACATCACACCCCAACAGGCGGAGCGCTACGGCGCGGAGATCATCGCGACCGTGAACGCCTACCTTGACGACGCGCCCGCGTCGTCCGAAGAGGACACAAGATCGGACCACGAACGCCGCCTAGCAGAGCTGCGCGAGAAGCATCCGCGCGCCTACCTGCCCTGGACCGACGAAGAAGACGCCCGACTCCTGCAGCTCATCGCCGAAGGCACAGACATCAAGGACATCGCCACTGCGCTCGAACGCCAGCGCACGGCGATCACGGCGCGCGTAGAGAAACTGCAGCCCGCCGCCGCCGTATGACCGAGGTGACCGAAGGCCGGAGGTGAGGTCGCCCACCTACACCCATCGACCGACCCGGCGTACTCCGCGCGTCCGATGCGCATCCAGCCACGACTCCGTATCGTGAAGCACAACACATCACCAGATCGGAGACCACCATGACCACCACCATCACCGAAAAGCTGGCGCCGGTCGCGCCGGAGTTCTTCGTCCGCGACGTCGACGCCAGCGTCGCCTTCTACGTCGATGTGCTCGGGTTTACGCTCGTGCGCGCAGAGCCGGACGGCGGCGTGCCCAGTACGTTCGCCGTGGTTGTGCGCGGCGCCGCGGAGTTCATGCTCGCGCATGAGGCGTTTCTCGGTTCGGAGACGCGAGCTGCGCTGCCGTACCCGCGCGCGGCGGGCGTCGATGTCCGGCTGATGGTTGAGGATGTCGATGCGGTATACGCCGGCGTCGTCGCCGCGGGCGGCAGGATCGTCCTGCCGCTGAAGGACCAGGAGTACGGGCTGCGCGACTTCATCGTCGCCGACCCGGACGGATTCCGCATCCGGTTCGCGCAGCGCATCGTGTAGTTTGAGCGAGCGCGAGACCTACGCACATTCGGAGCGCGGGCATTCAGCCCGCGCCGTGGGGCGTGAAGGCCGTGCGTGCGCTTCGTTGGTGTGCAGGAGCGCGTCGCACGCGGGCGGATGTCGATTTGCGCGGCGGTGCGCTGCGCCGGTCCGGCTCTACCGGACGCACGGCCGGGGACGGCTATGCCACGACGCTTCGCTGCTCGATCGGTTGTTGTCGCGACGCGCGGGCTCGACGGCCGCGCTCTGGAGTGGGTGCTCGGATGACGCGGGCTGAATGCCCGCGCTCCGGGGAGCTGGCGATGGCTACTTCGCGACGGTGATCTCCGCCGGAATCGCCAAGTCGCGATCGTTCCACCGCACGACGATCCGCCCCGTCGCGTGCACAGGCCGCCCCGCGTCGAACGACGCGCGCCCACGTTCGGCGATAGGCGCCCACTCGACGCCGAGCTCGACGCGCACCGGCACGTTCGTCGCCAGCTTGAGCTGCGCGCCGAGCGCCCTGCCGCTGCCGTCGACGCGCTGTAGCCATGCGGGTGGCTCGATCGACACGTCTGTCGCTGCTGTGCTCACGAGCACGATCGATACGCGCACCGGCTGCCGCAGTCGCGCGCTGCCGAGATCGAGCGACGGCGGACTCGCGCTCACGTGCGCTGCGTACAGCACCAGACCCTTCGCCCGTATCGTCGCCGTGTCTTTCGACGTCCAACGCACCGTGATCTCGGCGTCGAGCGTGTAGCCGCGCGTCGTTGCGTCGCGGCTGAACTCCGGGGAGTCCCAATCGATCGCGAACGTCACCGAAAAGCGCCCCGGCAGCACCTTCGATGCCGTCACCTCTGCCCGCACGGGAGCTTCCGCGTCGATGGTGACGCTGTACGGCGGCGCGTGCTTCCACGTCAGCTGGATCGTCTTGGCAGCGTCGTTACCCCACGGCACCTTGCCGAAGTCGACCGTTGTCGGCAGCCCGTCCGGCAAGCCTGGCGACGTCGGTGCGTCGGGCCGCGCGGCACGAGTTACCGGCCGCACGCGCGGCGGCGGCGTCATCGGGACGATACGCTCGCGGCGCGGCGCGGCCAGCGACGATGCGAAGTGCTCAAGCGCCCACTCAACGCGCGCGGCGAGCCTGCGGTGCGAGTCGTGCAGCTCGGAGGCGAGCTGCTTTCCCGCCCGGTTCACCAGTTTCGGATCGGCGGCGCTGCTCACACCCAGCACGGCCCACGGCTCGCCGTTGTAGTTCGCCGCAACGTACTCATTCGGCTCGGAGCCGCGGCCCCGAACTTCGTCGTACGCGGCGTTGATCTCTTTCGCCACGTTGGCATCGCCGCCGCGGTCGGGGTGGTGCACCTCAATCAGCGACAGGTGCGCGGCCTTGATCACGCACTCCGGCGCTCCGGGGACGATGCCCAGGCGCTTCCAGTGCTTGGCCGTGCGGTCGCTGCTCATCGTGTCTGCCAAATATGGCCCCTTCTGCGCCGCACGTGGATCGTAGTCGAGACAAAACGAGACGCACGGGGCGCTCCCGTGCGTGTAAGCGTCAAATGGAGCGGAAGACGAGATTCGAACTCGCGACCCCGTCCTTGGCAAGGACGTGCTCTACCGCTGAGCTACTTCCGCGGTGTCTCGCAGTATAGCTGCGCCTTCCGAGTACGACAACGAACCAAAATCGCCCGTTCTGGCGCACAGGAGACGGCCCCTTTCGCCGATGTTAGCGGTGAGGGCGCGGCACCACGCGCGCGCCTGCTGCAGCTTCGCAACCTCTGGGGGAGGACGACGGGTTGGGCAAAGTGAAGGACTTCTACCTCGTTCTGGGTGTGGCGCCGCGTTCGCACGCCCGCGTGATCGAAGAGCGCTACTGGGAACAGGCGCACGAACTGCACCACGAGCCCACGCGCCGCGCGGCCAAACGCCTGCGTCTGATCAACGAGGCGTACGAAACGCTCGGGTCGCCCCACCGCCGCGAACGCTACGACATACAGCGCGCCCAGGTCGCCCAGCCCGCACGCTCAAACGCCGGCCCGACGCTGCTCCAAAACGTCCTCAGCGTGCTCAGCAAACCCTTCCGCCCCGACTGAGCGCACGCGTGCGTGAAAGGCACGTGACCCTGACCGCGCGCCAGATCACGTAGGGCGCAACCCGTTGCGCCCGCCACTCGTGTGCTCACCCCGGCCCGATCCCAAACCGGATCCCCGATCGCTCTCCTCTCCACGACGTGGAGAGGAGGTGGCCGAAGGCCGGAGGTGAGGTGCCCGCACGCCATCACTCGCTCGATTCCACCCCGCCCCCGCACCATGATCGCGTCAGCCGCCCGCATCACTCCCGTAGCGCGGGCTTTTCAGCCCGCGCGTTGCTCGATACGCGCGCATGACCCCGATCAGCCCGCAAATTCGAATGGAGCCGCTTCCCGCTCCCGTCTCCGAGGCACCTGCCTTTGACAGGACGCTGTGATCGGGGATCGTCCGCGATCTGGGGGCGTCCGAGCAGATGGATCGTCACCCCTCGATACTGTACATACGGAGCGTGGAGTTCCGACCGCTGCGCCGCGATGAGATCGAGCTGATCTGGACGATCGATAGGCGAGAGTTCATCGCCCGCATGTACCGCGTCCAGGCGGGCGAGCTGATTCTCATCCCGCATGAGGTCGACGTGCCCGGCTGGCGCCCCGACAATGTGCGCACCACGACGCCGCTGCTATACGAGTGCCACGACCGTGGCGGCAAGTTCTTTGCGGCATTCGAAGGGGACCAGATAGTAGGAGTCGCCGTTCTTGATACCGTCTTGCGAGGGGAGCGCCACGATCTCCTGCAACTCGAGATGCTGCACGTTGGGCGCGATCACCGCGCCAACGGACTCGGGACGCGGCTGTTTGAGCAGGCCCGTGCGGCGGCTCGGAGTTGCGGCGCCGTGGGCCTGTACATCTCGGCGACGCCGTCGGAGAACACGGTCCACTTCTACCAGAGGCGTGGCGCGCTGCTGCTCCGTTCTCCCGATGTGGAGCTGTTCGCCAAGGAACCCGACGACATCCATCTGGAGTGCCCTGTATAGCTATTCGCGTCAGGTTGCTGGTAGGCAGCCTGGAGTGACGTCGCCGGACGGTTGTCTTACTGCCGCCGCGCGGAAATGTATGGTGGGTTACTCTGCCGTTCGCCAACACCGCG
Source organism: uncultured Dehalococcoidia bacterium (assembly GCA_964458665.1). GTDB lineage: Bacteria > Chloroflexota > Dehalococcoidia > DSTF01 > JACRBR01 > JANXYW01. The sequence goes on from CAYWOO010000109.1 coordinate 18,038, forward strand.
GGTCGATGTGCGGCGGCACGCCCGTCGCCAGCAAACGACAGGGGCGCACAGCCGTGCGCCCCTACGTCGGATTTCTGCGTGATGCGATGGACCCGCGCGTTACCCCTGCGCGATCTGGTAGCCCTTGCCCTCGGTCTTGATCGCTGGAGCGATCACCATCTCCGTCTTCTGGAAATCGCGGATGGTGCGCGCGCCGCACGTGCCCATCGCCGTCCGCAGCGCGCCGACCAGATTCTCTCGGCCGTCGGTGCGCGACGTCGGCCCGAACATCGTCTGCTGTAGCGTCGTGTCGATGCCGACCTTGACGCGCGTGCCGCGCGGCAGCTCGCCGTGCGGCGTCGCCATGCCCCAGTGGTGGCCGCGCCCGGGCGCTTCCTGCGTCGCTGCCAGGATCGAGCCGAGCATGACAGCGTCGGCGCCGGCGGCGAACGCCTTGCACATGGCGCCGCCGTTGCTGATGCCGCCGTCGGTGATGATCGGCACGTAGCGTCCCGTGTCGCGGTAGTGCTGGTCGCGAGCCGCCGCGCACTCGATCGTCGCGGTG
>CAYWOO010000110.1:0-62775 GCA_964458665.1 uncultured Dehalococcoidia bacterium
ACGGCATCCTCGGTGGGCGATGGATCGCCACGCTTGACGCGGTTGCCGACGAACGATCCGTTCGGGAGCGCGGCCGCTAACCTGCGGCTGACCTCGACGGAAACGAGGTCGTCGCTGGTGACAAGCACCGGTACGTTGACCGACGAAAGGAGTCCCGAGATATCCCACGCCTTCGACTGCTCCGCGTAGCGCACGTAGGTTTCCTGCGTTGCTGTGGCGTCGATCAACTCGTACGTCTGACGGAGCGAGGCGATGCTGAGGACATTTGGCGTGCGGTCCGCCATCGTACGCTTGGCCCGCTCCCAGTCGGTGCGGGCGAGTTCGATCATCGCATCGACGTCGCCTCGGTCGGCGCCGCGGGCCATTCCTTCCCTGAGCACGACCGCGATCACTCGCTCCGGGTGACGGGCGGCATAGGCCAGTGCCGTTATCGACGTTTCGACCCATGCGTTCAGCGCGAAGCGAGCGAGGCCTAATGCGTCAACCACAGCCTCAAGGTCGAGCACGCTGGCGTCAACGGAGAACTCGTCAATGTTGCGCTCGGACAACCCGAAGCCGCGCGCGTCGTACTTGATGAACGTGACGACGCTGGCGTAGGTCCGCATCGCCTCCGCGTACTCGGTAATGCGCCAGATCATCTCGACGTGGTCGCCCGTGGGCACTGGCATGTCCACGAGCGCCGGACCTCGGCCGATGGACCAGTAGGCGACGCTCACGCCGTCGGCGGCGCGGGCGTAGCGAATCTCCGGGGCTGTAATCTGCGGCGCCATGCTGGAATTGTACGGCGTGGAGGAATTGGCGTGGCGTCTCGTTCGGGCTGACCTTCACGAGCGCGTTAGTGTTCGATACGATGGGGTATCCCCAAGGCTTTTCTCGATTGGAAGCGCGATGTCCGGCCCGCACGTCCCTGTCATGCAGCCGCGAGGCGGGATCCGCGGCTACGGGCAGCGGACGTTCTCTTCGTTGCGCATTCCGGACTTTCGGGTGCTGTGGATCGGCAACGTCGGCACGATGCTGGGGCAGTGGGTGCAGTTTGCCGCGCAGGGCTACCTGGTGTTTCACCTGACGGGTTCGCCGTTTCAGGTCGGCGCGGTGGGCTTCGTGCGGGGGATATCGTCGGTGACGGTATCGCCGTTCGCGGGGGCGGTGACAGACCGCTTCAGCCGCCGGTCGGTGCTAATGGTGATGACGGCGATCAGCGCGACGGCGGCGACGCTAGTCGCGGCGCTGATCATCACGGATGTGATCCAGATCTGGATGCTGTACCCGCTGTCGGCGCTGGAAGGTTTCGGCGACGCCGTGAACCAGCCGGCGCGGCAGGTGATGATCTACGATGTCGTCGGCGCGGAGGACCTGCCGAACGCCGTGGCGGTGAACTCGCTGGGTTCGAACACGATGCGCATCGTTGGGCCCTCGATGGCGGGCGCGCTGATCGGCGCGGTGGGGATCGAAGCGGCGTTCATCGTGCAGGCCGTGGCGTATACGTTTTCGGTGTACGCGACATCGCGCATCAAAACGAAGGGCATGCCTGCGGGGCGTGGGACGACGACGGTGCTGGCGAGCATGCTGGACGGCATCTCGTACGCGCGCACGCATCCCGACGTGTTGCTGCTGGTGGTGATGGCGGGACTGCCGAGCCTGCTCGTGTATCCGTACGTGCAGTTCATTCCTGTGTTCGCGAAGGACGTGTTGCACACCGGATCGCTGGGGTTCGGATTCCTGGCGTCGGCGGTCGGCTACGGGTCGATCGTCGGAGCGCTGATCGCGGCGAATCTGACGCAGCTCAAAAAGCGCGGGCGGATCCTCGTGTGGACGACGTTTGTGTACATGGCGCTGGTGACGGGGTTCGCGCTGTCGAACATGTACGCGCTTTCGTTCGCGCTGCTGGTCGTCGCCGGCATCGCCAACTCGATCTACTTGATGTTCAACCAGGTGATGATCCAGCTCACGGTGCACGACGAGTATCGGGGTCGCGTGCTGTCGCTGTACGTGATGACGAGCGGCATCACGCCGTTCAGCGCGCTGCTGATGGGCGCGCTGATCGATGTGTTCGGGGCGCAGGCGACGGTGGCGTGCTTCACGGGGCTGGCTTCGGTGATCGTGCTGGTGATCGGGATCACTAGCAGGCGGCTGCGGGAGATCTGACTCGGGGGACGATCCACTAAGAGCACGAAGGGCACGAAGGGGTTGGGGCCTCACCGCGGCCGTCGGCCGCGCCCTCTCCACACTGTGGAGAGGGCTCTCGGATCGGGGTGCGTGCTAGTTTCACGGGTGATGCGCTCGACGAGCGCGGGCGCGACGGGTTGCGCCCTACGGCGCTACTGGCGATTTTCTCCGATGGTTGATCGTGTCGGCGCGGGCGGAGCTGTTGGGGGTGCCTGAAGTATGATGGCGGCTGAGGGAGTGGTTGTCTTCGGAGGGAGCCGTGTTGGGACTCTATCGTGCGCCGATGCTTGGGGCGGCGGTTGCCTTCTGGTTTGTCGTTGTGGTTGTGCTGATCGCGTGCGGCGGCGGCGGTGGGTCGGGGCCGACGGCGATCGTGGCGACGGCTACGGTTGTGCCGCCGGCTACGCCGCCGTGCTCGGGGGCGGAGCGGGTGACTCCGGCGCAAGGGGGAAGGCCCGTTTTTCAAGGCGGGGTCGCCGGAGCGGGCTTCGCTGATCGAGGCGGATACATCGGGGACGGGGCTCGCCGTCACCGGGGTGGTGCTGTCGACGGATTGTCGGCCGGTTGCAGGGGCAACACTCGATTTCTGGCAGGCCGATGAATCGGGCGCGTACGACAACGCGGGCTTTCGACTGCGCGGACATCAGGCGACGGGCGCGGACGGGCGCTACAAGCTCGAGACGATCGTGCCGGGCGTGGAGACCGGGCGTGCGCGGCACATCCACGTGAAGGTGGAGGCGGCGAATCATGCGGCGCTGACGACGCAGCTGTTCTTCGCGGAGGACGCGTCGAACGCGGCGGACAGCAACTTCAGTGACGCGCTGGCGATGGCCGTCGAGCAAGACGGCGCGTCGCGGGCGGCCGGGTTCGACTTTGTGCTGCGGTAATGGTGCAGGTTCTCGGTTTTAGGTTTTAGGGTATAGAATCGATCGCAGCTCGAAGTTAGCGGCGGCCGCCGAATAGTCGTTTGATCTGATCGATGACGCCGCCGCCAGCGCGGCCTTTCGCGCGCGCCCATGCTTCCTGCGCGCTACCGGCACGGCGGAGCCCGAGCACGCGCTCCTTCATGATTTCGCGGACGCGTTCGGATTCACCGGCATCGAGCCAGAAGCCGTGGCCTTCGGCGCAGGCGTCGAGTTCGAGGTTGTAGGCGCGATAGTTGAAGGCGTGCATGGTCTGGCTGCAGGCGGGGCAGAGCAGCACACTCTCGTGCTTGGCGTACTCGACGGTGCCGATGCGCTGCTCTTCGTCGGCGACGGTGGCTTCGAGTTCGGCGAGTTCGTCGTAGTCGTACCAGGCGCCGTGGCAGGCGTGGCAGCGGTCGATCGTGATGCCGTGGCCGGCTTCGGACTGGAGTTCGTTGGCGTCGCGGGGGCAGATCATTCGTGCGGTACTCCTCGGGGTATTGTAGCTGGGGTGGTGTGGGGCCTCACCCGACCCTCTGCGCGTTACCACGGCGAGTAGGCCGGCGGAGAGGGAGAAACGGGGGCGAACAGAGGCGTGCTGTTCGACTCGGCCCGCGCTGGATCGAGCACCTCACCCCCGGCCGTCGGCCACCCCCTCTCCACGCCCTGGATGAGGAGGATCGGATGGGAACCCGTCGGGTATCTGGGAGGGGCTGGGGGGTGGCGGAACTGCCCTCACCACGGCGGGCGGGGCGCCCGTGCTCCATTTTTGATGCTGGCCTGCGTCCGGGAATGTGCAATTAGCATAATATGTAATTATGTGATAGTGTAATTCTATGGGAAAGACACGTATCGTGCGCCAGCTTCGAAACGGGCAGATCACCATTCCCAAGGAGTTTCGGGAGGCGTTGCATCTCGGCCGCGATGACATGCTTGCCGTGACGCTCCAGGACGGGAAGCTCGAGATTGAGACGGTGAGGCCGGCTGCGGCGTCCGCCGGTTCGCAATGGGCGAAGGATCTCTATGACTTGTATGCGCCCGTTCGCAAGAGTCTCGAGAGCTACACGGAGCAGGAGATTAACGACGCGATTGACGAGGCCATCCGGGGCGCTCGTGCTGAGCAGGCGTGAGAGTTGTCGTCGATACCGTCGTCTTCGTGCGGGCGCTGATGAATTCCGCAAGCGTGTGTGGGAAACTCTTAGAGCGAACGCCTGAGTTCACGATTCTCACGTCCGATAGTCTTCGTGCCGAGATCATGCGCGTCGTTCAGCGTCCGGAACTCCAGGTACGCCTTACGCGGATGGATCCTCTTCCTCCCGCCGACCGCGCGATCGCCTATTTGTCGTCGGCAGAGGTCGCTGAACCGTTAGCGACACCGCGCGTTTGCCGTGATCCTAAGGACGATATGTTCTTCGCCTGCGCGGCCGCCGGCGGCGCGGACTACATCGTCAGCGAGGACGAAGACGTGCTGGCGATCGCGGAGTACGAAGGCGTGCGGACGATCCGCGCGGCTGCGTTTCTCGAACTCCTCGGCGCTTCTGAATAGAACCTACGGGCGTCCTCTCCTACACTCCTTGAACCAGACGAACGCAAGGAGGAATTCATCATGGCAGAGGTTGATGGGGCGACGCTGATTGCGCGGAGTTTGAAGCGGCACGGGGTTGAGTACATGTTCGGCATCGTGGGGGTGCCGGTGGTGCCGATTGCGTTTGCGGCGCAGCGGGAAGGGATCCAGTACTTCGGGATGCGGCACGAGCAGTCGGCGTCGTACGCGGCGCAGGCCGTCGGCTATCTGACGGGGCGGCCGGGCGCGTGTCTCGCGGTGTCGGGGCCGGGGATGACGAACGCGATCTCGGGGCTGGCGAACGCGTGGTCGAATCGCTGGCCGATGATCCTGCTCGGCGGGGCGTCGGATATCTCGCAGCACGGCATGGGCGCGTTCCAGGAAGCGCCGCAGGTCGATGCGGCGCGGCCGTGGTGCAAGTATGCGGCAGAGGTCGACCGCGTCGACCGCATCCCGTACTTCGTCGAGCAGGCGGTGCGGACATCGATCTACGGGCGGCCGGGGCCGGTGTACCTCGACCTGCCGGCGGACGTCATCGGCGGCAAGGTAGACGAAGACGCCGCGCCGCAGCGGCCGCGCGTACCGGATGCGCCACGATCGTTCGCGGATCCGGCTTCGGTCGAGGCGGCGGTGGCGGCGTTAAAGTCGGCGGAGCGGCCGCTGGTGATCGTCGGCAAGGGGGCGGCGTATGCGCGTGCCGAGGACGAGGTGCGGGCGTTCATCGAATCGACGCAGCTGCCGTTTCTGGCGACGCCGATGGGGAAGGGCTTGATGCCCGACGACCATCCGCTGTCGGTCGGCGCCGCGCGATCGTTCGCGTTGCAGAACACGGACCTCGTGCTGCTGATGGGCGCCCGGCTGAACTGGATCCTGCACTTCGGTATGCCGCCGCGGTTCAACGCCGATGTGCGGGTGATCCAGATGGATATTGCGGCGGAGGAGATCGGAACGAACGTGCCGGCGGAGGTGGCGCTCGTTGGGGACGCAAAGGCGGTGACCGGGCAGCTCAACGGCTTGTTGCGCGAGCAGCCGTGGCAGTTCGCTGCGGAGAACACGTGGCGCACGGGCATCGCGAAGAAGATCGCGGACAACCAGGCGACGACGCAGGTGCAGTTCGACGACGACAGCGTGCCGATGAACTACTATCGAGTGCTGCGCGAGATCCGCGACATCCTGCCACGCGACGCGATCATCGCCAGCGAGGGCGCGAACACGATGGACATTGGCCGCACGGTGTTGCCGAACTTCCTGCCGCGCCATCGGCTCGATGCGGGGAGCTTCGGGACGATGGGTGTTGGGCTGTCGTTCGCGATTGCGGCGCAAGCGGTGAATCCGGGTACGCGCGTCGTTGCGGTCGAGGGCGACTCGGCGTTCGGGTTCAGCGGGATGGAGGTGGAGGTGGCGTGCCGGTACGCGATGCCGATCACGTTCATCATCCTCAACAACAATGGCATCAGCGGCGGGCCGAGCACGATCGACCGGTCGCGCCCGCTGTTGCCGATGGCGTTGCTGCCGCAAGCGCGGTACGAGAAGGTGATCGAGGCGTTCGGCGGCGAGGGCTACTTCGTCGAGACGCCGGATCAGTTGCGGCCGACGCTGGAGAAGGCGTTTGCGAGCGGGAAGCCGAACGTGGTGAACATCATGATCAACGCGCAGGCGCAGCGGAAGGCGCAGGAGTTCGGGTGGTTGACGCGGTGAGTTTGCGGTTCACAGTGAACAGTTTGTAGTTCTCGGCCTGCGGCGCGCTGCAACATCGATCCGCTACAATCGCTCGGATTTGTGGAGGGTGATGTTGGGCGATCTTCGTGTTCGGCGGGCAGGTCTTGCGGCGATGGCGTGCATTGCCCTTGCGATTGCTGCTTGCGGCGGGGGATCTTCGCCGCGCGAGGCGGCTACCGGCGGGCCGGAGCGCTCGTTCATGATGGGGATCAGCACGCTGCCGCGGGAGCTGAACGGCAAGGCGTACAGCGAGACGTTCGACCTCGCCGCAAGGAACGGTGAGATGGTGCTGATCCAGCGCACACCACCGTGGGCCGATTTTGTGCCCGGCTCGGGCATCAGCGAAGCGACCGCAAAGACGACAGCGTCCGAGCGGGATGCCATCGCGAGCAACGACCTGCGGCTGTTCTTCGCCATCGATCCGACGGATGGGGCGACGGGGCGCGATCGCCTCGCGGGGTTGCCGGCGTCGATGACGGGCAAAGACTTCAGCGACGGCGACGTGCGCTCGGCGTTTCTGACGTACGCGCAGTACGTGGCGATCAACTATCAGCCGGCGTACATGGCGCTCGGCGTCGAGATGAACCTCTACAGTCAGAAAAACAACGCCGACTTCGACAACTTTCAGTCGCTGTACTTCGAGGCGTACGACCGCGTGAAGGAGGCGTCGCCCGACACGCAGGTGACGGTGACCTGGCAGTTCGAAGACCTACAGGGGCGGCTGCCGACGGAAGATCAGCACTTCCCGGCGTGGCAGCTCGTAAAGACGTTTGACGCGAGGATGGACGTCGCCGCGATCAGCACGTACCCCAGCTTCGCGTTCGCGCAAGCAAGCGATATCCCGGAGAAGTACTACAGCCAACTCCGCGGGTTCACGGAGAAGCCGATCGTGATCGCCGAGATGGGGTACTCGTCGGCGGCTGGCGCCCAGGGCATCAATAACGGCAGCGAGCGAGAGCAGTCGGCGTTTCTGACGCGTGCGCTGAGGGAAGCGCAGGACCTGGGCATGCCGTTCGTGATCTGGTTCGCCGGGTGGGATCCGGCGTACGCGAAGGACACGCCGTTCGGCGTGTTCCAACACATCGGGTTGTTGCACGAGGATGGCGCGGAGAAGCCGGCATGGGCGATCTGGGCGGCGGCGGCGCGGCGGCCGTATGTGCCGCTTGACGCGGCGGGTGGCGGGTGAGCGAAATGTCGGACGATGCGCCAGCTTCGTTGGATCCACGGCATGCGTTCATTGTGGTGTCGGGCATGCAGGGCACCGGTAAGACGACGGTGGCGGCGCGGTTCGTGCGCGGCGTGCACATTCCAGCGGACGATTTGCAACGGATGATCGTGTCGGGCGCGACGTGGAAGTCGCAGCGCGGACTCGAGGATGAGGCCGACGCACAACTGCGACTGCGGCTTCACAACACGTGTCTGCTCGGGGCATCGTTCTTCGATGTGGGGTTCACTGCTGTGCCGGATGACATCATCATTGGTGATCGGTTGCCGCACCTTCTGGAGGAGCTAGGCACGCGGCCGTTCATGTTCGTGATGCTTACGCCCGACCTGGATGTCGTGCGACAGCGCGAGGCCGGCCGCGGCACGCGGCTACACGAGCAGTGGGGATGGATGGACGCTGAGATCCGCACGGGGACGCGGCGCATCGGCCTGTGGATCGATAGTTCCGGCCAGACCCCGGACGAGACGGTCGATGAGATCATGGCGCGGGTGTGGGCCGAGGGGGTCGTGGGCTAGCCCGGCGGTTCGGCACGTTCTCTCGATTTCCGGATTCGAACATTGGTCTCAAATCGGGGGAGGCCATTCTACGGAATGCCCCTACGTGGCGTGCGTCGCTGGCATCAGGTGATTTGCTTGCGTACGAGGCGGCGCGCGGACTGAAGTCCGCGCTAGGGGCACGGGGCAGGGCGAGACCTGCCCCTACACGCGGCGTGTGAACATTCCCATTCGGTACTCTCTTTGCGTGGACTACGACGAGTCGCTGCGGTGGCTGCTGACGCTGCCTGATTTCGAGCGGACTGGCGACTTTTCTTCGCGGCCGGATGTGGCGCCGATGCTGGCGTTGCTCTCCGAGCTGGGGGAGCCGCATCGCGGGCGGCCGACGGTGCATATCGCCGGGTCGAAGGGCAAGGGTAGTACGGGCGCTATGGTCGAGGCGGTGCTGGGCACGGCCGGTATGCGCACGGGGTATTACGTCAGTCCCCATCTGCATCGCTACAACGAACGGGTACGCATCGCGGGACAGGCGATCGACATCGACGCGTTTGCGAGCGCTATGACGCGCGTGCGTGTGGCGATCGATGCTGTCGCGGCGCGGTTCGCGGGGCGGCAGTTTCTGGCGTTCGATGCGCTGACGGCGGCGGGGTTTGTGGCGTTTCGCGATGCGGGTGTCGATGCGCAGATCGTCGAGGTGGGGCTTGGCGGGCTGCTTGATTCTACGAATGTGTTTGGGTGGTCGTCGGTCGTCGGTCGTCGGTCGTCGGAGAAGGGCGAGCGGGCGCCAGGAGATGAGGCAGTCGCGGGCGAACGAGCACCTCACCCCCCAGCCCCCTCTCCACGTCGTGGAGAGGGGGAGCTGCCCGCGCACGTTCTGGTGCTGACGCCGATCAGTTTGGAGCACACGGCGATTCTTGGGGATTCGATTGCGGAGATCGCGGGGCAGAAGGCGGGGATCATCATTGAAGGCGCGGCCGTTGTGGTTGCGCCGCAGCGGGAATCGGCGCTGGATGTGTTTCGGGCGGTGGCGGCGGAGCGCGGGGCGATGCTGATCGAGGTGGCGCTTACCTGCCAGATGACGCGCACGACGGCGACCGCGGAGGGACAACGGTTCAAGATGAAGACTCCGCTAGAGACGTACGACGCGCAGTTGCCGCTTGTGGGACGCCATCAGCTGGACAACGCGGCGACGGCGATCGTGGCTTGCGAGGCGCTCGCTTCGGCTTGCGGGATCGAGCTGACGCCGGCGCACGTGCGTGCCGGGCTGGCGAACGTCGTGTGGCCGGGGCGGCTGGAGGTGCTGAGGCACAAGCCGCTGGTCATCGTGGACGGCGCGCACAACGGAGACTCGGCGAAGCGGATGGTAGCGGCGTTGCGCGAGTACTTCGGGCTGGTGCACGCGACGCTGCTGTTCGGGACGGTTGCCGGCAAGGACGTCGCGTCGATGGCGGACGCTGTTGCGCCGATTGCACGCGAGGTGTTCGTCACCGCGTGGCCGAGCGCCCGCGCGGCTGATCCGCGTGATGTGGCGGCGGCGTTTCGGCCGCACGAGGTGCCCGTATCGACGTTCGGCGATCTCGGTCAGGCGTACGAGGCGGCGTTGGCGCAGGCCGGCGAGCGCGGCGCTGTCGTGGCGTTCGGGTCGATCGCGTTCGTGGGTGCTGTGCGGGAGTACGTGCTGGGGATCGCATCGGATTCGATGCGGCTCGCGAGCGGCCGCCCGGGTACATCGGAGAACGCGGGCTGAACGTCCGCGCCAACGAACCACTGAACGCGTCCGATGACTCCGCATGAGCCGAATGTACTATTTCGCGAATCGACTTCGCGCCGGGCCGCGTACTTTGGCGGCATCGAATCAGCTATGATCAGCAAGGATTCCCATCGTCAGATTGGCATCTGTGAGGGCTCGCGCGGCGAGCGACGGCGCGCGCAAATCGGGGCATCGGTATGGCAAACGGCAACGGCACCAGCGGTAACGGGCGGCGGCGCGTCGTGATCACGGGCATGGGGACGATCAATCCTCTGGGACACACCGTCGACGCGTTCTGGCAGGCCGCGCTCGCCGGCAAGTCGGGCGTCGGGCTGCTGACACAGGTCGATTCGACGGGCTACGACGTGCATATCGCCGGCGAAGTCAAAGACTTCGTGCCGGAGGAGTACATCGACCGCAAGGAAGCGCGCCGGATGGCGCGCTTCTCGCAGCTGGCGCTGGCGGCAGCGCGCGAGGCGTTCGAGACGTCGGGACTGGACGTACGCAACGAAGATCCATATCGCGTCGGCGTGCTGTTCGGCAACGGCATGGGCGGTTACCCGGACACGGACAAAGCGGTGAAGGACATCACGCAGCGCGGCGCGCGGCGGATGGACCCGTTCTACATGGTGAAGATGCTGCCGAATATGGCTGCCGCACAGGTGGCGATGCAGTACGGCGCGAAGGGCTACAACGCGACGATCAGCACGGCCTGCGCATCGGCGGGCAATGCGATGGGCGAGGCGTTGGAGATGATTCGTCACGGCCGCGCGGACGTCATGATCACGGGCGGATCCGAGGCCGGCCTGTCGGAGTTGGGGCTTGCCGCCTTCCAGGTGATGAAGGCGCTTTCGACGAGCAACGACCCGCCCGAGGGCGCGAGCAGGCCGTTCGATGCGAAGCGGGATGGGTTCGTGTCGTCGGAGGGCGCCGGCGTGTTCATTATCGAAGCGCTGGAGCACGCGCAGCGGCGCGGCGCGCCGATCCTGGCGGAGCTTGCTGGCTACGGATGCACGTCGGACGCGCACCACGTTGTGGTGCCGGTGGAAGACGGCGAGACGACGGCGGCGTGCATGACGCAGGCGCTTGCGGACGCGGGGCTGCGGGCGGAAGACGTCGACCACGTGAACGCGCACGCCACATCGACGCAGATGAACGACAAGTACGAGACGATCGCGTTGAAGCGGGCGCTGGGCGAGGTGGCGTACCAGATCCCGATCAGCGCGACGAAGTCACTGATCGGGCACACGCTGGGCGCGTCGGCGGCGATCGAAGCGGTGGCGTGCGTGCAAGCGATCCGCACCGGCTGGGTGCATCCGACGATCAACCAGGAGTATCCGGATCCCGACTGCGATCTGGACTACGTGCCGAACAAGGCGCGGCAGGCGGACGTGAAGGTCGTGCTGAAGAATAGCTTCGGCTTCGGCGGCCAGAACGCATGCCTGGTGTTCCGAAGGTACGAAGACTAGTGCGTGTCTTCGTCGCCGGCGGCGCCGGCTTCATTGGATCGTCGCTCACGAAGGTGCTGCTCGAAGAACAGCACGAGGTCACCGTCCTCGACAATCTCTCGAAGGGTTTCCGCGCGCTCGTGCCCGACGGCGCGCGATTCATCGAAGGCGACCTGCGGGACGAGGATCAGCTGCGTGGCTGGCTGCGCGGCCACGACGCCGTGATCAACATGGCGGCGTTCATCGAGGTCGGACGGTCGGTGCAGGAGCCGGTGCTCTTCGCGGAGAACAACATCGTCAACTCGGTGCGCCTGCTGGAGGCGATGCACCAGGCGGACGTGGGTAAGATCGTCTTTTCGTCCAGCGCCACGGTCTACGGCACGCCGCAACGGCTGCCGATCCGCGAGGAGGATCCGCTGGGTACGCAGTCGAATCCGTATGGCGCGTCGAAGGTGTCGACGGAAGCGTTCGTTGCGACGTACAACTCGCTGTACGGGATGGACGCGATCATCTTGCGCTACTTCAACCCGTATGGCCCGAACGAGCTGCACGAGCCGGAGACGCACGCCATCCCGAACTTCATCAAGTCCGCGCTGGCGAAGCAGCCGATCCCGCTGTACTGGAACGGCGAGCAGATCCGCGACTTCATCTACGTCGAAGACCTCGCGCGAGCGCACACGGCGGTGCTGGGGCTCTCCGGACTCCAGTACTTCAACGTCGGGTCGGAGACCGGCTCGAAGATGATCGACATCATCAGCGAGATCACGGACATCCTCGAGTACCACATCGAGATCGAGGATCTCGGCGAGCGTGCGGGCGACGTGCCGGCCACATATGCATCGTCGGCGAAGCTCGCCGCCGCAACGGGCTGGCGCGCGCAGGTCGGCCTGCACGACGGGCTACAGCGCACGGTCGCGTGGTTTCGCGCGCAGTCGACGAAGTGACGCCGCGCGGTTGCGTTTTGGCGGCCGTGTTTGGTACCGTCACCTCATAGGCTTCCTCGGCAACACGTCCACTGCCGCCCCCATTTTGGCGCACATGACGACGCAGGGGTACGAGGCCGCGCCGGCTGTGGGCGGACGCAACGACACGGGCAGAAACGCCGTGGTTCGCCGGCCATTGACGATGCCGGAGCACCGAAGGACCCCACGGCGAGTAGGAAGGAACACAGAGAACATGGCGAACGGACAGATCAAGCGGCTCGTGCGGGACCGTGGCTTCGGATTCATCCGGCCGGATGGCGCGTCGGAGGACATCTTTTTTCACAGCTCCGCGCTGACGGGCGGCATCTTCGACGAGCTGAATGAAGGACAGAACGTCGAATTCGACACAGAGTCGGACCCGCGCGACCCGAAGCGCAGCCGCGCGATCAACGTGCGCGTCACCGGCTAGCACGCAGGATCATCGAGAGAGCACTAAGAGGCCCGGGGCGAACGCTTCGGGCCTTTTGCTTTCCGCGTAGACTGGCTCTGACTTTATTCACCGCGAAGTCGCGAAGAGCGCAAAGGTTGTTTGGGAGATTCACCACAGAGGACACGGAGGACACAGAGACTGAGTTGGGAGCGTGTCGGGATTATTCACCGCGAAGGCGCGAAGAGCGCGGAGGTTGTTGGGGGATTCACCACAGAGATCACGGAGGACACAGAGGGCTGTTAGGGCGGTTCGGGAGTGTCGGCGCCGGGCGCATCTGACGACATAGGACACACATGACACACATGGAACACATGCAAGAGAAGCACGAAACGCAGCGCCAGGTGGTGGGCGTCGAGCCGCTGGAGCCGGCGAGCGTCCGCACGAGCGCGACGCGTCAGCGCATCAGGCGCCGGGCGGGCTCGGGCGATGCGGCGCTGGACGCGCGGATCGCCGAGCTTTTGGCTGGCGTTGACATTCCGCAGGCTGACCTGCTGCAGGACACGCTCGAGACCGCGTTTCGCATCGCGCGGACGGCGAATCGCGGCGAGATGAAGCTCGTACGGCGGTCGTTGCACGAGCTGGGGCGAGCGTTTCGCGTCTTCGCGCCGTATCGCGGCGTGCGCAAGGTCAGCGTGTTTGGATCGGCACGGACGGCGAACGACCACCCGGAGTACGCGATCGCGCGGGACTTTTCGTACAAGATCGCGGCTCGCGGCTGGATGGTGATCACGGGCGCGGGGCCGGGGATCATGGCGGCGGGGCACGAAGGCGCGGGCAAGCGCAACAGTTTCGGTGTCGGCATCAAGTTGCCAGGCGAGCAGGGCGCAAACGGGTTCATCGCGGGCGATCCCAAGCTGATCGACTTCAAGTACTTCTTCACGCGAAAGGTCACGTTCATGAAGGAGTCGGACGCCTTCGTGCTGTGCCCCGGGGGTCACGGCACGATGGACGAAGGCTTCGAGCTGCTTACCCTGATGCAGACGGGCAAGACGGCAATTCGCCCGGTGGTGCTTCTGGAGCCGAAGGGCGGCGACTACTGGCGGCACTGGGAGCGATTCGTACAAGCGCAACTGGTTGATCGCGGGTTGGCTTCGCCGGAAGATCTGTCGCTGTTCGAGCGGGCGGACAGCATCGATGGGGCGGTGGCGGTTATCGAGCATTTCTACGCGAACTACGACTCAGCGCGGTATGTCGGCGAGCGGCTGGTGATCCGACTGCGGCGTGCTCCTTCAGACGAGCAGCTCGACAGGTTGAACGACGCGTTCGGCGACGTCGTTGCGGCCGGGCGGATTGAGGCGTCCGGCATCACTGCGGCGGAGGCTCGCGACGGCGACGGCGTCGATCTGGCGCGCATCGCGCTGCGGCCGGTGCACAACTTCGGCCGCATCCGGCAGCTGATCGATGCGCTGAACGCGCTGTAGCAGTGCAGTGATGGGACAGCCGGGGACGGCTGGCCTCCAACGTGTTGCGCCGTCGCGACGGATCGTTCGTGTTTCGCCGTTGCGACGGATCGTTTCGTTTCAAACGCAAGGCCAACAGGCGGGGCGCCTGTCTGATGGTCCGGCGATGAGACAGCCGGGGACGGCTGTCCTCCAACGTGTTTCGCCGTCGCGACGGATCGTTCGTGTTTCGCCGTTGCGACGGATCGTTTCGTTTCAAACGCAAGGCCAACGGGCGGGGCGCCTGTCTGATGGTCCGGCGATGAGACGGCCGGGGACGGCTGTCCTCCAACGTGTTGCGCCGTCGCGACGGATCGTTCGTGTTTCGCCGTTGCGACGGATCGTTTCGTTTCAAACGCAAGGCCAACAGGCGGGGCGCCTGTCCTACATTGCATCGTCGCTCGTGGTAAGGCTCTGGCGGTTCAGCCGATCGATGTAGTTGGCGTCGTCGTGATGGCCGAGGCGGACGGCCTGCGCTGGTGCGTAGGCTTGTCGTGGAGGTGATGCATGAGGACGACCGCGCTTGATGAAGTTCTCGAGCGATTTGCGACGACCGGGCCGGAGTTTGGGCCGGGGCTTTCGAACCACGGACCGATGGCCGCGGAGGCGCTGGCTACGATGGGCCGCGGCGACGTGGTCGCGCGATGGTCGGACTGGTACGCGAGGAGGCTCGCGGAGCATCCGGAGGCGCGAAACGCGATCGACGCGTCGAGCTGGCGCGAGGCGCTGGGCGATCTGCAGCGCGCGGGCGACTGGATCGCGTTCTTCGATCGCGAGGTCCGCGAGCGGCCGTGGCTCGAGTTATTGGAGACGTGGGTGGCGCGGCTGGCGCCGGGCATCATGGCGGGTGCGACGCACGGCATGCTGCGTACGGCGCACGCGGTGCGTACGCTCGATGCGGGCGACAGTGCGCCACGGTTGCACGAGTTCGCGGAGGGGTTGGGTTACTGGGCGGCTCGCTACCAGGAGCTGCCGACCGTTGAGGCAGAGCGGGGCACGATGTCCGTGCGGGAGGCGTTGGCGCGGGTGGAGCGCGTCGACTCGTCGCGCCGTGCATACGGCCTGATCTTCGACGCCGTAAAGGTGATCGATCCGGACACATTCGGCCCGGTCGTCGGCTATGTGGCGGTAGATGGTGATGCGGACGCATTCGTGTCGGATCTGACGCGGACGTTCGTGCGGCATTATCTGGTGAATGCTCAGCGCGCAGGAATCTCGTTCATCCATTGCGTGACCGCACCGAGCGCGCTGCGGACGCTGGCACCGCATCTGAGCGACAGCACACGGCAAGCGGCGATGCGGTACGCGTGGCAGGCGTGCGCCTCAATCTACGCGGCGCACGCTGATGTTGCGCCGGACGACGTGCCGTTGGTCGATGAGGCCGTGGAGTTCGACGCTGGTGATCTGATCGAGCAGGCCGTGTCGGGGCGCGATGAGCACGCGATCAAGTTCACGGAAGCGTGCTTGAAGGAGCATCGGATTACGGGCGATCCGGCGTTCGTGGTTGCGGCGCAGGATGTGGTGGTGCGGTTGCGGCGGTAAGGGGCGATTCGGGTGGCGGGACAGCCGGGGACGGCTGGTCCTTCACGCGTGGTACCCGGAGCACGAGCATTGACCGTTTGGCCGACGCCGCTCGGATGCAAGGCTAACAGGCGGGGGCGCCTGTCCTACATGGCGGAGTGGGCGACGGACGGGGCGCAAGGCCGACAGCCGGGGACGGCTGTCCTCCAACGAGCGGTGGCGGGATCGGAGTTTCTTGATCTCAGCTCGGGCGCAAGGCTAACAGGCGGGGGCGCCTGTCCTACATGGCGGAGTGGGCGACGGACGGGGCGCAAGGCCGACAGCCGGGGACGGCTGTCCTCCAACGAGCGGTGTCGGGATCGGAGTTTCTTGATCTCAGCTCGGGCGCAAGGCCAACAGGCGGGGGCGCCTGTCCTACATGGCCGGCCTGCAACTGGCCGGCGCCGCGGCCCTGGATCGCGTCGTGCTGTTCGCCTTGACGCGTCCGCTTGAAGGTAGACCTAACGGGCGCGGTTATGTACCTTGCGAGCGGCTTCAGGTGCCGGTTTGCGCCTCGTGCTGAACAACGCACCCTGACCGTTTGCGTGAAACGCGATTCTGCCCAAGGGAGGGACGAAGTTGCATATTGTTGTCCTGGTGAAGCAGGTTCCCGACTGGGATATCCCGCCTTCGAGCTTCAAAGTTGACGAAGCCGCGAAGAAGGTCGTGCCGCCGCAAGGCGTGGCGCCGGTGACGAGCCAGTTCGATGCGATTGCGGCGGAGGCGGCGATGCGGATCAAGGACGCCGACGCTGGCACGAAGGTGACGATCATGAGCATGGGCGCCGCGACGGCGCGCGATGTGATCAAGCAGGGTCTGGCGATGGGCGCGGACGAGGGCGTGCTGCTGACGGACGCGGCGTTCGACGATCTCGACAGCTATGGTGCGGCGGTTGTGCTCAGTACCGCCGTCAAGAAGCTGGGCGACGTCGACCTGGTGCTGACGGGACGGCAGGCGGTGGACTGGGACAGCGGCGTGACGCCGACGCTCATCGCGGGCATGCTGGACACGCCCGTGATTACGTTCGGCAAGCGTGTGGCCGTGGCGGGCGGCACGGTGACCGTCGAGCGCGTGCTGCCGGACTCCTTCGAAACGGTCGAAGCATCGCTGCCCGCGGTGGTGAGCGTCAGCAACGAACTAGGCGAGCCGCGCTATCCGAAACTGCCGCAGATCATGGCTGCGGGCAAGAAGCAGGTGACGACGTGGGCTGCGAGCGACCTCGGCCTTGATGCCGGGGCGCTGGGCCAAAAATTGACACTCGAAGCGCTGTATGTGCCCCTGGTCGACACGAAGGTGGAGATCATGGAGGGCGACACGCCGGAGGAGCAGGCGATGGCGCTGGCCAAGCGACTGCAGGAAGCGAAACTGATCTAGTGATCGCCACGCGATGTGATGTGCGCGCCGCAATGTGGCGCGCGGGAACGGAGATGCAACATGGCTAACGGAGTGCTGATCCTGGCCGAACTGATGGACGGCAAGGTCGCGCCGGTGACGCAGGAGCTTGTCGGCGCAGCGCAACGGCTGGGCGCGGGCCCGGTGTCGGCGATGCTGATCGGTTCGGGTGTCGAAGGCGCGGCGAGCGGCGTCACCGGCGTCGAGAAGACGTACGTGGTCGACGACCCTGCGCTGGCGGAGTACACGACCGACGGCTTCACGAATGCAGCCGCAGCGGTGGTCGCGCAGGCGGATCCGGCGATCATCCTGCTGGGTCAGACGAACGCGGGGCGCGATCTGGGTCCGGCGTTGTCGTTCAAGCTGGGCACGGCCGTGGCGATGGACACGACGTCGCTGGAGATGAAGGACGGCAAGCTGCACACGACTCGGCCGGCCTACGGCGGCAACGCTCGCGCGGTCAACGGTTTCACGGCGACGCCTGCGATCGCCACGGTGCGGCCGAAATCGCAAGACGCCGCGGAGGGCGGCAGCGCGGGTGCGGTGGAGAAGGTCGCGTTTGACGCGTCCGGCATTCGGACGAAGGTGGTCGATCGGAAGGTCGCGACGTCGGAAGGCGTGCGGCTGGAGGACGCGGACACCGTCGTGACGGGCGGACGCGGCCTCGGCGGGCCGGAAGGGTTCGCCGACATCGAAGGGTTGGCGAAAGAGCTGGGCGGCGCCGTGGGCGCAAGCCGGGCGGTGGCGGACCTGGGCTGGCGTCCTGTATCGGAGCAGGTGGGGCTGACAGGCAAAGTCGTCAGCCCGACACTCTACATCGCGGTGGCGGTGTCGGGCGCGAGCCAGCACATGGCGGGATGCTCCGGATCAAAGAACATCGTGGCGATCAACAAGGACCCGGACGCGAACATCTTCAAGGCGTCACGGTTTGGCATCGTCGGCGACTACAAGACGGTGCTGCCGGCGTTCTTGGCGGCGGTGAAGAAGGTGCGGTCGGAAGGGTGACGTTGGAGGCGGGAAACGGGACGCGGGAAACGAGACAAGGCGGCGGGCATGGTGCCCGCCGTTCCCTTTTGGTTGAACCACAGAGGCACAGAGGCACGGAGGAATTGGTTGGAGGTGGGTGAGGGCGAGGGTACGGTTGTGGTTCGGGCGGCGCGCGGATCGCCACGGCGTGGGTTGCCGGGCGGCGTGATGAGGTAGGTTGCTGGCATGCAGATCGAGATCGTGTTTGCGGGGGAGATTGTGGAGCGGGTGGAGCTGCTGAACGGTACCGAGACGGTGTCGCTGGAGGGCGAGAGCGGCGACGGCGTTTGGACGATGTCCGGGCTGATGGCGTGGAACATCGGCCTGGTTTCGAGCGCCGGTGAAGGTGACATAACGTTCATCCGCAACGACGGTGCAGAGATATTCGGATCGTTGGCGCGCGGCGAGGTGGTGGAGTCGGCAGGGGCTGATGCGGGCGATCTCGCCGACCACACGATGCGGCTCGAGTACGACATCGACGGTGGCAGCGGTGGGTTCGATTCCGCGGCAGGCCGTTGCACGGCGCTCGGCACGCTGGCTGCGGCCACGTTCCGGGGGACCTGGAGCATCACGCTCACGAGCGTTGGACGGGGTGTCCAAGAATAGCTCGTAGACGATTGGTCATCGCACCTACGCCTGCGCGGGGGGACTGTCGAACATTACGTACGACAGAACCACCAGGGGCAGCGACCATATGGCGCGCACGAACACCGAGCCAACGAACGAGGTGCCGAAACGAGGCGACCGCGGGCGACGCTTTGCCCTGCCCATGGTGGCTGTCGCTGTGCTGCTTGCTGTCGAGTTGGCGCTTGGCGCGCTATCGCCGTCGAGGAACGTCGAGGTTGCGGCCGAAGTAGCTCTGGTAACCACGATGATCGGTGGCGCGGGGGCGGCCGCGTGGTACGTGATGGCGCTGTCGGCGAGGGCGGAGCGAGAGCATCGGGCGCGGCTGCAGCAACTCGCGGACTTCGACGAGCTGTCCGGGCTCCACAACTATCGTTACTTGCGCCAGGCGATGCTTACCGGTCTTGACGAGGCCGCGCGCAACGCGGCGTCGTGCGCCGTGATCATGTTGGACCTGAACGACTTTAAGGACGTCAACGACCGCTTCGGCCATCTGGCCGGCGATGCGTTGATCGCGGCGATTGGGCGTGGATTGCGAGAGGTGGTCGGCGAACGTGGAACCGTCGCGCGCTACGGCGGTGACGAGTTCACGATTCTGCTGCCGGATATGGATCGTCCACGTGCGACCGACTTTGCCGGACGCGTCGCCGAAGCCATCGCCACGGCCTCTATCTCCGCGAATCCAGAGAACAGAAACACCGCCGTTACTGCGTCGTACGGTGTTGCCGTGTATCCGGAGGACGGTGGTGACGCGGAGTCGCTGATCGCGCGCGCGGATCGGGCGCTGTACGAGGCGAAGGCAAACACCAGCGAGATCAGGCTGCGCAGCGATGAGCGGCACGCGCAGGACGTGTTTTTCGCGATCGGCGAGGCGACAGGACGGTCGCTGGATGCGCAGGAACTGGTAAAGAACCTTGTGACGGGGGTCGGCACGTCGCTCAATCTCGACTCATGTACGATTTGGCTTGCGCAGGACACCGGCGAGATCCGTGTGCGGTCCTTCTACGTCGCCGATCCCGAATTGGCGCGGCGATTCGCCGCTGTGGAACAGATGCGGCCGCTGCGACACGACGAGCTGCGCGAGCGGCGGATGCTTGCTGACCGGCCCGTGTACATCGATGACATTGTCGCGTCAGAAGCGCTGCCCGAGCCGTTTCGTGAACTGTTCGACCCGGGCGTGTGGATGATGAGCGTGCCGCTGCCCTCGCCACGCGTGGGCATGCTCCTCTTGACCGCAAGCCATGTCCGATCGTCAGCGCCTGCAACCGGCGTCGTCGAGGCCGTTGCTCGCCTGGCCTCCGCGGCGCTCCGGAACTCCGACACGTATGCGCGGGCGCGGGAGCAGGGCGAGCGCCTGGCGGGACTCGCTGGCATCGGCGGCATGCTCTTTGGTGAAGGAGACTTCGAAGACCGCGTCACCTCCGCCGTGCGCAAGATCGTCGAAGTGACGGGGTTCGACAGCGTAACCCTGGACACGGCTGATCCAACGGCCGAGGACGCGATCCTGCGGAGCTTCGAAGGTCTGGACAAGGATGGCGGTCCGATTGGCGGCGATCTCCGCGAGATGTGGCTGGCCACAAAACCAACGCTCAACGAGCCGACGGTCGTCGAATTCCTGGCGAAACTCTCCGATCCGATCATCATGTATGACCCGGCTACAGAGGTCGGCGACGTGTACCGCGACGTCATCGTCGCGGGCGAAATCAAGATGGTCGTGCTCATGCCCGTCGTATGGCAGGGCGACCTCAAGGGCCTGTTCTACTTTGCGAGCTATACAGAGCGCGGCTTCCACGAGGACGACATCGCATTGATGCGGACGATCGCGGCGCAGCTCGCGCCGTCGCTCCAAGTGGCGACGCTGCACGTCGAGCTGGAGCACTCGTATGCCGAGCTGAAGGATGCGCATCGCGAAGCGATCATGCGGTTGGCGTACGCGGCGGAGTCGCGCGACCCGTACACAGGACGGCACCTGCAGCGCATCGGTGCGCTGGCGGAGGAGATTGCGCGGCGCGTCGGGCTGGACAGTGATGGTATAGAGGCGATCGGTTATGCCGCGATTGTGCATGATCTGGGCAAACTGCGCATCCCGGACGCCGTGCTGATCAAGCCGGGTGAGCTGAGCGAAGACGACTGGGCCGCGATGAAGAAGCATCCGGAGTATGGCGCCGACATCCTCGGCGTCGGTGCGTTTTACGATCTGGCGCGCGAAGTGGCGCTGCATCATCACGAGCGCTGGGACGGGTCGGGCTATCCGTTCGGCCTGGAAGGCGAAGCGATCCCGGTCGGTGCGCGCATTGTGATGGTGGCAGACATCTACGACGCGCTGATCAGCGCGCGGCCGTACAAGCCGGCGTGGCCGGCGCACAAGGCGTTGGCGGAGCTGCGCCAGATGCGCGGCGTCAAGCTCTGCCCCGTGTCGGTCGATGCGTTTCTGGCGATGTGGGAGGACGGGACGGTGGCGCGCATCGAAGAAGCGACGGAGGATGCGAGCTTCGAGTCCGACTTCCGCGAGCGTTGGGCGGCGTGAGGGCTAGCGTTCAGCGTTCAGCCGTCGGCGGTTAGCAGTTGGAGCGGCATCGGCGTCTGGTGGTCTGCCCTGCCGCCATTCGAGACTTGGCGGAGTTTCTGGCGTCGCGGACAATGAGGCATGCCGGAGAAGCCCGCGCCTGACCTCGATGCGCTGCTGCGCTACCGCCAGAAGCGCGACTTCGCGAAGACGCCTGAGCCGGCGGCGGGCACGCCAGATGGAGCGCACGCCGACCTGACGTTCGTCGTGCAACAGCACGCGGCCACACGCATGCACTGGGACTTTCGTCTGGAGATCGAGGGCGTGCTGGCGTCGTGGGCAGTGCCGCGCGGACCATCGCTGGACCCCAAAGACAAGCGGATGGCTGCGCATGTTGAGGACCATCCGTACGACTACGGCGGGTTCGAGGGTGTGATCCCGAAGGGCAACTACGGCGCGGGACAGGTGATTGTGTGGGACGCCGGTACGTATTCGCCCGACGAGGGCGGCGTGTACTGTTGGGGCGATCCGGCGGAGGGCAGCGCGCGGATGCTCGAGGAGCTGGCGGCGGGCAAGCTGTCGTTCACGTTGCGCGGCAAGAAGCTGCGGGGATCGTGGACGTTAGTGCGCACGGCGCGCGACCCGAAGGACTGGCTGCTGATCAAGCACAGGGACGACTTCGCTTCGACGCGCGATGTGCTCGAAGAGGATCGATCGGTGCTCAGCGGCGTCACCATCCGTGATCTGAAGGAAGGCCGCATGCCGCGCATGGCGCAGGCGGGCGGAGCGCCGCACCCGGATGCGCGCGAAGCCGCGTTTCCGGACGCGAAGACGTTGCGGCCGATGCTGGCGACGCAGGTCGCGCGACCTTTCTCGCGCGCGGGATGGATCTTCGAGGCGAAGCTGGACGGCGTTCGGGCATTGGCGTTCGTTTCGCAAACGGATGCTGGCGAGCCGCGCATCGAACTGCGGAGCCGGCGCGGGAACGCGATGACGGTGCAGTATCCGGAGATCGTGGCGGCGGTGGCGTCGCAGCCGGTGCGGACGGCGGTGTTCGATGGCGAGATCGTCGCGATGAACGCTTCGGGCGTGCCGGGCTTTCAGGAGATCCAGCCGCGGATCAACCTCTCGAAGCCGGCTGAGGTGGAGCGCGTCGCGGCGGAGACGCCCGTGTACTACTACGTGTTCGACCTGTTGTATCTCGATGGATACGACCTGACGCGCGTGCCGCTTGCGGAACGCAAGGAGCTATTGCGGCGGACGCTGGAGCCGAGCGCGCACATCAAGTTCGTCGACCACGAACGCGAGGACGGCGAAGCGCTGTACGCCGGCGCGACCAAACTGGGATTCGAAGGTGTCGTAGGGAAGCGCGCGACAAGCACCTACGAACCGGGGGCGCGGACCGGCGCCTGGTTGAAGATCAAGAACGTGCTGGAGCAGGAGTTCGTCGTCGGCGGCTATACCGAGGGCGAGGGCTCGCGCGCGAAGACGTTCGGCGGCCTGCTGATCGGCTACTACGATGGCGACGATTTGCGTTTCGCATCGAGCGTCGGATCGGGTCTGACAGATGCGGACCTTTCGGCGATCAAGAAGCGTCTGGTGAAGATCGAGACGGATGCGTCGCCGTTCGTCGATCCGCCGACGACCATCGGCGGGCGCTGGGGCGGCGGGAAAGCGGCGCGGTGCATTTGGGTGAAGCCTGAGCTGGTCGCGCAGGTGCGGTTCAGCGAGTGGACACGGGACGGTGGGCTCCGCGCACCGGTATTCAAGGGGCTGCGCAGCGACATCGATCCACGCGGCGTGCGGCGGGAGGATGCCAGCGCGCAGGCGGCGCATGTGCTGGACGACGATGCCGCACCCCACGCGTCATCGGTCGAGCGGGCGGTGGCGTCGATCGTGGACCAGTTGGCATCGACGGCGAAGGCGGACTTCACGTTGGATGTGGACGGCGTGCCGATCAAGCTGACAAATCTGGACAAGGTCTTCTGGCCGGCGACGGGCGAGCATGCTCCGCGCACGAAGCGGGAGCTGATCCGGTACTACGCGCGGGTCGCGCCGTACCTGCTGCCGCACCTGAAGGATCGTCCGCTCACGCTGACGCGCTATCCGAACGGCATCGAAGGGTCGTCGTTCTACCAGAAGCACTGGCCGTCGGCGTTTCCGAAGGAGTTCCACGTCGCGCGCGCGTCGATCTACTCGGCGCACAACGATGCGGACGGCGATTACATCCTCGTGAACAATCTGCAGACGCTGATCTGGCTGGCGCAGCTGGCCGATCTGGAGATCCACGCGTGGATGGCGCGCGTTGATCCGGAGCCGGATGCTCGCGGGCTGCCGACGGAGTTCGCTGGCTCGCAGGAGACGATGGACCGCAGCGTGCTGAACTATCCGGACTTCATGGTGTTCGATCTGGACCCGTACATCTACGCCGGCACCGAGAAGAAGGGCGAAGAGCCGGCGCTCAATCGCCGCGCGTTTGAGAAGACGCGCGAGATGGCGTTCTCGTTGAAGGAGTTGCTGGAGCAGTTGCGGCTGTCGTCGTTCGTGAAGACGACGGGGAAGACGGGGCTGCACATCTATGTGCCTGTCTTGCGGCAGTACACGTACGACGAGATCCGGGCAGCGAGTGCGGCCGTCGGCCAGTTCATGGTGCAGCAGCATCCCGACGACCTGACGATGGAGTGGCAGACGGTGAAGCGCACGGGCATGATCTTTTTCGACCACAACCAGAACACGCGCGGCAAGACGCTGGCGGCGGAGTACTCGCTGCGGCCGTCGCCGCAGGCCGCGGTGTCGGCGCCGGTGACGTGGGAGGAGCTGGCGCGCGTGTATCCGACGGACTTCGACATCGATACGGAACCTGAGCGGCTGGCGAACGTCGGCGACCTCTGGGCGGACATTCTGGCATCGAAACAGGATCTCAAGGCGTTGATCGAGAGCGCACCCATTGACAGTTGAGCAAGTATGCAACTATTATGGACGGCATGAGCGACGCAGTTACCGAGCCCGATGTCTGCCAGGTCCGCTACGTCGACACCGACCTCGTCGAATCGGTCCTCTGCAACCTCGTCCAACGAGAGACGGCGACCGGCGTCGCCGACCTATTCCGGGTGCTCGCTGATCCGACGCGGGTTTTGATCCTGCACGCCCTCTCGATGGCCTCGCTCTGTAATTGCGACCTCGCTTCCATCCTCGGCGTCACTGAGTCCGCCGTCTCGCACCAGATGCGCGAGCTTCGACTGACGAAGCTCGTCACGTCCGAGCGCCGCGGACGCATGGTGTACTACCGCCTGAGCGACAGCCACGTCCGTCACGTGCTGGAAGACACGATGCGCCACGCTCGCGAAGCAGCCGCAAGCACCGGGGAGTAGCTCTGTGGAAGCAGCATCCCCGGGTAAGGCGGCTTTCTCGGAACAGCGCTCGCGGCGTCTGACGATCGCGCTGATCCTTCTCTGGCTGACGTTCGCCTGGAACATCGTCGAAGGCATCGTTGCTGTCGCAGCGGGAGCACAAGCGAACAGCGTTGCGCTCGTCGGGTTCGGGTTGGACAGCTTCATCGAGGTGACGGCGGCCGGCGTGCTTATCTGGCGTTTGCAGGCAGGGGACGGCGACCCCCGGATCGAGGGCCGCGAGCGCGCCGCACGCCGCATCATCGGAGCCACCTTCATCGCGCTCGCGGCGTACGTCGTGGCTCAGTCCGCGTACGCCGTCCTCGCATCGAACGAACCGGGAGAGTCGCGCCTGGGGCTGGCGCTAGCAATCGCATCGCTCGTGCTGATGCCGGCGCTGGGGTTGGCGAAGAAGGCGAATGCGAAGGCGCTGCATTCGCACGCGCTCGTCGCCGAGTCGCACGAGACGCTTGTGTGCTCGTACCTGTCCGCAACGCTGTTTGTTGGTCTCGGCGCGAACGCGCTGTTTGGATGGTGGTGGGCGGACATCGCCGCAGCGCTGGCGATGGTGCCGTGGGTCGTCAAGGAGGGCATCGAGGGGATTCGCGCTGAGGGCTGCGGAGGAGACTGCGATAACGGTTCGAACGAGGAGGGTGAGTGATATGCCTGAAGTTGCGTTGCTAGCCTGTGCCGTGTTCGGGTCGCTCGCGTTCGGGCTGCGCAGCGCCCTGCAGTATGTCCGGACGGGGTCGGCGGGGTTCCGGGGCTTTTCCGGCAGGCCTGGTTCGGTGGAATGGTGGGCCGGACGCGGCTTTACGCTGGCGCTCGTCGCTACCTTGATGGCGCCTGTGGCCGATCTGGCAGGCTGGTTGCCGCGACTGCGCTACCTCGATGAAACGGGCGTCGCGATCGCGGGTGTCGCACTCGCCGTCATCGGCACCGGGCTCGTGCTCGTCGCGCAGTTGACGATGGGCGACTCATGGCGGATCGGCGTCGATGCGGGGGAGCGCACGGTCCTCGTCACCGGCGGCGTGTTCTCGTTCGTCCGAAACCCGATCTTCTCCTCAATGATAGTCTTCGTCGGGGGAGTGGCGCTGATGGTCCCGAACCTACTCTCGGTTGCGGGACTCGTCCTTCTGATGGTGGCGATCGAAGCGCAAGTGCGCCTTGTCGAAGAGCCCTACCTCGTGCAATCGCACGGCGGCGAATACGGGGAGTATGCCGCGAAAGCCGGGCGCTTCCTGCCATACGTCGGCCGGCTGCGCTCATGACTCCGGCGCCGGCGTGGATCGTTTGCCCGTGCCGCGGTCGTACACTAGGCTGAAGGGCCGATATGACAGACGACCTCGTTTCGTTGCGCTATCCGTTGCGACCGCTTGACCGGCGTGGGTTTCTCCGGGGAACGCTTGCCGCCTCGGCCGGCGGCGCGCTGCTTGCCGCTGGCTGCGGATCCGGCAGCGAGAGCACGAAGACTCCGACTGCGGGCGCTTCGCCGACGGCCGACGCCAGCGCTTCACCGACGGCCGGCGCGGCGACGCCGGACGCCACCGCGAATCCATCGGGCATCACGCCGTTCTTGCTGACGCAGGAGTTCGTAACGCTCCAGGACAGCCGTTTTGCAGTGGGACTCGTCGACAAGGCCGGCAAGCTGGTTCAGGGCGCCGCGGTCCATCTGAAGTTCTTTAGCATCGGAGCCGCCGACGCGTCGACCGGCGTGTTGAAGGGCGAAGGAGATGCCGCGTATCGCGAGTTGAAGGTCGAAGGCGCTCACCTGCACGACAAGAGCGGCGAGGGCGCGATTACGGACGACACCGTTTCCTTCTACGTTGCAGACACGCAGTTCTCGAATCCCGGCAAGTGGGGGGTCGAGATAAGTGCGCGTCTTGCGGACGGCAGTGCATCGGCGACGATCCAGGCGCCGTTTACTGTGCTGGCCAAATCGCAGAGCCCCGGTGTGGGCACGGTGCCTCCGGCGAGCAAGAACGACACGATTGCCACGAACGCGAACATGGAGAGCCTCTGTTCTCGCTCTCCCGCCTGTTCATTGCACGACAAGGTGATCGGCGACGTGTTGGGAAAAGGGCGTCCGCTCGTGGTGATGTTCAGCACGCCAGCGTTCTGCGTGAGCCGCTTCTGCGGGCCGGTGCTGGAGGTGCTGTTGGACAAGGTGCCCGCCTACCATGATCGCATCGACTTTGTGCACATCGAGGTGTGGCAGGACTTTCAGCTGAAGCAACATCGCGCTGCGGCAGACGAATGGTTCCTGCCGACCGAGCCGTACACGTTCTTCATGGACAAGGCGGGCAAGATCCTGGCGAAGTTCGAGGCAATTTTCACGGGTGACGAACTCGTCGCAGTGCTCGACGCGTTGGTGAAGGCGTAACGGTGTGAACGCGCGCGCGGCGCGAGCGTACTGCGCGAAGCTTTCCGGGGCGACGTGCGAATACCCGTTTGGTCCCGACGTGCGCGTGTACAAGGTTCGAGGGAAGGTATTTGCGCTGCTGGCTGAAGCGGCGCCATGGAGCATCAGCCTGAAGTGCGATCCCGTGCTGGCGCGGCTTCTGCGTGCGAATCATGAGGCGATCACTCCCGGATACCACCTCAACAAGGCGCACTGGAACACGGTGGCGTTGGACGGATCTGTGCCCACGGTGTTGATTCGCGAGATGATCTCCAACTCGTATGAGCTCGTCGTTCTGAAGCTAACGGCCGCGAAACGACGCGAATTGGGCGGGTGAACGCACTGGTGCGCGCCTTAAGGGTTGGCGATCATAGCTTTAGGCGATCGCCGCCTGAGGAGGTGCAGTCGTGAAGCGCACACTATTCTCCGTTCTCACCGTGATCACTGTCACGGCCGCTGCGTGCGGCGGCGGCGACAAAGCGGCGCCGACGCCGGAGCCAGCAGCGCCGACGCAGAAGCCTGCCGTAACAGCAACTGCGAACGCGGGCGCAACGACGCCGGCGTCGGCGAAATCCGCGACACCGGCGCGCAGCAAGGGCGAGAAGGCGATCAGCGGGCTCTTCGGATCGCTGTTCTCGAGCGCGTTTAGCGGCGGTGGGCAAAGCGCCGACAGCCTCGGGGGAGGCGGCCTGGGTGAAGGCGACCCCGCGCTCGCGAAGTACCTCCCGTCGAACGCAGATCTGCCTGAAGGCTACACGCCGCAGGGGCAGTTCACCTTCCGCGCTCCGGACGGCATCTCGGAAACAGGCGGCATCGACGTAGCGACGCAGATCGCGAGCACCGGCGACCCGACAGCTATCGACGCGGACTTCTCCAAAGCCGGCATGCTTATGGCGATGGTGCTGAAGCCGGACGACCTCCAAAGCCTCGGCGAGGCATTTGACACGATGAAGGAGCTGGACGAGGAGGATCTGAAGGAGGCGTTTGCCGAGGGCGCGGGCGGCGGCGACGGTGGGCTGATGCTTATCAAGAACGTCGACGTGCTGGAGGCTGACGGACTGGGTGACGGTAACGTCGGGTTCCAGCTGACGATCGACCTGGGTGGCATCGCCAGTATCTTCAGCGGACTGACGGGTGATGCGACGCCGGAGGCGGACGCGCCGGATCTCTCGAAGCTGGCGATTACGATGCGGATTTATCTGTTCGCGCGCGCCGACTACGCCGGTGGCATCATGCGGATGGCCTTCTCCGATGCGCTGGCGGACGATGTCGATGAGATTGGGCTGGCGAAGATCATCGATAACAAGCTGAAGGCTGCGCCGTAGGGTTGGCGGGCCCGGGCGGACACGCTCGTCCCGGGACGGCTTTGGCGAATGTCTGTCCGGCTTTGCCGGACGCACAGGTCTCCTGCGGCGACTCTTCGACCGGGGGCGGCTATGCCACGCGCTTTGCGCCTCGCACGCGACCAGTGGTTCTGACGCGGGGTTTTGGCTTGCGTTGGTCCGGCTTTGCCGGACGCACAGCCGGGGCGGTTATGGCACGCGCTTCGCGCCTCGCACGCGACCAGTGGTTCTGACGCGGGGTTTTGGCGTGCGTTGGTCCGGCTTTGCCGGACGCACAGCCGGGGCGGCTATGGCACGCGCTTCGCGGCTTGCACGCGACCAGTGGTTCTGACGCGGGGTTTGGCGTGCGTTGGTCCGGCTTTGCCGGACGCACAGCCGGGGCGGCTATGCCACACGCTTCGCGGCTCGCACGCGACCAGTGGTTCTGACTCGGGGTTTTGGCGTGCGTTGGTCCGGCTTTGCCGGACGCACAGCCGGGGCGGCTATGCCACACGCTTCACGGCTTCTTCTTTGAGCGACTTTCTTTGACCGGAGCGCGGGGCGGAGCTGAAGCTCTGCGGGTATTTCTTGTGGTTTCTGGCACGGGTTTGGTCGCGTTCCCGGCGTTTGCTGGATCGGGCTTGGCGCTGTTTTTGTATAAAAGTGCATTTTAAGTCGCTTTTCGCTTGATACTGCGCTTCGGCCGATCTAGGATCGAAGAGCAATGAAGTCGACACGAGACCTGATGCGCGATGTGCTCGCCGTTCGCGGCGAAGCTACGGTTGCCGATATTTCCGGCGATCTGGGCCTGAACCAGGCGAATATCCGCCGCCACCTTGAGGTGATGCGGGCGGAGGGTTTAGTGGACATAACGATACGGCGGCACGAGATCGGGCGGCCTTCGTATGTCTACAAGCTGACGGAGCTGGCCGAGGAGATGAGTTCGCACTACCCGCGGCTTGTCGACCGGATGGTGAAGCGCCTCGCGTCGCAGCCGGACTCAGCGCCGCTGCTGATCGAGCTGTTCAACGGCGTTGCGGAAGACGTGGCGGTGGCACACCGGCAGCAGGTGACGGGCCTGACGCTCGGCCAGCGGGTCGCGGAGACGAGCGCGGCACTCAAGGAAGAGGGCATCGTCGACCACTGGCGGAAGGACGACGACGGCTTTCACCTGATGAACACGACGTGCCCGTACCGCAAAGCGGCGGAGGCGTCCGATGCGCCGTGCAACGCGGATCACAAGGTCGTCGAGTCGCTCATTGGTGTGCCGGTGGAGCAGGTGAGCCGCATCGTCGACGGTCACCACATGTGCGAATACGTGGTCCGCGACGTTGAGCAGCGTGTCGAAGTCGAATCGAAGTAGATGGAGCGGGCGCCTTCGGGCGCCACGCAGGTATCGAGAGAGAAGAGGACGGATGGCGGACGGAGTACTGTTGAAGATCAGCGGCCTGAAGGTCGCCGTGGACGGAAAGCAGATCCTGAACGGCGTTGACCTGGTGGTGAATCGCGGCGAAGTGCACGCGATCATGGGGCCGAACGGCTCGGGCAAGAGCACACTGGCGAATGCGCTGATGGGGCACCCGAAGTACGCGATCACGGAAGGTACGGTGCTGTTCAAGGGGCAGGACATCCTGGGACTCTCGCCCGACAAGCGCGCGCAGAGCGGGATGTTCCTAGCGTTTCAGTACCCGACGAGCATCCCCGGCGTGACGATGGTGAATTTCCTGCGCCAGGCGATGAAGGCCGTGCGGGGCGAAGATGTGCCGGTGCGCGAGTTTCGCGAGAAGCTGCTGGCGACGATGAAGCTGCTGAAGATGGACGAGCAGTTCGCCAGGCGCTACGTCAACGAAGGTTTCTCGGGTGGCGAGAAGAAGCGCGCCGAGATCCTCCAGATGGGCATCCTCGACCCGGACCTGGCGATCATGGACGAGACCGACTCAGGGCTAGACATCGACGCGCTCCGGACGGTGGCCGAAGGCATCAACGCGCTGACATCGCCGAAGCTGGGCATCGTGCTGATCACGCACTACCAGCGGCTGCTGAACTACATCACTCCGCAGTTCGTCCACATCCTGTATCAGGGACGGATCATTCAGTCGGGCGGCGCCGAGCTGGCGTTGCAGCTTGAAGATGAGGGATACGATCCCGTCATCGCGAAGTATGGCCCCGCGCTGGCGGCGGCCGGAGGGAAGGCGTAGCTATGGTTGCCAAAGTCACTCCTGATATCGCGAAGACGGACGGCTACAAGTTCGGATTCAACGATAACGACAACGCGACGTACTCGTATCGCACCGAAAAGGGGCTGAGCGAGGACGTTGTGCGCGAGATCTCGCGCGTGAAGAACGAGCCGCAGTGGATGACGGACTTCCGATTGAAGTCGTACCAGCACTTCCTCGAGAAGCCGATGCCGACGGGGTTCTGGGGCGGCAGCATCCAGAACTACAATCTGGACTTCAACGACATCTACTACTACGCGCGCGCGTCCGATCGCCCAGAGGCGGACTGGTCGGACGTGCCGGAGTACATCAAGGACACGTTCGACAAGCTGGGCATTCCGGAAGCAGAGAAGAAGTCGCTGATCGCCGGCGTCGGCGCGCAGTACGACTCCGAGGTGGTGTACCACAGCATCCGTGCGGACCTCGAGAAGCTCGGCGTCATCTTCACCGACACGGACAGCGCGATGCGCGACTATCCGGACATGTTCCGGAAGTACTTTGGCACGATCGTGCCGCCGGCGGACAACAAGTTCGCGGCGCTGAACAGCGCGGTGTGGTCGGGTGGCAGCTTCGTCTACGTGCCACCGGGCGTGAAGGTCGACATCCCGCTGCAGGCCTACTTCCGCATCAACAAAGAGAACATGGGCCAGTTCGAGCGGACGCTAATCATCGCCGACGAGGGCAGCTACGTGCACTACGTCGAAGGCTGCACCGCACCGACGTACTCGACGGACTCGCTGCACAGCGCCGTCGTCGAGATCATCGTCAAGAAGAACGCGCGTGTTCGCTACACGACGATCCAGAACTGGTCGACGAATGTCTACAACCTCGTGACGAAGCGCGCGGCCGCGTACGAGAACGCCGTCATGGAGTGGGTCGATGGCAACCTCGGCTCGCGGCTGACGATGAAGTACCCGAGCGTGTACCTGATGGAGCCGGGGGCGCACGGCGAGATCCTCTCGTTGGCGATGGCGGGCGACGGCCAGCACCAGGACGCCGGCGCGAAGATCGTGCACGCGGCGCCGGACACGACATCGACAATCATCTCGAAGTCGGTGTCGAAGGGCAGCGGCCGGACGAGCTACCGTGGCGCGCTGAAGGTGTACCCGGGGGCGGTGCGCTCGAAGGCGACGGTGCGCTGTGACGCGCTGCTGCTCGACGAGGAGTCGCGCTCCGACACATACCCGCTGATGGACATCGAGGAAGAGCAGGTGAACATCGGCCACGAGGCCTCGATCTCGAAGGTCGGCGAGGATCAGCTGTTCTACCTGCAGAGCCGGGGCCTGACGGAAGTCGACGCGACGAAGATGATCGTCAATGGCTTCGTGGAGCCGATCGTGAAGGAACTGCCGATGGAGTACGCGGTCGAGCTGAACCGGCTGATCGAGCTTCAGATGGAAGGCGCTGTGGGGTACGGACGGCCTCACCCCGGCCTGTCGGCCACCCCTCTCCACAGCGTGGAGAGGGGATTGGATGGGTGAGTTGGTTTGGAAGCGAGCACCTCACCCCGGCCTATCGGCCACCCCTCTCCGCCCGGAGGAGAGGGGATTGGATGGGTGAGTTGGTTTGGAAGCGAGCACCTCACCCCGGCCTTCGGCCACCCCTCTCCACGACGTGGAGAGGGGATTGGATGGTGGGTTGGTTTGGAAATCCGAGCTTGTTGGGCGCTGATTGATGCGCCCGGAGAAGTAGATGACAGAGACAGTGATTAAGTCTGGATTGCCGTCCGTTGGTGAGGCCGACGTTGATGCGCTGATCGCTCGGACGGATGCGGCGCCGTGGTTGGCGGAGCGTCGGCGGACGGCGTGGCGCACGTATGTGGCGATGGATCTGCCGGATCCGGGCGACGAGGAGTGGCGCCGTACGGACGTGCGGGCGATGCGCTTCGACGGCGGTCGGTTGGCGATGGCGGCGACGCCGTCCGCAAGTGATTCGGCGGCGCGCGACGGTGCGCTGGCGGGACAGATCGTGCAGCGCGATGCGGATGTGGTGGCGGTGCAGCTCGATCCGGAACTGGCTGCGCGCGGTGTCATTTTGTGCGATCTGCACACGGCGGCGCGCGAGCACGAGGAGTTGTTGAAGCGCTATCTGTCCGAGGCGGTGCGGCCGAGCGAATGGAAGTTCGTGGCGCTGAACGCGGCGCTGTGGTCGGGCGGCTGCTTTCTGTACGTGCCGAAGGGCGTGGAGGTCGCGCTGCCGGTGCAGCTTTCGACGAGCCTGTCGGCCGATGGGCTGGCGGCGTTCCCGCACACGATCATTGTTGCGGAAGCGAACAGCCGGGTGACGTTCATCGACGAGACGCAGTCGCCGAACGGCGGCCCCCTCTCCCCCCAACCCCCTCTCCCACACGGGGAGAAGGGGAGTGGTGGTTTCGTCAGCGGCGCTGTCGAGATCTATGCCGGCGACGGCGCGAAGGTCGACTACTACTCGATTAATCGCTGGGGTACGGGCGTCAACAACTTCAACACCGTGCGCGCGATGTTGGGGCGCGATGCGGAAGTACTTGCTATGGCCGCGGGGATCGGCAGCAAGGTGACGAAGATGCGCATCGATGCGGAGATGCCGCAGGCGGGGGCGCGGGTGACGCTGCTCGGCGTGACGTTCGGTGACGGCGTGCAGCACTTCGACTACAACACGCTACAGAACCATGTCGGCAAGAGCACGATCAGCGACCTGCAGTTCAAGTCGGCGCTGACGGATAGCGCTTCGCTCGTGTGGTACGGCATCACGCGCATCAACGAGACCGCTGGCGGCAGCGAGGCGAACCAGACTTCGCGCAACCTGCTGCTGAGCGAGCACGCGAAGGCGTCGCCGATCCCGATTCTGGAGATCAAGGCGCACGACGTGTCGAAGTGCAGCCACGGCGCGACGGCGGGGCCGGTCGACGAGAACGAGTTGTTCTATCTGGAGGCGCGCGCCATCCCGCGCGTCGTTGCCGAACGCATGCTCGTCGAAGGTTACTTCGCCAGCGTCGTGGACCGCATCCCGAACGCCGCGCTGCGTCCGCGCATCATGACAGCGATGCTCGCCAAGGCGGGCGGCGGCTCCGGCACGCTCACGTACGACGAGGTGATCGCGGGGTAGCGCATGGAAGCGGGAAACGAGATGCGGGAAACGGGATCGGTCGGGTAGTTCAGTGGGTTTTGAGAGCGTCGCGAAGGTTAGTGATACGACGCCGGGCACGATTAGCGTGCACGAGGTGGGTGGCGTGCGGATTGCACTGTGCAATGTCAACGGGCGGTTCTACGCGATCGACGACGTGTGCACGCACGATGGCGGGCCGCTCGATCAGGGCGAACTCGACGGCGAGCAGGTCGAGTGTCCGCGGCACGGCGCGAAGTTCGACGTGACGACGGGGCGCGCGACGGTGCTGCCGGCGGTGCGGCCGGTGAAGACGTATCGGGTTGAGGTGGATGGGGACGACGTGAAGGTGGACGTGGGGTAGAAGGTCGTTCAGTCTCTCGGTCTTTCAGTCGCTCAAGACGACGGGTAGTGCTGAGAGACCGAACGACTGAACGACCGAGAGACCGGGACATGTACGACATCGAGCAGATTCGCAGAGACTTCCCGATTCTTGACCGGCAGGTGCATGGCGTGCCGCTGGTGTATCTCGACAACGCTGCGACAACGCAGAAGCCGCGCCAGGTGATCGATGCGCTGGTGCATTATTACGAGCACTACAACGCGAACATCCATCGTGGGCTGCACACGCTGGCGGAAGAAGCGACGGCGGCGTACGAGGCGGCACGGCTGAAGGCAGGGCGCTTCATCAACGCCGAGTTTCCTGCTGAAGAGATCATCTTCACGCGCAACACGACCGAATCGATCAACGTCGTCTCGAACGCGTGGGGGCGCAAGTTCCTCAAGCCGGGCGACGAGATCGTGTTCACGGCGATGGAGCATCACAGCAATTTGGTGCCGTGGCAGATGATCGCGCAGGCGACGGGCGCAGCACTGCGGTACATCGAAATCGACGACGATGGCAAGCTGATCTGGGACGACGTGCTGGCGAAGATCGGTGCGAAGACGAAGATCGTCGCGATCACCCAGATGTCGAACGTGCTGGGGACGATCAATCCGATCAAAGAGATCGCCGCGATCGCGCACCGCTACGGCGCGGTTGTGCTGGTCGATGGCGCGCAGAGCGTGCCACACATGCCGGTCGACGTGCGCGACCTCGATTGCGACTTTCTGGCGTTCTCATCGCACAAGATGCTGGGGCCGACGGGCGTGGGTGTGTTGTACGGCAAGCGCGATCTGCTGAACGCGATGGATCCGTTTCTGGGCGGCGGCGAGATGATCATGAAGGTGTCGTACGAATCGAGCACGTACGCGGCGCTGCCGAACAAGTTCGAGGCTGGCACGCCGAACATCGCTGACGTCATCGCGTTTGGGGCGGCGATCGACTATCTCGAAGGCATCGGCATGAGCGCCGTGCGCGAGCACGAGATCGCGATCACGCAGTACGCGATCGATGCGCTGACGGCCGTCGAAGGCGTCACCGTGTATGGGCCGAAAGATGCGCACGACAAGGGCGGCGCAGTCACGTTCAACTACGGAGAGCTACATCCGCACGACCTGAGCCAGGTGCTGGACCAGCAGGGCATCGCGATCCGCGCGGGTCATCACTGCGCGCAGCCGCTGATGCGCCGCCTCGGCTGCGTCGCGACGGCGCGCGCCAGCTTTTACATTTACAACCGGAACGATGAAGTGGATGCGCTCGTCGATGGACTCGGCGCGGCAGACAGGATATTTGGACGTGCCCCAACCACAGCCCGAGCTTGAGCTGGACGAGCTGTACCGCGAGCTGATCCTCGACCACTACAAGAGCCCGCGCCATCACACGAAGCTGGCGCGCGCTGATGTTGTGGCTGAGGGCTATAACCCCGTCTGCGGTGATGAAGTCGAGATGCAGCTTGTGTTCAACGGCGAGACGCTGGCGGATATCGGCGTGATCGGGCGCGGGTGCTCGATCAGCCAGGCGTCGGGATCGATGATGTCGGATGTGGTGCAGGGCAAGGACATCGCGGAGATCCGCCGCTTGAGCGGCGAGTTCACGCGGATGATGACGGAGCCGGATGGCACGGTTCCGGACGATCTCGGTGACCTGGAAGCGCTGCAGGGAGCGGCGAAGTTCGCCGCCCGAGTGAAGTGCGCGACGCTCGCGTGGCACACTTTGGCCGATGGCATCGCACAGCACGAGAAGGGCGACGGTGTCGTACGGAGGGAAGAGTCGTGATACCAGTCACGCGGCTGAATCATGCGGTGTTGTACGTGCAGGATCTCGATCGCTCTGTCGAGTTCTACACGACCGCATTCGGATTCGAAGAGATCGCGCGCGAGGGCGGTCAGATGGCGTTTCTCCGCGCGGCCGGCTCGACGAATCACCACGACCTCGGCCTGATGGCCGTCGGCCCGAGCGCGCCGCGGCCGCCGCGCGGATCGACGGGGCTGTATCACCTGGCGTGGGAGGTTGCGGCGATCGAGGATCTGTCCGACGCGGCAGCGCAGCTCGCGAATCTCGACGCGCTTACTGGGCAGAGCGATCACGGCGCGACGAAATCGCTGTACGGGGCGGATCCCGTCGGCAACGAGTTCGAAGTGATGTGGATGGTACCGCGCGACGAGTGGGGCGAGTACGACCGGCGCGCGGTTGTGGAGCCGCTGAATTTGCAGAAGGAGATCGCGAAGCGGCGCGCCGGCGAGTGACGTGTGTTCGTCGTGGTGGACGTATCGAAGTAGCCAACCCGGACGAGGTCCTTCTCTTCGCTCTGGATGACAGGGACACGCTCTGGATGACAAGAACCAGGGCAGCGCTGATTTCGGGCGCTCCATCGGTTTGGAACGACCATTGAAACGAGAACAAGACAAGGAGACGATGCGATGTCGGTGAAGGGTCTGCTTTCGGAAGAACTGGTGATGGAGCGGGTGAAGGACGTCTTCGACCCGGAGATCCATCTGAGCATCGTCGAGCTGGGTCTCGTGTACGGCGTCGAGATCACGGATGACGGCGTGGTGACGGTGGAGTACACGCTGACGAGTCCGGGGTGCCCGCTGGGCGCGGTGATCGACGGCCAGATCAAGGACGTGCTGATCGACCTGCCGGGCGTGAAGCAGGTCGTCGGCAAGCTGACGTTCTCGCCGCCGTGGGATCCGAAGACGATGGCGAGCGACGACGTGAAGATGCAGCTGGGGATCTGGTAGGCGGCAATCCGAGCAGCTGCAGAACTCCGGGCTCCGTTCGGCTCACGGCTGTTCGGAGCCTCGTGTTGTCCGCCGATTGTGATCCTGAAGTAGGTCGCGGATCGGCGCATGCCGCATACTGTCTCTGACCGCACGCGCAGTAGCGATCCAGGAGGCACCCCGCATGATTGCCCCGCCGCACGGCCGCTCATCCGTATTATCTCGCATTGCTCTCGGGCTGCTTGTTGGCGCCGGGCTGATTGCTGCGTCCTGCACGCTTGTCGGGCAGGGACATCTGAACGTGGCCAACGACCTGAGCGGCATTGGCGCTGACAATACGATCTTCCGCGCTTTCGCGCCCGACACGGGGGACGTGTGGCCACCCGCCGGCTCGGTCAACATCTTCGTCCGCGGCGACGACTTCGGATCGCCGCCTTCCTATGGGATGAACGGCTATCTGTACCTCGCGCGCACCGATCTCGTCTGCCCGGAATCGGAGGGCGCGCCCGAGGCGTTTACATTGGCGGACGTCACGCTCGTCGGCATCGTGACCGTGACGAACGGCAGCGTGAACCAGAACATCACTATGCTGGACAGCGTGGCGTCGCGGCAGTCGCACTTCGCGCTGATCGAGATCCCTGAGCTATCCGGGTATCCTGGTCTGCACCTGATCCATCGCTGCGGCGAGATCGCATGGACGGGCACGCCGCCTTCGGTCAGCATCGACCCGTGTACGACGCGGACCTCGCTAGACGGGTTGCCGCTGTCGTTCGGAAAGGCGTTCGCGCTGGATGCGACGACGAAATGGCAGTTCTGCTATGGTGGCGCGGCCGCCGGGAGCAACGAGAAGCTGCTGTTTGAGACCACGAACGGCGGTACGTCGTGGACGCTGATCAGCCGGACGACGGTGGGTAGCCCGCCGGCGGAGGCTGGCGTGGGGGAGCTGCCGAACGGCAACGGCGTCAGCGCGCTCTACTTCCAGGATGCGATGAAGGGATGGCTGGGCTTGAGCAGCCCTGGCCACAACCTGCTGCGTTCGACCGACGGCGGGCACAACTGGTCGGAGGTGGTGGTGACGAGCCTGCCATCGGCGGTGGCGGTGGAGTCGATCACGTTCACGAGCGATCTGCACGGGACGTTCACGACGCACGACAACACGTGGACGACGTCCGATGGCGGCGCGACGTGGTCGAAGACTTGATCTTTTCACCACAGAGGCACAAGAGGCACAGAGGATTCGATTGAAGTCGGGTGAGGATGGTCCCTGACGGTTGCGGGCGGGGCGCCCGCGCTCCATTCGCTTTGGGCGTCGCGGCGGATCGGGCACCTCACCCTCGCCACGGCGAGCAGCCCGGCTTCTTCGGGCACGCCTCTCCACGACGTGGAGAGGGATCAGCACGGCGGTAGTGCTGATTTCCGGGCGTTGATGTCTACCGGGTGGCTGGTCGGGTTTCGAGGATGACGGTGCGGACGGCGCAATTCTCTAATGGGGTGAGGACGAAGGTGTCGATGGGCTTGCCGGCTAGGTAGTCGAGGGCGACGCTCATGCAGCCGCCGTGGGTGACGAGGATCAGTTCGCGCGCGGGCGGTGACTCGCGCAGCGCGTCGAGAAAGCGCGCGACGCGCTTGTGGACGTCGGTCCAGCTCTCGCCCTGGTCGATGCGGAAGTGCGGGTCGCGCCAAAGCGCGATCGTCTCCTCGCCGATGTCGGCGTAGAGTTGGCCGCGGGCGTACCCGAAGTTTCGCTCGCGTAGCGCAGGCTCCTCGATGATGGGCAGAGCCAAGCGTTCCGAGATGGCGGCGGCGGTCTCCATCGTGCGGGCGTAGTCGCTAGCGAGGATCGCTTCGGCGCGCGTCGTCTCCAGCAGCGTCGCCGCGACGGCGATCGCTTGGGCGCGTCCAGCATCGCTCAGGGGTACGTCTGGTGTCTGGAATCGCCGCTCGGCGTTGCCGGGCGTTTCGCCGTGGCGCACGAAGTGGAGGGTGAGGGTGTCGCGCGTGGCCATGTGCGCCACGATAGCCGCGGAGCCCGATGGAGACAACCTAACGACCGAGGAAGCAACTGCGGGTCTGATCGCCTCTTCGCAATACTTGTCAAATATGTTTCGCTGGGGTACGATCGTCCAATCCCATGTGGGAGCGTGCTTCTGCGCTCGCGGCTACTACCGCGCACGCTGGAGTGAGCGGGGTCGCTGTGGCGACCTCGTTGCGTTTTCCTTGGGAATCCACGTTCGGGCGGCACCTCGTGACAGCGATTGTGAATTATGTTACAATTGGCGACTTCGAGGCACCTAGCAGGTATTGACGTGAACGTTCCGCTTCATGCGCCCGACCACCAACGGGACGCTCGTGGCACCGGCTTCGCCACCGGTATCGCCACCAAGCTGTGGCTGGCGCGCGGCCGCGGACCTGGGCGCCCGCAGCGCGGGAAGCGGGGCACCGTGACGATCAGGCCTACGGAGCCAACCGCACGCCCTCTGCCGTTCAGCGCCTTGCCCGAAGCGAAGGGCCTCTATGACCCGCGCTTCGAGCACGATGCCTGCGGCGTGGGCTTCGTTGTTGACGTAACCGGGGCCAAGAGCCACGACATCGTTGCCACGGCGCTCGGCGCGCTCTGCAACCTCGACCATCGCGGCGCATCAGGCGCCGAAGTCAACACCGGCGACGGCGCGGGCATCCTCATCCAGGTGCCGGACGCCTACCTACGCGGCGTGACCCCGTTCTCGCTTCCGCCGGCCGGCGCGTACGGCGTCGGGCTCGCATTCCTGCCGCTGGAGGCGACCGCGGCCGACCAGGCGCGCGGCGTGATGGAGGAACTGGCCGAAGATCAGGGCCTGCGCGTCATTGGCTGGCGGCGCGTTCCGATCGACGACTCGATGATCGGGCCTTCGGCACGCGCGGTGATACCCAGCTTCTGGCACTGCTTCGTGACGGATCCGGCCGGTGCGGTGGGTATCGATCTGGACCGCAAGCTCTTCATACTGCGCAAGCGATCCGAGCATGAGGTTCGCGACGATCTGACGATCTACTTCCCGTCGCTGTCGAGCCGCACGCTGGTGTACAAGGGGATGTTGACGACGCCCCAGCTCGGCGAGTTCTTCCCCGATCTGCACGACCCGCGCGTCGAATCGGCGATGGCATTGGTGCACAGCAGATTCTCGACCAATACGTTCCCATCGTGGCCGCTCGCGCACCCGTACCGCTTTGTAGCGCACAACGGCGAGATCAACACGGTGCAGGGCAACCGCAACTGGATGCGCGCGCGTTCCGCGCAGATTTCGACACCACTTATTCCCGACCTTGAGCGCGCATTTCCGATCATCACGGACGGATCGTCCGACACGATGAAGTTCGACGAGTGCCTCGAACTCTTGCATCTCAGCGGCCGCTCGCTTGCGCACGGCGTGATGATGATGATCCCGGAGGCGTGGGAGAACCATGCGACGATGTCGCCGGCGAAGCGGGCGTTCTACCGCTACCACGCGTCGCTGATGGAACCCTGGGACGGGCCCGCATCGATCGCGTTCACCGATGGCACGGTGATCGGTGCGGTGCTGGACCGAAACGGCCTGCGGCCGAGCCGTTACTGGGTCACCGACGACAACCGCGTGATCATGGCGAGCGAGTCGGGTGTGGTCGATATTGACCCGGCCCGCGTCGTAAAGAAGGGCAGGCTGAAGCCCGGCAAGATGTTCCTCGTCGATACGTCACTGGGCCGCGTCGTCCACGACGAAGACATCAAGGCGGAGCTGGCTGCCGAGCACCCGTATGAGCAGTGGTGCGAGCAGGGGCTGGTACATCTCAGCGACCTGCCCGATCGCAAGCACGTCGTCTATTCGCACCAGTCCGTCGTGCGCCGGCAGATGACGTTCGGATACACGCACGAGGAGCTGAAGCTTCTCGTCGCGCCGATGGCCAAATCAGGGCTTGAGGCCGTCGGCTCGATGGGAACCGACACTCCGGTGGCGGTGCTGTCGGCTCGGCCCCGGCTGCTATTCGACTATTTCTCCCAGCTGTTCGCGCAGGTCACGAATCCACCGCTCGATGCGATCCGCGAGGAGCTCGTCACGTCGCTGTCGTCGACAATCGGCGCCGAGGGCAACCTGCTCGATGCCCAGCCCGACGCGTGTCACCAGATCGCCCTGCCGTTCCCCATCCTCGACAACGACGAGCTGGCCAAGCTCATTCACATCAATGACGATGGCGACCGGCCCGAGTTCGCCGCGCGCGTAATCCCGGGGTTCTACAGGGTTGCTGGCGGTGGCGCGGCGTTGCGCGCGGCGCTCGATCGCGTACAGGCCGAAGCGTTGGCGGCGAGCGCCGAGGGCGTCCGCATCATCGTGCTCTCGGATCGCGACTCCGGGCCGGACCTCGCTCCGATTCCTTCCTTGCTGCTGGTGTCTGCGGTGCACCACTACCTCATACGTGAGGGCAAGCGCACGCAGGTGGGTTTGGTGCTGGAGACGGGTGACGCGCGTGAAGTGCACCATATGGCGCTGCTCATCGGCTACGGGGCCGGCGCGATCAATCCGTACCTCGCCTTCGAATCGATCGAAGACCTGGTCGCGCAAGACCTCTATGGGCTCGGCGAGATGGATCCGCACCAGGCCATCAAGAACTACGTCAAAGCAGCCGGCAAGGGTGTGCTGAAGGTGATGTCGAAGATGGGCATCTCCACGGTCGCTTCGTACCGGGCCGCACAGGTGTTCGAGGCCATCGGGCTGGGCCACGACCTTGTCGACGAGTACTTCACGGGCACCGTATCGCGACTCGGTGGCATCGGCCTCGACGAGCTCGCG
This sequence comes from uncultured Dehalococcoidia bacterium, assembly GCA_964458665.1. Classification (GTDB taxonomy): domain Bacteria; phylum Chloroflexota; class Dehalococcoidia; order DSTF01; family JACRBR01; genus JANXYW01. The sequence continues at coordinate 41,542 of CAYWOO010000110.1, forward strand.
GAGGAGGTCGCGCGCCGCCACGGCCGTGCGTACGCCCCTCGCCCCACCGAGCTCGCCCACCGGGATCTCGACCTGGGCGGCGAGTACCAGTGGCGCCGCGAAGGTGAGTACCACCTGTTCAACCCCGACACGGTGTTTAAGCTCCAGCACGCGACGCGAGCAAAGCGATACGACGTCTACAAGGAGTACACGCACCTGGTCGACGACCAATCGAAGCGCCTCGCGACACTCCGCGGCCTGTTCATCCTCCGCGATGATGTGCGCCAGCCCGTGCCACTTGACGAAGTGGAGGCGGCGAGCGAGATCGTCAAGCGCTTCGCGACGGGCGCGATGTCGTACGGTTCGATTTCGAAGGAAGCGCATGAGAACCTTGCCATTGCGATGAACCGCATTGGGGGCAAGTCCAACACGGGGGAGGGCGGCGAAGACCCAGACCGCTACGTGCGTGACGCGAATGGCGATCTTCGACGCTCGGCCGTGCACCAGGTTGCGTCGGGCAGATTCGGCGTGACGTCGGAATATCTCGTCAACGCCGACGATTTGCAGATCAAGATGGCCCAGGGCGCGAAGCCCGGGGAGGGCGGCCAGCTCGCCGGCATCAAGATATACCCGTGGATCGCCAAGACCCGGTACTCCACACCAGGCGTCGGCCTGATTAGCCCGCCACCGCATCACGATATCTATTCGATCGAGGACATCAAGCAGCTCATCCACGACCTGAAGAACGCGAACCCGGAGGCGCGCGTACACGTCAAGCTCGTCGCGCAGGTGGGTGTCGGCACGGTAGCTGCCGGCGTGGCGAAGGCGCACAGCGACGTCGTGCTCATCTCGGGCCATGACGGAGGAACGGGCGCATCGCCACTGACTTCAATCAAGCACGCGGGAGCGCCGTGGGAGCTTGGGCTCGCCGAGACGCAGCAGACACTCATGCGCAACGGGCTTCGCGACAGGATCGTGGTGCAGGTCGATGGGCAACTGAAGACCGGCCGCGATGTGTTGATCGCGGCGCTGCTTGGCGGCGAGGAGTTTGGCTTCGCCACCGCTCCGCTCGTCGTGAGTGGATGCGTGATGATGCGCGTGTGCCACCTCGATACCTGCCCGGTCGGGATCGCGACACAGAACCCCGAGCTGCGCAAGCGCTTCTCAGGAAAACCAGAATTCGTCGTTACGTTCTTCGAGTTCATCGCCGAAGAAGTGCGCGAATACCTTGCGGCGCTGGGCTTTCGCTCGATCGAAGAAGCGATCGGGCATACCGAAGTGCTCGACGTGCGAGCGGCGATCGACCACTGGAAGGCGCACAGTCTCGATCTTGCCCCGATCCTCGAAGAAGCTGAGAACCCGTACGAGGGGCAGACCCGCTTCTGCAGCCGCGGTCAGGATCATGGACTCGAGCGGGCACTCGATCGTGAACTGATCGAGCTGGCCGCCACCGCGCTCGCGGACGGAAGCCCTGTAGAGATCGAGGCTCCGGTGCGCAATACGAATCGCTCGGTGGGCGCGATGCTCGGCTATGAGCTGACGAAGCGATGGGGTGGAGCGGGACTGCCCGACAACACCATCCGGATCCACCTGCGCGGGTCGGCCGGACAGAGCTTCGGTGCGTTCGTGCCTCACGGCATCACGTTGTGCCTCGAAGGCGACGCGAACGACTACACCGCCAAGGGTCTGTCGGGCGGCATCGTGATCGTGCACCCCGACCGGGATGCGCTCTTCGCAGCCGAGGACAACGTCATTGCCGGCAACGTCGCGCTCTATGGCGCGACATCGGGCGAGGCGTACCTACGCGGGACGGTAGGCGAACGATTCTGTGTTCGAAACTCCGGCGCAACAGCCGTGACCGAAGGTATCGGCGACCACGGCTGCGAGTACATGACTGGCGGACGGGTGGTCGTGCTGGGCCCGACGGGGCGAAACTTCGCCGCGGGGATGTCGGGCGGCATCGCGTACGTCTACGATCCTGACGACCGCTTCCCAGCGCTGGTCAACTACCAGATGGTGGAGCTGGAACCGCTCACGGCCGACGACCGTGAATGGTTGCGCGCGACAGTCGAGCGCCATCGCGAACTCACGGGTTCTGATGTTGCCGATCGCCTGCTCACACAGTGGGAGAGCGAGGTCGAGTCGTTCCGCAAGGTGATGCCGCAGGACTACAAGCGAGTACTCGCCGTCATGGAAGAGGCTGCTGCGTCGGGACTGTCCGAGGACGAGACACTCGCGCGCGTGATGGCGGCGGCGCATGGGTGAGACAACGGGTTTTCTGAAGTGGGGACGGATCACACCCAAGCGGCGCGGCGTACCACTGCGGATCCACGACTGGCACGAGGTATACGAGCCGTTCGCACGTGACACGCTTAAGCAGCAGGCGGGCCGTTGCATGGACTGCGGGATACCGTTTTGCAACAACGGCTGTCCATTGGGCAACCTCATTCCTGATTGGAACGACCTTGTCTATCGCGATCACTGGCGCGAGGCGATCGAGCGACTGCACGCGACCAACAATTTCCCGGAGTTCACGGGCCGGCTGTGCCCGGCGCCGTGCGAGACTTCGTGCGTACTGGGGATCAATCAGGATCCGGTAACGATCAAGCAGGTCGAGGTGGAGATCGTCGATCGTGCGTGGGCGGAAGGCTGGATCCAGCCGATCGTGCCGACGGTTCGCACGGGGAAGCGCGTGGCCGTTGTCGGATCAGGCCCCGCGGGCCTGGCGGCGGCACAACAGCTCACGCGCGCCGGACACGAGGTCGTCGTCTTCGAGCGCGCCGACCGCATCGGCGGGCTGCTGCGTTACGGAATTCCCGAGTTCAAGATGGAGAAGCGGCACCTTGACCGGCGGCTCGAGCAGATGCGCGCCGAGGGCACCGAGTTTCGCGTCAACGCAAACGTCGGCGTCGATCTGCCCGTGTCGGCGCTGCGCGCATTCGACGCCACCGTACTCGCTGGCGGTGCAACCGCATCGCGTGACCTGCCGATCCCCGGGCGCGAGCTGGGGGGAATCCACCAGGCGATGGAGTACCTGCCGATCGGGAATCGCGTGCAGCAGGGAGACCTTCCTGCGCCCACGATCACAGCTGCGGGCAAACGCGTCGTGATCATCGGCGGTGGCGACACCGGCGCTGACTGCCTCGGCACGGCGCACCGCCAGAGTGCGCTGTCGGTGCACCAGTTCGAGATCCTGCGGCGGCCGCCGGAGCATCGCGCACCCACGAACCCGTGGCCTACGTGGGCGGACGTATTCCGCGTAACGTCGGCCCACGAAGAAGGCGGCGAGCGTGTCTACAGCGTCAACACGGAACGATTCGTCGGCAACGAGGACGAGACGGTGCGTGCTCTGGTCGCACACGAGGTCGAGATGGTTGACGGCCGGTTCACGAAGATACAGGGCACGGACTTCGAGCTACCATGCGATCTGGTCCTGCTGGCGATGGGTTTCGTGGGCCCCGAGCGGGATGGATTGCTCGAAGAACTTGGCGTCGACCTTGACTCGCGTGGCAACGTCGCGCGCGACAGATCGTTCATGACCAGCATGCCCGGGGTCTTCGCCTGCGGCGACATGGGACGAGGCCAGAGCCTCATCGTCTGGGCGATCGCCGAGGGGCGCTCGTGCGCCGCCGGGGTCGACCGACACCTGGCCGGCGAAACGCAGCTTCCCTCGCCGATCGAACCGACCGCGCGGGCGCTGCTCTAACTGGCCGTCGCAAACCCCGTACGCGTTCTGCATCGAGTGGTCGAGCTTGCATTCTTTCCAACAAACCCTGCGTTGGTTACCGTCTTGACAAAGACATGGAAAAGCATTAACATCGATGAATTATGAGTAAACAACGGCGAAAAATCCCAGCCACCGAGTTGCGCGTCCACCTGGGCGAGGCGCTCAAGGCGCTCGAGGACGAGGACATCGTCATCGAGAAAGGCGGCGTGCCCGTTGCGCTGCTCACGCGGTACGGAAGAGAGGTCGGAACCATGGAGGCCGCGACGGAGACACAGTACGAGCGCGCGCTCTCGAAGCGAGCTGAGGCCGGAGGCTGGGAGCGGACGCTGAGCGCAATGGAGCGCGGGTGGCTGGGCATCAACGAGGACGAGATGACGGCGAACATCTATCGCTGGCGCGCCGAGGGTGCGACACAAAGGCGCTACGAACTGGACGACGACTCCGTGTCCGACGATAGCGAGGAAGAAGGGGTGGCAGATGGCCGTGGCGCGATATCTTCTCGACAGCGACATCTGCTGCAAGGCCTTACGCCGGGGACGTACGTCGCTGACGAACGTGCTGAGTACGATGCGTCCGGATGGACTGGCGATTAGCACGATCACCTACGGTGAGGTCATGGAGGGTGTCCTCTTCGACCCGCAACGCGCTACCAACCTCCAGATTTGGCGTGACTTCCTTGCTGCGTTTGACGTGATCGACGTGACGATGGAAGTCGCCGAGGTGTGGGCGGACATCCGTGGGCGCTTGCGGGCGCAGGGCAAGCTGCTGCCTGACAACGACCTGCTGATCGCATCGACGGCGCTGCGTTTCGGGATGACGCTCGTGACCTGGAACCTCCGTCACTTTGGCCGTATCGTTGGCCTCGATGTGATTGTCCCGGAGCGTCCGTAACCATTTGACACTGCCGGGCATCGAACCTAGGATAGGTGTTGAGCAAAGACGTATGCTCCTTAGCAATTAGGAGGCAGTGATGGCCGACAACGACGTGATGGTTCCGGCCCGAGAGTTCAACGCCGAAGGGTTCCTGCCGGCCGACCTGCTGGCCAACTGGATACGGCCGCTGCTGGCGGAGCTGATCGGCCCGTTTGCGCTGGTCTTCATCGGCGCGGGCGCGATTATGACGGCTTACACGCAGAACTTCAGCGACGGCGGGACGCTCGCGGTGGTGGCGCTGGCGCACGGCCTGGCGATCGGGCTGATGGTGGCTGCCGCAGGACATATCTCGGGCGGCCACTACAATCCGGCGGTCACGCTATCTCTTTGGGTTGGCGGGAAGATCGGCCTGGTGAAATCGATTGCGTACATCATCGCCCAGCTTGTTGGCGCAGTGATTGCTGCGATGTTGCTCCGGTACATCTATCCCGAAGCGACGCGAGATGTCACGAACCTCGGCGTCCCCGGAATCATCCATGCCGGGGCGAACCCATACATCATCGTCGGCCGGGCGCACGGATTCGTCCTGGAAGCGATCGCGACGTTCTTTCTGGTGTACGTGATCTGCGGGACAGCCATCGACTCACGCGGCCCGCACGCCATCGCTTCGCTGGCGATCGGGCTGACGATCACGATGGACGTCCTGATGGCGGGACCGTTGACCGGTGCTGCGATGAACCCGGCCAGGCACTTTGGTCCGGCGCTGATTCAGGGTGAATGGAAGGACTGGTGGATCTACTGGGCGGGCCCGATCACCGGCGGCATCGCCGCGTCGATCGTCCACAACTACATCCTGATACCACGCAGCGTCGGGTTCCCGGAGCCGATGCCGGGGGAGCATCATACGTAACGTCTGCGCAAGACGAATCTTGAAGAGCCTCGCAGCTGCGGGGTTTTTCCGATTCCAGGTTCGAGCGGCGATGTACTACGCTGCGGCGGGCCGCTCGTAGATGCCGATCATGACGGCGCTAGCGCCGCGGTAGCGCGAGCCGTGGAATTTGGCTCCTTGCACCTCATCCCAAGGCGCCTCGCGCCAGTGTGTGCGACCGAAGCGCTTCATCAAGCATCTGCTGGTGAATTGCAGTGTGCCATCGGACATCGCGGCATCGATGCCGGGGTTGTAGCCGACCGGTACCCTGACCAACAATTTGCCGCCCGGCGCCAGTAGCTCTTTCAGGTGTTCGAGTGCTCGCGGTGCCTTGCCGACGTCGCGCGGAGTTTCGTCCCAGCCAACGTGTTCCAGCGTGGAAATCGCGACGATGACATCGTACTGGTGTCCCGGATCGTAGTCGACGATGGCCTGCTTGATGACGCCGTTGGCCTCCTCGTACTTGTCGAGGACGTCGTGGTGGACAGGTTGGTACCACGACAAGACGTTGCCGACCTCAAGCATGTTGTCCGACGGGTAGCGTTCGCACGCTCGTTCTTCCACGTGATGTTGTAGAGATGATAGAAGTAGTGGTACGTGCGTCCGAGCGCCGGCAGCGTGTTGAAGTTCTGAGACTAAGTCCGCTGTGTGTTCCGAGACTTTGTCCGCGCTGGTGTTTCCTCGGTCGTAGGATGGGCAGTGTAAGACGGGAGGCGGGCGACAGCATAGCGCTGGCGTCCGTTTTCTGTTGTGTGGGAGTCGCGCCTCCACGGGTGACGAGGTCCAGGTGTCCAAGGCAGTGTCGTGGCGCAGGGTGCGGGTGATGGTACGGGCGGTGGAGGACGCTCGCCGACGGTGCCGCGGCTGCGGGTGCGAAGCGGCAGGGCGATGGGTGCTTGCCGCGCGATGCAGGCGCCCTGGAAGTACACGCTAGCGCTGCCGTCCATGTGTTCGCGGATCTCGACCCGCGCTTTGGCGTACGATCGCCGCAGCGGCCCCGGCGGGATCGCGATGGCGCGCCCATTCGGCGCTCGCCGACGTTGCGGACTCGGGCGGCCAGCGCCGCGCAGCACACGTCGCACCGACGACCGGTGCAGGGCGATGGCGTGATGCTCCGCCAGGAGCTCGCTGAGATGCTGATCGTTACAGCCCGCGTAGGTGGTGCTGGCGAGCTCGAGCACCATCGCCACCACCCCCGGATCCAGGGCATGCGCGGGTCGGCGTCCGCGATTGCCATGGACCAGCACCTTTGGCCCGTCGCGCAGCAGCGCCGATCGCTGCCGCCGCAGGTGCCTCGGCGACCACCCCAGGAGTGCCGTCGCCTCCGCCGTCGTGCAGCTACCGTCAATCACCCCGGTGAGCACCCGCGCCCGCATCTGTTCCGTCGCCGTCATGATGATGTCCTCGTTCATGAGAGGACAAAATCACAGAACAGTTACCGAGGACAGAATCTCGGAACACCAACATCGCGCCCGAGAGCACTTGACATCCTGCCGTTCGGTGGTATCGTTGACCTCACTCCAATCCGCACGTTGCGGTCACACCCGGTGGCGCCTTCCGGCACAGCCTCTCGCGACGACTTCCGGCCCGCGCCGCCTGGACAAAGGCGGTACTCGTCATGCTACGCACGGCTACGCTCTTCCTCATCATGATGGCCATCGGCACGCTCTTCGCTGCCGTGCCGCAACGGGCCGACGCCGACCCGACGTTTGGCCTGTCGCTCGGTTCGCCGTCGGGCCCGCCCGGCGCCGGGCTCGAGCCCGCGCCAGGAGCACCGGCTTTCGGACCGCTGCCGCCACCGGTGGTGGTGATCCCGCCCGGCGCGCTCCCCCTCCCGGCGAGGTGGACGCCAGTTCGTTTGGCAACGAGCCGTTCCCTCCTCCAGCGCCATGGCACGTGGCGTTCTCCGTTGCGCCCGGGTCGGTCGGCCATCCGGGATCGCCACCGTTCCCGCCGCAACCGAATGTCACGTTTGAGACGGCGATAGGCGATGGCAGCACCGCGGGCGACATCTACCTGAGCCTCGATCCGGCGACGCTGCCCCTGGGCGGGTTCCCGGCATTCGCTGCGCCACCCTGCGGCCCCATCCGCTCGAATACGCAACTTGCCGACGAGAACGGCGTCGGGCCGCTCGCGTTCGGCGCGCCGAACGTCGGCCTCGGGCTGGTGCCGCTCGCCGACAATCTGGATACGCTCGACCTGAGCGACAACTCGGTGGTTGACTTCGTGCCGGCCGCGGGCGACGGCCTGCCTGACGTCCCCGTCTTCTTCTCCCTCAATGCTGCGACAGCCGCTGCGCTGGGTCCCGTGCCACCGAACTTCTCGCCGCCATCGGCTGCGACCGTGTATGCGTATTTCCCGCCCGGCGGGTTCCCCTTCGTGTTCGACTACATCCCCTTCTTCGCGCATGGGCTCGGTCCGGGCGATGACATCGATGCCCTTGCGCTGACGTACTCGGGCGCGCCCGTTATGGCGGCCGGAGCCGGCTTCGGCGACCCCATGATGTTTTCTCTCACGCCGGTGTCGCCGACGCTGCCCGTTTTGGCCTCCGTTTGCTTCGGGCCCGGGACGGCGACCGCCGGCGACGTCTTCCTCGGCATTGGCGCGGCGCCCTTCCCGATCATCGACGCCGAAATGCTCGGTGTGAGTGCGCTGCGAACGGGCGGCCCCGTCAACGACAACGTGGACGCCATCGATATCTGCCTTGAGACGGGCATCGATCTGGACTTCGACTTTCAGGACAACGGTTGCGATTTCGATGACGACGGCGATCTGATCGGCGACATGATCGACAACTGCCCGCTCGTGATGAATCCGACGCAGGCCGACCTCGATGGAGACCTCATCGGCGACGCCTGCGACCCGGATATCGACGGCGACGGCGTCGGCAACGTCGTGGACAACTGTCCCGTCGCGGCGAACCCCTTGCAGGAGAACAACGATGCAGCCGTCGCGTATCTCTGGATTATCGACGGCAACGGCGCCGAAGGCGCGACGCTGGGCGGCGACGCCTGCGACGCGAACGACGACAACGATGGCTGCACGGACGTGCGGGAGGCGGGGCTGGTTCCCACGGCCGGCGGCATGCGCGATCGGCTTGTTCCGTGGGACTTCGCCGATGTGCCGGCGCCGGCACTGTTGCCGGCGACCCCTGGCAGTACGCGAAACCGGCTGATCACGCTTGCGGATGTGTTAGCTGACCTCCAGTACGTCGGAACTGCGGCCGCGATACCACTCACGCCGAACGTCAACGGAGCGATGTACGGGAGCGACCTCAACGGCAACACCATTCCAGATGGGCGGGAGTACGACCGCACGCCCAGCACGACGCCCGGTCAGCCGTGGCGGTCAGGCCCGCCCAACGGGACGGTGACGCTCTCCGATGTGCTAACCGTGCTCGCGCAGGTTGGGACGAACTGTACGTAGAGCATGTGTGGCTCCGCACGACGGCTGTCGTGCGGAGCCACCGTTCCGGCACGCCTGCCTGCGTCGAATTCATGTGTCCGCGCGAGCACTGAATCAGTACAGGTTATCGCGCTCAACGATTTGAGGAGATGAAGCATGATCGTGAATGTCCATCGCCGGTTGGTCGCCGTGCTTTTGCTCGTGGTTTGCGCGGCTGCGTTCGTCCCGTCGGAGCGGACCGCCCTCGCGGTGGAGGGAGACACCGCGGCCGATCTGGTGTTCGGCCAACCCGACTTCACGACCCCAACCACATGTATGCCGTTGAGCGCGACCAGCCTTTGCGATCCTCGTGCCATCGCCATTGACGCCCTGGGGAACATGTACGTGGCGGAAAACACGTTCGCGCGCAGCCGCGTGGTACGGTACGACAATCCGGCCGGCACCTGCGGCTCGTGCGACACGGTGACGGCCGATGAGGTGTACGGGCAGGTTGACTTCACCGTAGGCACCTGCCTGGCGCCCACCAAAGACCGCCTCTGCCGCCCTGGTGCGTTGGCGGTTGACTCGAACGACCCGCTCGACGACACGGACGACGACCTCTACGTCGCCGATTATGCTAATGACCGTGTGCTGATTTATCACGATCCGCTTCACGATCGTGCAGCCGACGTGGTGCTCGGCCAGGGAGCGGCCTGCGATGGGGCTGGTGCTCAGTCCCCAAGCTGCCTGAACTCCGGCAGCTGCAATATCGGAGGCATCAGCGCGTCCACGCTGTGCAACCCTGCGGGCGTGACCATACATCCCAGCGGCGACGTATTCGTGAGCGACGGAAACAGCCGTGTGCTCCAATACACCGGTCTGGCGAATGGATCTGTATTGACCGCCGATCGAACCGCCGACGTCGTCCTCGGCCACGCGGACTTCACTACCGGTGGCTGCAACGAGGGAGGTGGCGCACAGCAGGACACGCTGTGCGGGCCGGAAGCCTTGGCGTTCGACAACGTGAGCCCCGGGATTCGCCTGTACGTGGCCGATCCGCAGAACAACCGCGTGCTCTTTTACCAGGGGAACCCGCTGGTCAGCGGCCAAAACGCAAATTACGTCATGGGTCAGGCCGGAGACTTCACGACATCATCGTGTCTGGCGATGAGCGCCGCCAGCCTCTGTTCTCCGCGAGGTATCGCTATCGACCTCGCGACTGACGACCTGTACGTCGCGGAGCAAGTTTCCCACCGTGTGCTCGCATACCCGAATACGCTCGCGTCTGCGGACGCCGTCTACGGCCAGCCTGTTCTCGACTTCGTCAGCGGCACCTGCAACAATCTGGCTGTGGGCCCGGAAGGCCGACTGTGTTCGCCCGTGGCCGTCGCAGTGCACTGCGGCGACCTGTATGCCGCCGACTATCAGAACAATCGTGTCCTCATGTATCGGGGCGTCAACGGCGCGAACAACGACGCACTCGGCGGGCCATTCGGCAATCCACCGACCCTTCCGTGGATCGTCGACGGCGCCTCGCCGGAAGGTCTGACGACGGGAAACAATGTGTGTGACACGAACGACGACAACGATGGCTGCACGGACGTGAAAGAGGCAGGGCTGGCACCCACATCTGGTGGCATGCGCGATCCGCTCAATCCGTGGGACTTCGCCGATGTGCCTACGCCGCCGCTGCTGCCGGCCAGCACGACGGGCACGCGAAACAAGATCATCGGCCTGCCGGATGTGTTGGCGAATCTGCAGTACGTTGGGACCTCCGCCGCGAACCCGAACACGCCGAACGTCAACGGAGCGATGTACGGGAGCGACCTGAACGGCAACGGCATGATGGACGGCCGGGAGTACGACCGGATGCCCAGTACGACGCCCGGACAGCCGTGGCGGTCGGGACCGCCGAACGGGACGGTGACGCTGGGCGACGTGCTGACGGTGCTGGCGCAGTCGGGGACGAGCTGTAGTTAGGGTGCGCTGGCAGGCGTGACGAGCGGGGCGGACACACAGGTCCGCCCCTACGGCGACCCACAGCCGGGGGCGGCTGTGCCACATCGCGGGCGTGACGAGCGGGGCGGACACGCAGGTCCGGCCCGTACGGCGACCCACAGCCGGGGGCGGCTGTGCCACATCGACGGCAACGCGGGCGGCTGTAGCACATCGCGGGCGCGTCGAGCGTATGCGGGGGCGCTGATATACTCGCGCGATGAGCGGTACTGTCCTTGATATGCATGTGCACACTACGGCGGGGGCTTCGGACAGCGGATTGAGTCCGGAGGACCTGGCGGAGGAGGCGCGGAAGCGCGGGCTAACGGGCATCAACATCACGGAGCACGACCGGCTCTGGGATACGTACAAGCTCAACGAGTATCGCGCGCGGCACAGCGATCTGTTCGTCAACAACGGCATGGAAGTGTCGACGGACCTCGGCCACATGATCGTGGTGGGGTTGAAGCAGTACGTCAGCGGCATCCGGCGGGCGGAGGAGCTGCGGCGCGTGCTGGACGAGCTGGGCGGGTACATGGTGGTGGCGCACCCGTTCCGCCACTGGTTCGACCCGGTGTACTTCCGCAAGCAAGGGAAAGAGCCGTTCACGATGACGCCGGAGCAGGCGGCGGAGCGGATGCCGGTGTTCGGTCTGGTCGATGCGATCGAGGCGCTGAATGGCGCGAACACGCCCCGGGAGAATCTGTTCGCGCTGCGCGTCGCGAAGGTGCTGGGCAAGCCAGTGACGGGCGGCAGCGACGCGCACTCGACGTCGGGCATCGGGTTCTACTGCACGGTGTTCGAGCAGGAGTTGCAGACGCCGGACGACATGCTGCGCGAGCTGCACGCTGCTCGTTTCCATGCGCATCACGGTTTGCTGCAGGGTAATCTTACGTACTTCACGGAGGATAGCCTCGAAGAGGCGGCGCCTGGTTTGGCGACGTAACCACGAGACGCGATTAGCCACGAAGGGCACGAAGTACGTTGGGCGGAGCGTTGCGCTGGTGCCCGGGCGTTCGTGTCATACGAAGTTCCGTCCAACCGGCGGGGCGCCTGTCCTACAGCGACGGCGCGACGTTAGCCACGAAGGACACGAAGGGGCACGAAGTGGTTCGGGCGGAGCGTTGTGCTGGCGCTCGGCGTTCGTGTGAGGTCCGCGCCCGCCCGACAGGCGGGGCGCCTGTCGTATGTTTCTTGATGACCGATCGGGCGCGGCGCCTTGTGATGTTGTGGCGGTCAGGCGGCGTTGTGCTCTTCCTTCGGAGTGGCAGGCATGAATTGTGCGAGCGTTTCGCGCTGGAAGTCGAGGTCGAGCCACTCGGCTGGCGCGCCGGTCTGGCGTAGCGTGGTGTAGGTCGCATTCATGATGTCGTGGTCGAGGCCGAGCGCTTGCAGGCGCTGCATTTCGGCGAGGGCCTGGTCGTCGGAGAGAAGGCCGCGTGCGACTTTGTTCCAGACGATCCCGGCCATGTAGGAAGACTGCGTCCAGCTCTTCTCGTCCAGGACGCCTCGCGCGGTCGCTTCATTGACCAGTGTCACCGGCTGGGGACAGCGGCTCATGACATCTTCGGCGACGCTGCCGACAAAGAGACGATCCAGCCCGCGCCGGCCGCGTGTGCCCATGACGATCACGTCGACTTCGTACTCTGCGGCGACCTTGGCGATCTCCGCGGCGGGATCGCCCTTGCGGACGATTCCGTGGGCTGCGATGCCCTGAGAGCGAAGCTGAGCCTCGAACGCGTCGACGTATGTTTCGGCCGAGCGGATGGCGTGTGGTGTGAGGGACCTGATGACTGGAACGACGTGCAACAGGTGGATTGTGGCGCCAGTGACGCTGGCCAACCGCTGCAGGTGCGCCAGGAGAATGCGATCGCGGGATGATTGATCGAGTGGCGCAAGGGCCTTAAGTGTGGTCATGGTGGTCCTCCTCCGACTAAGGGAGCATCGTCAGTTGGGGTGGCTCTGTTTAGAGGCCAGACGGCCCGAAACTGGTCGCGTGGTAGGATTGGGGGCGCGGGTGGTTGGGATGGCTGCTGCGCTTTAGTTACTAGACCGGCACTCCTCTTGCCGTATGTTTCTCTCGATCTCGAGACGACCGGACTTGATCCGGACACGGACGAGATCATCGAAGTCGCCGCGATCCGTTTTGACGCGAGCGGCGTGCTCGACACGTATCAGACGCTCGTGAACCCGGGGCGGAAGCTCGAGTATCGCATTGCGATGCTCACGCACATCGATCCGGCGACGCTGGACGCTGCGCCGCACTTCGGCAGCATCGCGCCGGATGTGGAGCGCTTCATCGGGTTCGACGCGATCGTCGGGCAGAATCCGACGTTCGATACGACGTTTCTGCAACGCAAGGGCGTACAGATCTTCGGGCCGACGTACGACACGTTCGAGCTGGCGGGGCTGCTGCTGCCGGACCTGCGGCAGTTCACGCTCGGCGCCATCGCGGATCATCTGGGCCTGACGTTCACGAACCGGCATCGCGCGATGGCGGATGCGGACGCGGCGATGCGCGTGTTTGCGGCGCTACGGCAGCGGCTCGTCGATTCGCCGCCGGAGCTGATCGCCGAGGTCGAGCGCATCGCGTCGGCGAGCGAGTGGACGTTGCGACACCTGTTCCAGGAGATCGCGAACGAAACGCCGTGGGCGACGGGCGATACCGATCGCCCGGGCATCGTGCACGGGTTCGTGAAAGCGCCGGGCGAACTGCCGGAGGTGCGGCCGCCGTCGCCGAAGCGCGTCGCCGTGCCGTCCGAAGAAGCAGTGCGGCTGATCGGTTCGGGCGCCGCGCGCGAAGTGATCGACGAGTTTGAGGAGCGGCCAGAGCAGGCGGCGATGGCGCGCGCCGTGGCGGAAGCGATCGCCGAGGGCGACAGCCTGATCGTCGAGGCGGGTACGGGCGTCGGGAAGTCGCTGGCGTACCTCGTGCCATCGGCGCTGCATGCGGTGCGGAACAACACGCGCGCGGTGATTTCGACGAACACGATCAACCTGCAAGAGCAATTGATGTCGCAGGACATACCGATCGCGCGGCGGTTGCTGGCGGAAGCAGGCATCGCGCACGACGATCTGCGCGTGGCGCAGCTGAAGGGGCGCCGCAACTACCTGTGCTTGCTGCGCTGGGCGGGCGCACGGCGCCTCGGATCGATGTCGATCGAGGAGACGCGCGTAGCGGTGCGGCTGCTGTTCTGGCTGGGGCAGACGGACACGGGAGATCGTGCGGAGCTGAATCTGCGGCGCGAGGAAGATGCCGCGTGGAGCCGGGTCAGCGCGCACGAGGGCGGGTGCATCGCGATGCAGTGCGAGTACGTGCGCGATGGGTCGTGCTTCCTGTACCGCGCGAGGAAGCAGGCGGAGGCGGCGCACGTACTGATCGTGAACCACGCGCTGCTGCTCTCAGACGTGGCGACGGGCGGCAACGTGCTGCCGGAGTATCAGCACCTCGTGGTCGATGAGGCGCATCACTTAGAAGAGGAAGCGACGAACCAGTTCGGCTTCAATGCGTCGGAAGCGGACGTGCTGGCGTGGCTGGAGCGGGCGCACTCGCGGGCGGGCATCGGCCGGGAGAGCGGCTTGACGGCGAGCGTCGATTCGGCGACTCGCGTGTCGTCGCAGGCGCTGGGGCCGGCGCCGCAACTACAGTCGCTGGCGCGGACGCTGGCGCAGTCGACGGTCCGGGCGCGCGACCGCGTGCCGGCGTTCTTCCGCGCGCTGCAGCAGTTCGGGCAGGAGCACAGCAGCGGCCGCAACGACTTCGATGAGCGGATCCCGATCAACCGCGGCATGCGGGTGCAGCCGGACTGGTCGGACATCGAGGCGGACTGGTTCAAGACGGAGGAAACGCTCGCTGAAGTGCTCGGCGTGCTGGAGGAGCTGCACGAAGCGCTGACACAGGCCGACGTGAAGGACGTGCTCGATCACGACGCCGTGGTCGCCGAAGCGGTGGACCTGCTCGACGATGGCGAAGCGCTGCGGACGGGGCTGTCGCGGATCATCGGCAAAGACGACCGGGAGGCGATCTGCTGGCTGACGATGGGCCGGCGCGATGCGTCGCCCTCGCTGTCGAGCGCGCCGTTGTCCGTTGCGGAGGCGCTGCGGGCGGGGTTGTACGGATCGAAGGAAAGCGTCGTTCTGACGAGCGCGACGCTGAGCACTGAGGATAATTTCGACTACATCAAGGGCCGGTTGGGGTTCGAGGACTCTCGCGAGCTGCTGCTCGGATCGCCGTTCGACTATCGGCAGTCGACGCTGATCCTCGCGCCGAGCGACATGCCGGAGCCAGATCAGCAGGGATATCTCGCGGCGCTGCAGTCGGCGATCATCGAGCTGGTGACGGCGAGCAGAGGGCGGGCGCTGGTGCTGTTCACGTCGCACGGCGGGCTGCGCGCGGCATATCAAGGGATCAAGCGGCAACTCGAAGAACAGGAGATCCTCGTGCTAGGCCAAGGCATCGACGGGCCGCCGCGGCAACTGCTGGCGACGCTGAAGGAGAATCAGCGGACGGTCGTGCTGGGCGCGGCGAGTTTCTGGGAGGGTGTCGACGTGACGGGCGACGCGCTTTCGCTGCTGATCATGGCGCGACTGCCGTTCGCTGTGCCGTCGGATCCGGTGTACAGGGCGAGATCGGAGCTGTTCGACCAACCGTTCGAGCAGTACGCTCTGCCGCAGGCGATCCTGCGCTTCAAACAGGGTTTCGGACGGCTGATCCGGCGCAAGACCGACCGCGGTGTGATGGTGGTGCTCGACCGGCGGTTCCGCAGCCGGCGGTATGGCGAAGCGATCGTGCGATCGCTGCCGTCTTGCGAGCTGCGTGAGCCGCCGCTGCGCGATCTGCCCGGCGAGGTGGTCGCGTGGCTCGACCGGCCAGCGACCAGCGCGCCGTCCGCGTGAACACGCACCTTCGGCCCGTAGATGATGGTGATGCCGCGTGGCTGGACGGATGGCTGGCGCCTGTTGCCGCATCTGTCGGATATGACGGGATCGCGGGTGAGCGGCCGGGTTCGACGTTGATGGAGCGGCTGCGGGGCGAACGGCGGCTGCGGGCGCAGATTATTGTGCGCGATAGCGATGATGTTGGGCTGGTCGCGTACCGCACGAGTGCGCCCAAGCGGGATGCGGCGGTCGTCGAGATCGTGGCGACGCCGCCTGCACTCGCACGTCGCGGGTCGGGGATGAGTGCGGTGGCGCTGGTCGAGGATGCGGTGCGGGCGGAAGGTGCGCGAGTGGTGTACGCGCCGGCGCCTTCGGCTCACGGTATCGGGACATACTTCTGGATCAGGTTGGGGTATCGGCCGCTGCTGCGTGCTGATTGGCCGTGCGAGCGGGCAGGTGTCGCGTGGTTGGTGCGGGAGTTGTGAGCGCGCGAGCAGGGCATTCTACGGAATGCCCCTACGCGAACGGTGTGCGTGCTATTGCTTGGCTGGTGCGGGAGCTCTAGCGCGTGACGAGCGAGGGCATTCTACGGAATGCCCCTACGCGAACGGTGTGCGTGCTATTGCTCGTCGGGGTGGACGATGACGTCTTCGGTTTCGTCTTCGCGATCGCGGCGGGTGCGGCCGGCGGTAACGACGTTGGTCACGAGCAGGTGCGCGAGGCTGTAGCTGACGCCGAGCAGGGCGGCGATCTGTAGCACGAACGCGGCGGGGTTGACCGAGCCCTCGTTGATGATGAAGGCGATGAGCATGCCGGTGGCGAAGGCGGCGAAGACGGGGAAGGATCGCCAGCGCCAGTCGGGGCGGGAGCGGGTTTTCGCTGGGTGCGGTTCGGCCGTCGGTGAGGAGCTTGGTTGGGGGCGTTTTTTGGTGGGCATCAGGGCGTGCCGGCGGGCGCACAGCCGTGCGCCCCTACGCGGGCGTTGGTGGCGCACACGATCTGTGGGTTCAGAGTGATCGCGTGTGCTGCGTCGGTCCGGCGTTGCCGGACGGACAGCCGGGGGCGGCTATCCCACATCGAAGAGTCGCGGTCATTCGTTGCGCACGCGACCGTTGGGCGCTGGTCGATCGAGCGTTGTGCGTAGGTCCGGCTATGCCGGACGGACAGGCGAGGACGGCTATCCCACATCGAATGTGCGGAGTCGTTCGGGACGCACGCGACCGGCTCGCGCGTCGCGATGGGGTGTGCTGCGTTGGTTCGGCTGTGCCGGACGGAAAGGCGAGGACGGCTATCCCACATAGGGCCGGCGCTGCCCGTGGTGGCAAACATCGATTGAGGCTGCAGTTTGTTGGTCATGCGCGCCTCTTGTAGCGGCGGGAGTGCTCGCTGCTTCTGCGGGGCGATCGGGCTGTTGCGGGAACGGCCGGGCCTGGCGCATCGGTGGTCGCCGGGTCGCGCTCCGTGCCTGCGAGGCAGGTGTTGCAGGCAAACTGTAGCGCTAAATACTGCTCGTCGACCCAGACCTGGCCACAGTCTTTGGATTCGACGTCGTTGCGCTGGTTGAGGTGGAAGCGGTTGTCGCACCAATTGCACTCGGCCGTCCTCGCCGCGTCGGCGGACTCGCCGCAGACGTTGCATATGAATGTGGAAGGGGCGGCGTCGGAGCTCATCGGGAGTCCAGTCAGTTCACGTTGAATTCGATGGGGGCGTGGGCGGCGCCGGCATCGCGGATGCTCTTCGCAAAGCGGAGCACGAGTGCACGCTCGTCGTCGCGATCGGTCGCCCACCCGTCGAGGCGCGCCGCCCGGACGAGCTGGAGGCCGCGTTGTACCTGTGGCCCGGCGGGTACCCCCATCTCGATCAGTTCGTCACCACGGAGGATTGGCCTCACGTTGCGCCACTCCGCAAGGTAGCGGAGGGCCAGTTGCCGGGCAATCGGGTCGGATTCGATGGCGGCCCGTGCGGCGACCGCAGCGAGCGGGAAGCGATCGAGCAGCACGACGACGCCGGACGGCTTCGCGTCCGGCCTGCGCAGCATCGCGGCGACGCTCTGCATCGAGGCTGTGCCCGTGACCGCCTCGGCTTCGCTGCGCTTGAGTTTGAGGCGCGCGACGATCGCTGATGCTTCGGCGGGCGACGCGTTAGCGCTGAGGAGCGCGAAGCCGTACGGCAGCGCGGGCACGCGGTTCGGTACGGGATCCGCTAACGCGGTGCTGCGCGCGCGGTCCCACGAAAGTGCGGCGTGGATCTGCTGAAGAGCGGCGTATCGTACGGCAGCCTCGAGGGCGGATCCGCCGGTCGCTTCGCCGAGGATCAGTTCCAGTTCGCGGCGCAGGCGTTCGCCGCCGATGGCGCCGATGTAGGCGAGATCGCGCGTGAGAACGGTTGCGGTGTGCGGTTCGAGTGTGAACCCGAGGCGGGCGGCGTAGCGCAAGGCGCGGAACATGCGCGTGGCGTCGTCCTGGAACGACGCATCGTGGAGGACGCGAATGCGGCGCGCGGCGATGTCGGCAAGGCCGTCACATGGGTCGAGTAGCGCGCCTTCGCCGGAGAGGCGGAGGGCGATCGCGTTCATCGCGAAATCGCGACGGTGGAGGTCGGCCTCGATGCCGGCCGGAGCGATACGGGGGAGCGCACCGGGACGGGCGTACGCCTCGCTGCGTGCGGTCGCCGCGTCGATGCGTGTGCCGCCGACGATCGCGCTGGCGGTGCGAAAGCGCGCGTGTACGGTGAGTTTCGTATCGGGCAGCGCGGCGTGCAGGATCGAAGGCGCGTCGCACTCCATGACGAGGTCGAGGTCTGTCATTTTGCGGTCGAGCAGCAGGTCGCGCACGGCGCCCGCGACGGCGTAGACCGCGCAGTGCGGCGCCGCAGCGGCCACGATCCGCTCTATGGCATCGCGGGTCGTTGCGGGGAGCTGCGCGAGCAGATCGCGGCGCAGTTGCGCGGGGGATGCATCGCTGCTTGTCATCGCTCTGGAGTATAGAGTCGCTGGCCGCTTGACAGTCCGACCGCGTGGTACCTATGATCGGGGCGGCCTGGCGGCTGGTATGGGTTCAATCGGATGAGCGGGCGCGTGGGGAAGGAACCCCGATGGCCGCAACCGAATGGAGTGAGAGGAACGCGATCGGCTGGGGGATGGTGCGCCATCTTTCGCCGGGCCAGGTGCCTGTCTCTCTTTTCGATTGCCGCCCTCTGCGACCGCATCATGCGGTCGTCGCCGTTTTCACGCCGTACGTGGCTAGACTGCCCCGTGCGACGAGAGGTACGCAGTTGCCCGACTGGAGATCGCTCGAGGCCCGGCTTCACCTCAAGTTCAAGAATCCGGCCCTCCTCAAGCAGGCCCTCATCCACACGTCCTATCTGAATGAGAACCCGGGGATCGACGTTGGCTCGAACGAGCGGATGGAGTTCCTGGGCGATGCCGCGCTGGGTGTCGTCGTGGCGCAGCAGCTGTATCTGGAGTACCCGGACGTGGATGAAGGCAAGCTGACGGAGCTGCGCGCACACCTGGTGCGGCGGGACACGCTGGCACGGGCTGCGGCGCGCCTGGAACTGGGTGAGTTTCTACAGCTCGGGCGCGGCGAAGACGCGGCGGGTGGGCGGAAGCGGCCAACGAACATGGCGCGTGCGTACGAGGCGCTGGTCGGCGCGATCTTCCTCGACGGCGGCATCGTGAAGGTGCGGGCGTTCGTGAAACGCAGCCTGGGCGTCGAGCTGGCGGGCCTGCGGAAGAGCGGCATGCCGTACGACCCGAAGTCGAAACTGCAAGAGGTCGTGCAGTCGAAGTGGCAGACGACGCCATCGTACAAACTGCTGCGGACCGAAGGGCCGGACCACGCGCGCCGGTTTACTGTGCAGGTGATGGTCGGCAGGCGCAGCATGGGCACGGGCGAGGGGCGGAGCAAGCAGATGGCGGAAAAACAAGCAGCGCAAGCGGCACTGGAAGAGATCGAGAAGAGCGAAGGAGAACTCGTTGTATCTTAAGCGTCTCGATGTCCAGGGCTTCAAGAGCTTCGCCAACAAGACGCAACTCCAGTTTGCGCCGGGCGTCACGTGCGTCGTCGGGCCGAACGGCACCGGCAAGACGAACGTGGCCGATTCGCTGCGT
Source organism: uncultured Dehalococcoidia bacterium (assembly GCA_964458665.1). GTDB lineage: Bacteria > Chloroflexota > Dehalococcoidia > DSTF01 > JACRBR01 > JANXYW01. The sequence goes on from CAYWOO010000110.1 coordinate 61,417, forward strand.
TGGGTGCTGGGCGAGCACGCGAGCCGGGCATTGCGCGCGCGCAAGACCGAAGACGTGATCTTCGCCGGCAGCGACAAGCGGGCGCCGCTGGGTGTCGCCGAAGTGAGCATCACACTCGACAACAGCCGGCACTGGCTGCCGATCGAGTTCGACGAGGTCGTCGTGACGCGCCGCGCGTATCGCAGCGGCGAGAACGAATACTTGATCAACAACTCGAAGGTGCGGCTGCGTGACGTCGTCGAGCTGTTCATGCGGGCGCAGGTGGGGCAGAACAGCTACGCGTTCATGGGGCAGGGCATGGTGGAGCAGGTGCTGAGCCTGCGGCCCGAAGACCGCCGCGCGTTGATCGAAGAAGCCGCCGACGTGCGGCTCTTCCGCGACAAGCTCGAGGATGCGCAGCGCAAGCTGAAGCAGACGCGCGAGAACACCGACCGCGTGCGCATGCTGGTGCGCGAGATCGAGCCGAGGATCAATCAGCTCGAGCGGCAGGCAGGGCGCGCGGTGAAGTATCAGGAACTGGCGCGGGAACTCGCTGCCACGTTGCACGTCTGGTACGCGCACCAGTGGCAGGAGATCAACAGCTTGCTGTTGTCCGCGATCACCACGCAGGACCAGCGCAACGAAGCGTTCGAGCAGGTAAAGGCGGAGGCGAAAGCCTGCGACGACGGCCTCGCGCAGTTGCGCGTGGCGATTGACGAGCGCAAGCGTGAGATCGGCGCGCGCGAGGCCCGGCTGCGGACGATGCAGGACTACGTAGCCGACCTCGAACGTCGCGTGGCGCTGGACGGCGAGCGCGGCAAGATGCTGGCGCAGCGCCTGGAGGAACTGACGGCTGAGCTTGCGTCGCTGCGAAGCGACGAAGCGGCGCAGGGCGAGAGCGCGCCGCTGACTCAAACGGCGGAATTGGAGGCCCAACTCAACGCAGCTCGCGCGGAGCTGGCGACGCATCGGGCGCGGCTGGGTGAAGTCGAGCAGGAGCTGCTGCGCGTGCAACGCGCCGCGCTGGCGAGCGAGCAGGCAGCGGCACGCGCGCTGGCGGCTGTTGAGGATCTGAGCCGCCGCATTACAGAAAGCACGGATACGGTAGCGCGGCTGCGGCTTGAGCGTGATGCCTCGATCGAGGATCGCCGCAAGGCGATCAACGAGCTGGCGGCGTGGGCGAAGGAGTACGCGGGCATCGCGCACGAGCTGACGCTGACGGGGCCGGGGCTGGATCAGGCGATCGCCGACCGAGCGAAGGAATCCGATGCTGGTGCCGAGTACCGGCGTGGGCAGACCACGATCGAGGAAGATCTACGGTCGCTGCGCAGCCAGATCGACGCGGTAGGCGTCCGCATGGAGATGATGGAGTCGATCGAC
>CAYWOO010000111.1:0-62610 GCA_964458665.1 uncultured Dehalococcoidia bacterium
ACGCCGAACTTCCGCTTCATCTTCTCGGCGGCGACTTCGACGTGTGTTTCGCCCATGCCGGAGATGATGGTCTCGCCCGTCATCTCATCGCGGTGGACGTACAGCGTCGGGTCTTCCTCGGCGATGCGATGGAGCGATGGGCCGAGCTTGTCGACGTCGGCTTTGCCCTTCGGCGTGACCGCGACATTGAACGGCGGCTTCGGAAACTCCAACGGCGGCAGCGTCAGCGTGTGCTCCTTCGCACAGAGCGTGTCGCCCGTGACGGTCTGCGCCAGCTTCGCGACCGCGCCGATATCGCCCGCCACGAGCGACGGCGCATGATCCTGCGTCTTGCCCTTGAGGACGATGAGCTGGCCGATGCGCTCGTCGGCGTTGTGGTTGGCGTTCCAGACGTGCGAGTCGGCCTTGAGCGTGCCGGACACGACGCGCACGTAGTTGAGTCTGCCGACGAACTGGTCCGCCGACGTCTTGAAGACGATGGCGGCGAGCGGCCCGGACGCGTCCGCGGTCAACTGCTCGTCGCTGGCGCCGTTTCGCGCCGTGTGCGCGGCGACCTCCGCCGGCGACGGGCAATCGGCGATGAGCGCATCAAGGAACTTTGCGACGCCGATGTTCCTCGCTGATGATCCGGCGAACACCGGACAGACGATGCCGGAGGCGATGCCCTTCTTGAGCGCGCCGGTCAGCTCCTCTTCGGTCAGCTCATCGCCCTCGAGGTACTTCGCCAGCAAGTCGTCGTCGGCCTCGGCGACGGCCTCGACGAGCTGCTCGCGCGCGGCCGCGACGGCGCTCGCCATGTCTGCGGGCACATCGGCGGGCGTCCCCTTGTCGCCCATGTACGCTTTCTGCTCGATGAGGTTCACGACGCCCGAGAAGCTGTCCTGCGCGCCGATCGGCAATGCCAGCGGCGCGACCTTCTTGCCGTAGCGCGCCTGGAGCTGCGACAGCGCCTGGTCGAAGTTCGCGTTCTCGCGGTCCATGCGGTTGATGAAGACGATGCGGGGGAGCGCGGCACGGTCGGCATTCGCCCACGCCATCTCGGTGCCCACCTGCACGCCGGAGACGGCATCCACAACGACGACGCCGATATCGGCGGCGCGGATGCCGCTCTTCACTTCGCCGACGAAATCGGCGTAGCCGGGTGTATCGATGATGTTGATCTTATGGTTCGCCCATTCGCAGGGGACGAGCGCGAGACTGAGGCTGATCTTACGTTTGACTTCGTCGGGCTCGAAGTCGGAGGCGGTGGTGCCATCGTCGACCCTGCCCAGGCGGGAGCAGCCGCCGGAGGAGAAGAGCGCTGCCTCGGCCAGAGAGGTTTTTCCGGTCCCGCCGTGGCCGAGGAGCACGACATTCCGAATCTGTTCAGTCCTGTACTCTTTCATCTCGCTTCGCGCTCCTAGCTTTGATGCTGTCGTTGAGCCCGATGACGTGCTGCGTGGGATGGGAGAGGATCATACTCGATCGGCGTGCGTGCCGGGAAGAGGAGTGCGGCCCTCACCCCGGGCCTGCTGGGGCCCCTCTCCCCGGCCTGCGGCCACCCCTCTCCCACAAGGGGCGAGGGGGAATTGGGGGGGCCTCTCCCGGCCCGTTGGGCCACCCTCTCCCACTGGGGGAGAGGGTACGGAGTGGAGCCCCTCTCCCGGCCTTCGGCCACCCTCTCCCACTGGGGGGAGAGGGACGGTTGAGCAGCATTGGGATTCGTTATGTTTTGCGATTTGAATCTGGATTTGTTCTTGTTTTGCAGAATCGTTGTTTTTTCGGCGAGACGATCGTGGCGCGCAATTTAGCCGCCGGGGAGGCCGACGGCGTGGATGCGGTGGAGTGGTGTTGGGACGCCAGCGCGGCGGCTTTGCATGGCTTCGAGCTGGCCGAGGGCCTGGTAGAGCATGCGGTTCAGAGCCGTCTCGTGGCGGATGATGTTTTCGAGCGACGCGGCGTCGGGAAAGAGGCGTTCGCGGCGCATGCGGTCGATCTCGGCGCCGATGCGGGCGACGGCGAGCTGGTGGCCGTCGACCGTGAGTCGGGCGCGCCCGACTGCAGCGGCCAGCACGCCAGCGAAGTCGTCGCCGTCGCGGGTTGCGAGCGCTTCGAGCACAGCGATGAGGCGGCCGACGTTCCAATCGCCGCTCCGGTGGACTTCGTAGATGCCATTCAGGTAGCGCTCGGCAGTCTCGTCGGCATCGACGACGCTGAGCACCGATACCGACTACGACGGCGTGGGCAATGTGTGCGAAGCGAATTTTGGCACGGACCCCAATGCTGCGAACACAGACGTTGGCGTGCAACCTGATGGTGCGGAGCTTCTGCGCAGCACGAACGCCGTTAGCAACAGCAGCGACGACGTTGCCACCGATGACGCGGATGGCGACGGTTGCAAGGACACGAAAGAGATTGTCCCGACGGACTGGCATCCGGGCGGCCAACGCGACCCGACGAACCCGTGGGACTTTTTCGATGTGCCGTTGCCGGCGCTCTCGTCAGCCGCACCGGGCGGCGCGCGTAACAAAATAATCACCCTTGCGGATGTCCTCGCGGTCCTGGCCTATGTAGGCACCAGCGCCACGAACCCCAATACACCAAATGCGAACGGTGTTACGTACGGCAGCGACTGGAACGCGAACGGAATCCCCGATGGTCGGGAATATGACCGGACTCCAAGCTCCGACGCGGCGCGTCCGTGGCGTTCCGGGCCGCCGAATGGCGTCGTCACCAACGCGGACACGCTAACGGCCCTCGCTCAATCTGGAACCAACTGTTCATAAGCAACAGTGAGAAACATGCATACACTTCTCATCCGCCGCTTCGCTCTCGTCACGATGATCGTGTTCGGCGCGTTCGCGGCGAACACGTACTCGTTCGACGAGTGGGCGGCGGTGAGCGCGCAGCCGGCGCAGGCCCACGGCGCTTCGACATCGCTGCCGGCGTTCTCGTCGCTGCAGTTCGCGCAGATGCCGCCAGACGACGGCGCCACCGCGGCGCCAACGCCGACCGAGACGCCGCCAGTGGAGTTCCCCACTGATACGGTTACCGTCCCGACGGACACGGCGACAGCTGCCAGCGACACGCCTACGATTGCGACGGCAACTGATACGCCGATCGGCGTCGAGTCTCCGACGGCCACACCGATTGAGAGCGTGACGCCGACACCGACGCCCAGCGTTCCCCCATTGAGCCCGACGCCCGATACCATCGGAACCGTCGCCACGGCCGTCATCGGCAGCGCAGGTGGCACGCTTGTCACCGCTGATCAGCGTGTGACGCTGAATTTCCCTGCGGGAGCGCTCGACGGCGACGCGACGGTGAGCGTGACGACCGGCGATCCATCTGACCCTTCGCTACCGTCGATATCTGCAGACCGGCCGGCACTCAAGCGCTGGACGTTCGACGCGACCGACGTGGCGGACCCGTCACAGAGCCTGTCGCCGTTTGCGACGCCGATCATCGTCATTGTGCGGATCAACCCAGACGAGCTGCGCGGCAGCAATCCGAAGGCGCTGGTCCTCTGGACGCTCGACGAAACGGCCAACACCTGGGCTCCTGTGCCTGCCTTGCTCAATCCCGACACGCTGACGCTGGCAGCGAGCCTGCCGCACTTCAGCTTCTACCAGCTAGCGGGCAACCAGAACGTTGACATGGCGCCGTTCACGAACATCGCCAACGTCAACTTGAACTCGGGCTCCGCGACCTTGTCGATCCCGATCGAGGTTCCGGCCGGGCCCGGTGGCATGAAGCCGGACATCAGCCTTACCTACGACTCGGGCCGGGTCGACCAGATGTTATCGCCGATCTCGCTCGGGTCGTGGGCGGGGATCGGCTGGGACCTGAACATGGGCGGCATCAGCGGCGACTTGTCCACCGGCGCCGTCAACAAACTGCAGGCACTGACCGTCGACGCCGGCGGCGTGTCCGGGAAACTCTTGCGAGACGGGGCGACCTGGTACGTGATGAATGACAAGTTCGCGAAGGTGGAGCTCTTGAAAGCAACAGGTGGTGCGGGAAGCGCCACCTATTGCTCGAACGCAGCGTGCTACTGGATCATCACCGTGCGGGGCGGCACGAAATACTACTTCGGCGAAACCGACTACTACGCGTGGCGGATGATGAAGGCCGGATCCGATCGTGGATCATGCCGCGCTCAATGTGCCCAACAATTTGCCCTATTGAGCTACCCACGATTGGGTGCACCTCACGGCGTAGGTAGGGCCAGGCCGCCTACGAGTACAACACGGTTGGAAACATGTTCACGAAGCAGGAGGGTGCCTCGAACCTGAACCTCTGGTACTGGCAGAACCATCCGCATGCGGTCAAGTGGATCATCGAGAGCGCCCAGCCCCAGATGCTGCAGCACGACGCGAGCGGCAACCTGTGCGCGCAGCCTGCAAACCAGGCGTCCGTTCCATGCAACTAGCCGAAGCAACCACGACGCCGAGAACCGCATGACGCGGCGTGACGTTCCCGGCGGCAGCATGACGTACACCTACGACGCCAACGGCACGTTGGTGAAGCGCGCGAACGCCGACGGGTCGTACACGGTCTATATCGGCGGCATCTTCGAGAAAAGTGTCGCCGTGGGTGGTGCGGTTACAACGACGAAGTACTATTCGGCGCTCGGACGGACGCTGGCGGTGCGCACGGAGACGAGCGGTGGTGCGGGGACGCTGTCGTACTTGCTGGCTGATCATCTGGGGAGCACGGTGGCCGCCCTGAACACGAGTGGTGGAGTGGTCGCCAACAGTCCGACGAAGTACTGGCCGTACGGCGCGATACGCTCGGGCGGCACCGCGTCGCCGCAACCGACGGATCAGATGTATACGGGGCAGCGGCTGGAGCCGGGCGGGGATCCGCTGGGGCTGTACAACTACAAGGCGCGGATGTATTCGACGGTCACGGGACGGTTTGTCTCGGCGGATACGGTTGCCGCTACGGGGCGCCGATGCGGGCTTCGATCCAGGGGACGATGATGTCGATGAGGCGCTGACGGGGGTCGGGGAGGCGGGCGCCTTGTTCGCCGACGGGGTTGAGGTAGTGGTCGGCCCACGGCAGCTCCATCGCCGTCTTGTCGGCCGCGCCGCTCTTTTCGAGCAGTTCGCGCTGCTCTGCTGGGAAGATGTCGCAGTCGCCGTCGGCGTACACGATGAGCGTGGGGATGCTGACGTGGCCGATCGTGTCGGGCAGGTCGGCCTGGCTGCTGAGGCCGCTCCATGTGCTGAGCCATGCGCGCGGCGTCATGACGCGGGCGAGGCCGCCGGGGCCGTAGTTACCGATGATCGGGTCGGCCGGCGAGAAGATGCTGCCGAGCGGCCGGTTGCTCGGGTCGATCGTTGGATCGAGGTACGCCGGGTTCGCCAGTGTGCGGTAGATGATCATGTAGCGGCCCAGCCATCCGCGCCGGGTGAGCGCGGCGCGCTCGTCGCCGGGTAGCGCCGCGAAGTCGGGTGCGCGCATGCGGGTGCGTGCATCGCGGTGGTCGGCGATGTACGCGCGGGCGATGGCGTCGAGGCGGGCGACTCGCACGCGCTGCTTTTCGCGATACGCGGCGAGCCACGACGGGTCGTAGGCGCTGGGCTGCGGGAACGGACGATAGCCGTTCGCGGCGTCGTACATGTCACACGTCGGATCTGTCGCGACCGGATCGCCCTCGTCGATCACGCTCGGGTCGATGGCGTTGAGCAGGAAGCGGCCTTCGCCCAGGTGCGCGGCGACGGCGACGTACACATCGCCGGGCGGCATCACCTCCGTTGTCAGGTCGACGCGCTCGCCGCCGGGCGTGGTGGTCAGGCGCTCCGATGGCGGACGTGCGGCCTGCGACTGGTAGAAGCCCAACAGTGAGCCGCCGCCGCTGTTGCCGAGGAGCACGACCTTCTCGTAGCCCGCGTCCTTCAGGTAGCGCATGCCCGCCGCGATGTCGAACAGCAGGCGCTCGTGCACCATGTCGATGTCGTTGTTGAGGTAGCGGCTGTTGTGCCCGAAGACGGCGTAGCCTCGCGCGGTGAGCTCAGGCACGACGTAGTGGCGCGTGAACTCGCCGCGCGGATGCATGAGGTAGACGGCGACCTTCGGATCGCACGCCGGCGGGCGGTAGAGGATGCCGAAGCTCTGCGCCGTGTCCGTCGCGTCCAGATAGACGAGATCGCGGCGCACGCGCGGATCCAGGTGCGTGAACGCGAAGGGGAGCCGACGGACACGCGGCTCGAACTGCTGCGTCATGGCTGGCAGCGTATCGGCGTTCGGCGTGGTGAGCCACGTGGGGTTCGCTGTAGCCCACATGGTGCTTGCCCCGTTGGTCCGGCTTCGCCGGACACACAGCCGGGGACGGCTATGCCACCACGCTGCGCGCCATGCGTCGGCCCGGTTTCGCCGGACACAGAGCCGGGGCCGGCTATGCCATAACCCTCCGCGCCGTGCGTCGGCCCGTCGTCGCCGGACACACAGCCGCACCACGCTGCGCGCCTCATCCCGCCCGAGCTGACGTTGGTGCAATCTGATCGCGATCCTTGACATCTGTCGTACATGCGTGCGAAACTGATGTTCGTGTATCGATTCCCACGAATCGAAGCGCGAAGCCCACGCGGTGGGGAGATTCCGCAGGCAGCGTTGACCCGTTATCATAGGGGCCGGGCAACCCCCGGCGTAGTATGAAGCAGCGACGGCGCCCTTCCTGTTTGCGACCTCGACCACCGCAGTTCGCAGGCAGTGCAGGGCGGCGTCTCTTTGTGAGAGCGGCATGAAGGCCGTCTCACGAGAACGGAGCGGGACGTGAAAGTCGTATTCCTCGAAGACGTGACGGGCACCGCCAAGATCGGCGACATCAAGGAAGTAAAGCCGGGCTTCGCGCGCAACTACCTGCTGCCGCGGCGACTGGCGATGCGGGCGACGCCTTCTGTTGTGAAGTCGGCCGAGCAGCGAGCCGTGCGCGAGCTGCGCCTGCAGGACGCGCTCGACGCGGACGCGCGGGCGGTTGCGGCGCGCGTCGAGGCGGCAGCGCTGTCGTTTACGGCGAAGGCGGGCTCGACGGGCAAGCTGTTCGGTTCGGTCGGCAGCGCCGATATCGCGACGAAGATCGGCGAATTGCTGAATGGCGAATTCGACCGGCACAACGTAATGCTGGCGGATCCGATCAAGGAGCTGGGCGACTACAAGGTCACCGTCAAGCTCACGAAGAACGTGACGGCGACAGTCAGCGTCAGCGTCGTCGGCGAAGACGGCACGACGATGGCCGACATCAAGGCGCGCACCGAAGGCAAGGCGGCAGCGTCGGCGCCAGAAGCGGCCGCCGACGACGATGCAGATGATGTCGCGGATGAGGCGACCATCGAAGACACGACGGACGCCGCGCACGATACGGACGAAAGCGAAGCGCCGGAGTAAGCGAACGCCGGTTCCGTCCGGTTGTCCGCCTCTCTGACGCTCTCTGAACGCCGCGACATGCGGCACGACGAGGAACTATACGCAGGGAGGCGCGATATGACCGTTGCGGTGGACTACGCACTGACGATCGGCGAGGCCGAGAAGGCGCTGCGCTCCGCGCAGACCGCCGACGACATCCGCACCGCGTGGAAGAAACACATGGGGACGCTCGGGCACCGCACGCTCGGGCGTCTTCTGCTTGGTCGCTCCGCTGCCGAACTCCTCTCGAAGCAAGACGAACGATCGGACGCGTAGCGATGGTTACCGCGGACAAGCTGCCGCCGTTCGATATCGAGGCCGAGGAAGCCTGTATCGCGTCCATCCTCGTCGACGAGGAAGCGATTGGCCGCGTCGAGGGCGTCGTCCAGCCGGACGACTTCTATCGCGACCAGAACCGCTGGGCGTACGAGGCGTGCCTCGCGCTCTGGTCGCGCAACGAGCCGGTCAACCAGGTGACGCTTGCGCACGAACTGGCGCGGCGCGAGAAGCTCGACGATGCAGGCGGCATTCCGTACCTGGCGCGCATCGTCGGCGATCTCGCGACCCCGGTCGGTGTCGAGCACTACGCTCACATCGTCAAGCGCGACGCCACCTACCGGGGCATGATCACGGCTGGCTCGCAGATCGTGCAGGTGGCGTATCAGGGCGGCCCGGATCTGGAGAGCGCGATCACGCGCGCCGAGAACCTGATCATGGCGCTTCGGCAGTCGCAGCGGATGAGCGACCTCGTGCCGCTGCGGACTCTGCTGGAGCAGTTCTGGGAGACGCCCGGTATCGATTCGCCGTTCGCCGGCGCCATCGGGTCGATTCGCACCGGGTTCATGGACCTCGATACGCTGCTCGGCGGCTTCCACCGCTCGGACCTGATCATCTGCGCTGCTCGGCCCAGCGTCGGCAAGTCGGCGCTGCTGCTGAATTTTGCACGAAACGCCGCCGTCGGACAGAACGCGCGCGTCGCCATCTTCACGATCGAGATGTCAGGCGAGCAGCTGGCGCAGCGCCTGCTGGCTTCGGAGTCGGGTATCGATGCGTCGCGTCTGCGCCTCGGCCAGATGTCGGAGATTGAAGAGCGGCGCGCGATGAACGCGACGGGTGAGCTGTCCGGCCTGGACATCTACATCGACGACTCGTCGATCGTGACGATCGGCCAGCTCCAGACGAAGCTGCGGCGGCTCAAGCAGCAGCTCGGCGGCGTCGACCTCGTGCTCATCGACTACCTGCAGCTCATGCAGGGTTCCAGCCGGCGCAGCGACAACCGCGTGCAGGAAGTGAGCGAGATCTCGCGCGGGCTGAAGATGCTGGCGCGCGACCTTGACGTGCCGATCATTGCCGCAGCGCAGCTTTCGCGCGCGCCGGAGATGCGCCAGCCGCACATCCCCATGCTCAGCGACCTGCGCGAATCGGGCAGCATCGAGCAGGACGCCGATGTGGTGATGTTCATTTACCGCGAGGACATCTACGTGACGCGCGAGGATTGGGAGACGCGCAACTTCGACCAGCCGTACCCGGAGGGCATCACGAAGTTGATCGTGGCGAAGCACCGCAATGGTCCGACCGGCGTCGTACACCTGCGGTTCCGTAACCATCTTTCGCGTTTCGAGGACCTGATGGTTATCGAGGAGGAGTCGGCGTAGGTGGGTGGGGGATGCGGGAAGAGAGAAGCGAGAAGCGGGATCGGCCGGGCTCGCTGGATCGCAGCATGACGTTCGCTGGCTTTCCAGCACGGCCACGATCTACGGCGATACCGGATGTCTGTTTCAGCGATGTGCTTCCGGCTCTTGCGGACGACGTCGCCGCTGTCGGCGTGGCGCTCTACGCCTTCCGGGCGCTGCAGGCGAAACGCGGGAGTCCGCGGTTTGTCACCGAAGAAGAACTCGCGAGTGACCGATCACTCGCAGCGTTCATGCATGCCGCGGGCATGGAGACGGATGCTGTGAACCGCGGTCTGGCGCGCGTCGTCGAAGGGGGCATGCTGCTGTCGATGGTGGTAGAGCGCGAGGGCCTGCGGCGAGTGCTGTACTTTCTGAACGCTCCGGCGGATCGTCGCGGGATGGAGTCCGTGCGTGCAGGCACGGTCGAGTTGGGCAACGTAGTCGCACGTCAGGCTGCTGAGAGTGCACCGCCGGGCACGTTCGCCCTGTACGAGTCGCTGATCGGCACGTTGGGACCGGGTATCGCGGAGGAGCTGACGGAGGCGGAGCGGCTGTATCCGGCCGAGTGGATTGCAGAGGCATTCCGCGAGGCGGCCGCGCAGAACGTGCGGAGCTGGCGCTACATATCGCGCATCCTGGAGCGGTGGGCATCCGAAGGACGAGACCATGCGAAGACTGAACGAGATTCTGCCGGGGACGATCGGTACTTCCGCGGGAAGTACGGGAACATCCTCAAGCAGCGACTCAAGGGCTGATCGGCGGCCGATCTCGCCGCGCGCGGGCGATGCCGTCGCACCGCCCGACAGCGATGTCTGCGCACTCTGTCAGGGAGCGCGCTACGTGCGGGTCAGCGTGCCGTTCGACCATCCGGATTTCGGCAGCGTGGTGCCATGCCGTTGCGCCGCGGACGAGAGCGACGCCGCTCGTTCGGCGCGGCTTGCGCGCTACTCGAACATCGGCGCGCTGTCGCGGCTGACGTTCGCGAATCTCATCGCGCGCGGCCGCAGCGCCGGCGCGCGGGAGCAGGAGCAGTACAAACGCTGTGTCGATGACGCGCGTGCGTTCGCCGACGCGCCGGACGGCTGGCTGATCCTCTCGGGTACCAGCGGCTGCGGCAAGACGCACATCGCGGCCGCGGTCGTGAACCGGCTGCTGGAGCGGGGTGAGCCGGCGCTGTTCGTCGTTGTGCCGGATCTGCTGGATCACCTGCGTGCGGCGTACCAGCCGGGTGCGGATGTCGCGTACGATGAGCTGTTCGAGCGCGTGCGCAACGCGCCGCTGCTCGTGCTGGATGACCTTGGTACGCAAGCGCCGACTCCGTGGGCGCAGGAGAAGCTGTTTCAGCTCATCAACCATCGCTTCAACACGCGTTTGCCGACCGTCGTCACGACGAATCTGCGCCCTGACCAGATCGACGAGCGCCTGCGCACGCGCCTGACCGACGCCAGCATCGCGCGCGTCTACGTGCTCGAAGCGCGCCGGCCGTCGGAGCTGAGCGCGCTGGATGTACTAGACCATCCGTTGATTCGGGACATGACGTTCGAGCGCTTCGACGTACGCAGCCTGCACCTGCCGATCGACGAGCGCAAGCGGATGGAGAACGCGTACCGGCAGGCGCTCGCGTTCGCGGAGAAGCCGGATGGCTGGCTGCTGTTCATGGGGCCACACGGCGCCGGCAAGACGCACCTGGCGGCTGCCATCGCGAATTATCGTCGTCAGCGCGGCGAGACGCCGGCGTTCATCGTGGTGCCGGATCTGCTGGACTACCTGCGGCGCGGCTTCGCCAGCGACGATGGGCGGGATGCGCATGCCGCGTTTGATGACATGCGGAACGCGCCGCTGCTGATCCTGGACGACCTGGACACGCAGACGGGCATCGCCTGGGTGCGGGACCGGCTGTTCCAGCTGCTGAACTATCGCCACACGGCGCGCCTGCCCACCGTGATCACTACAGCCCTCTCGCTCGACGACCTTGGCGAGCGTCTGGCGTCGCGGCTCGTCGACCATGCGGTGTGCACCGCCATCGTGCTGGGGGAGCCACAGCGAGCGGAGGTGCCCGCCAGGCGCGGCAAGACTGGGCGTGCGCGCAAGTAGCCGAGCGGTCGTCGGTCGGTGCTAGAGGAATCGGCATGAAACGCGCGTTGGTACTTGGTGGTGGCGGCATCGTCGGCGTGGCGTGGGAAGCTGCCTTGCTGGCCGGTTTGATGGAGGGCGGCGTTGACCTGCGCAATGCCGATCTGATCGTTGGCACGTCCGCGGGCTCGATCGTTGGCTCCCAGCTCGCCGCCGGGCGTGACCCGCGCGAGAGTATGCGTGAAGGCCGCGAGCGTCCCGCGCCGGATACGAGCGAAAAGCCCGATGCCGCTTCGATCACCGCCGTGTTCAAGGCCTGGGGGTCGCAGGATGAGGCGACGGCTCAAGGATCCGCCCACGTCGGCAAGTTGGCGCTGGCGGCGGCGACCATTCCCGAAGAAGAGATGGTCGCACGGTTCGCGGGCAGGGGCGATGCCTGGCCGACGTTGCCGCTGCTGATCACGGCCGTCGACTGCGAGTCCGGCGAACTGCGGGTGTTCGATGCGGCGTCGGGCGTGCCGCTGCGGTTGGCGATTTCGGCATCGTGTTCCGTGCCGGGCATGTTTCCGCCGGTCACGATCGAGGGGCGGCGCTATACGGATGGCGGTGTGCGCTCCGGCACGTCGGCCGATCTCGCGGGGCGAATCGCGCCCAATGTGGTGCTGATCATCGCGCCGATGGGCTCTTCGACAGAGAACGCGTTCGGGAAGCTGATGGCGAGGCAGATCGCGGCCGAGACGGCCGGACTGGAAGCGGCGGGCGCGCAGGTCGCCGTCATTCAGTTCGATGATGCGGCGAAGCGGTCGGCGACGAGTCTTATGGATCCTGCGGCGGCTGCACCGGCTGCCGCGGCCGCTGAGGCGCACGGACTCCGTATCGCCAACGAGATCGGCGCGTTCTGGAGCGGCGCAACCAACCGCAGACCCTGAGCATCCCGTTCGCTAGACTTCGATCATGGCTGGAGAAACGGTGCCGTGCGGCGACGGGATGACGGACGGTGTGCAACGCGCGCTGTCGGCGAGCATCAACGCCATCATTCCGACTATGTTCCGCGCGCAGCAGCCGTGGGCGGTGATGGGCAGCACGGCATCGGTATTGCAGGGCATCTGCAACTACACGCCGCCCGACATCGATCTGGTCACGACGCGTGATGGCGCCTACATCATGTCCGGAAGCATCGGCGGTCTGGGCGCGACGACGCGCCAGGTGGGCTACAGCGAGTCCGACCGCTACGCCAGTCACTTTGGCATCTTTGAGGTGCTGGACGTAAAGGTGGAAGTGATGGGCGACCTCGTGATCCGCGTCGCTGACGGGCGCATCGACGCTACGGAGCACTTTGCGCGCTGGAGCGACAAGGTGCGGCTGATCCATTTCGAAGAGCACCACATCCCGGTCGTGCCTCTCGAGTGGCAGCTCGTGGCTAACGTGCTGCTGAGCCGCCCCGAGCGCTCGACGGGCATCTCCGACTACCTGCTGGCGCACGGTTTCGACCGTGCGTATCTGGACGCGCTGCTCCTGGACAAGGGACACGGCGAGCGGACGATCGCAGCCGTGCGGGAGATCATGCGCCTTGACGACTAACCCCGGCGTTCCCGAGCGCGTGGAGCCGGACGTGTACACGGACGACTACTACCTGACGAACTGCCACGGATACGAGGACTTCGTGATGAGCGGCGGGCGCAAGGTTGGCCCGCGATTCATCAAGGCGCTGTCGCTCGCGGGCGATTTGCGCGGCAAGCGTGTGCTGGATGTCGGCTGCGGGCGCGGCGAGCTAGTGATCCAGTCGGCGATGCGCGGCGCGGATGCGTGGGGCATCGACTACGCGCAGGCGGCGGTGGACATCGCGGTGCGCGCGCTGTCGTCGGTCGACGTAACGCTGCGGGAGCACACGCACGCCGAGCAGATGGACGTGAAGGCGCTGCGCTTCGACGCCGGCTTCTTCGACGTCGTGTTCATGATGGACGTCGTCGAGCACCTGTATCCGCACGAACTGGCGCAGGCGTTCGACGAGCTGCACCGGACGATCCGGCCAGGCGGCCTGCTGGTGATGCACACCTCGCCGAACAAGGTGTTCGAGGAGAAGATCTACCCGAACTACAGCCGGCGCGTCAACCAGGCCGCGCTCTGGCTGAGCCGCCGACTGCGTTTCAGTGACGGCCTCTTCAACGAGACGATGCTGCCGACGGATCGTGAGTTCCCGCACGACAAATTCGAGCGCGAGATGCACATCAACGAGCAGTCGGCGCCGCGCCTGCAGTCGGAGGTCGAACGCCACGGGTTCGCGGTGCGCAATGTCGAGTTCTGGGAGCCGCCGACGCGCAGCGGCTACTTCTCGTCCCGGCGGCTGAACATCGAGCTGGGCGTGCTGGATTTCCTGCGATTCCTGCGGCCCCTGAGCGCGCACCCGCCGCTGAACCGCTTCTTCTGCAACCACATCTGGATGACGGCGGTGCGTCTGTGACGGACGCGACGCCGCTTGCGGGGCGCAACGCGCTCGTGCTCGGCGTCGAGCGACCGGCGGGGCGTAAGGCCGCCGTGGCGCTCGCAGAGGCCGGGGCGAGTGTCGCCGTCGTCACGATCTCCGAAGACACGAAGGCGGAGTTCGCCGCGAACAGCACCGCGAACGAGTTCTGGGCGCTCGGCCGCAAGGGCATCGCGCTGACGTCGGATGGCCGCGAGACGACGGTGCGCGAGGCGATCGTTGATGCGACAGCGGAGTTCGGCCCAATCAGGATCCTGGTCTGGCACGCGCCGCATGCGTTGTCGCGCGAATCGCTCGCGGGCCTCCGATCCGATCCGGCGATCATCGTACTCGTTGGCGACGACGACGCGCCGGCCGAGGCGCGCGCGCTGATCGCGTGGATGCGCGAACTTGCGGATGCGGGGCTGCGCGCGAACGCGCTGGTCGCTTCGCGGGCGGCGGCGGATGCTATCGGCCCATCGATAAGGGAGCATCACGCCGCGCAGGCGATGGATATCGCTGGCGCGGTGGCGTACCTGTCGTCGGACGCGAGCGCGGCGATTGAGAGTGCCGTGCTGGTGGCGGAGTGAGCGTTAGGCGTTCGCGGTGACGCCCTCGAGCGCGCGGGGGAGTCCGGACTCGTAGGCTTCGCGCATCTCATCAAGGCTGAGGCCAATCTGCCCGAGTCGGAGGTGATTGCCGCCGACAACGCCGATTGTTCGTGCCGTGAGTCCATGCGCGGTGGCCAGCACCTGGATCTCCGATTCGACCGAACCCGCGCTGCTCGATACGACGACTGTCGATTGAGGCTCACCAAAGGGCTGATCGAGGCGCAAAGCGCCAGCTGGCGACGCGTCGAAACCGCGTCCGCCAGAGATGCAACTTTCGGCCAGGGCTATCGCCAAACCGCCAGGCCCGACGTCGTGTGCCGAGGAGAGCAGTGCCGACGCAGATGCTTCGCAGAGGAATTCCTGTAGACGCGCGGCGGCATGGAGGTCGATCCGAGGCCTTCCGGCGACGACGTGGTGAGCGGTCTGAACGCGCGCAGAACCGGCAAGAACCGTGGAATCGCGTATTGGGGTTGGCGCGGTCACGAGAAGAGCGACGTCACCGTCGTTCTGAAACCCCATCGGCACGACGCGAGCGACATCTTCGATCAGTCCGACGCAGCCGACGACGGGCGTCGGCCAGATCGCTTCGCCGTTGTTCTCGTTGTAGAGGCTGACGTTGCCGCTAATGACGGGGATCTCTAGCGCGCGGGCGGCGTCAGCCATGCCGCGGATCGCCTCTTTCAGCTGGTAGTAGACGTCCGGCTTCTCCGGGTTGCCGAAGTTGAGGCAATTGGTGAGCGCGATCGGCTTCGCGCCGGTGCAGGCGACGTTGCGCGCGGCCTCAGCGACTGCGATCGCGCCGCCCATGTATGGGTCGAGATAGGTGTAGGCGGCGTTGCCGTCGGTGGAGATCGCCAGCGCCTTCTTTGTGCCCTTGATGCGTACGACTGCGGCGTCGCTGCCCGGCGGCACGACCGTGTTCGTCCCGACCTGGTGGTCGTACTGCCGCCAGACGATTCGCTTCGATGCGATCTCAGGCGAGGCGAGCAGATCGAGCAGCGTGCGACTCACGCGGTTCGCGGCGTCGCTGCCGTTGTAAGAGCCGTCGGTTACGTCCGGCAGCGTTGAGAAGTCGAACTCCTGGAGTTCCGTCAGCCACGGCGGCTTGATGCTCTCGCGTTCGTACGTGGGCGCGTCGACGAGCATCGTGGCGGACACGCACGCGACTTCGAGATCGCCGTCGTGGATGCGCACGAGACCATCGTCGGTGACGATGCCGATCGTCTCGCAATGCAGCTCCCAGTGCTCGAAGAGGCCGCGCACGTCGGCTTCGTGCTCGGGCTTGACGATGACGAGCATGCGCTCCTGCGACTCGCTGAGCATCACCTCGTACGCGGTCATCCCTGCTTCGCGACGCGGCACCTTCGCCACGTCGATGATGATGCCGGTGCCGGCCTTCGCGGCGCATTCGACGGCGGAGCTGGTGAGGCCTGCGGCGCCGAGATCCTGGAGGCCGACGATCCACTCGCCGTGCTCCTCCGTGAGTTGCAGGCACGCCTCCATCAGCAGCTTTTCCATGAACGGATTGCCGACCTGCACCGCGGGACGCCGCTCCTCGGACGATTCGTCGAGTTGGACGCTGGCGAACGTCGCGCCGTGGATGCCGTCGCGGCCGGTGTCGGCGCCGACGAGCATCAGCAGGTTGCCTGGGCCGTCGGCGCGGGCGCGGACGAGCTTGTCGATGCGGCCGATGCCTACGCACATAGCATTGACGAGCGGATTGCCGGAGTACGACGCCGAGAAGCTCACTTCCCCTCCGACGGTGGGGATGCCGATGCAGTTGCCGTAGCCGCCGATGCCGGCAACGACGCCGTTGAAGAGATGCCGGTTGTGCGCCGCGACCTCCGGCGTGGTCTCGCCTTCGTACGCGCGCGCCGGCACGCCTTCGATTGGCTGCGGCGTGTGCGGCTGCAGGGGACCGAAACGCAGCGAATCGAGCAGTGCGATCGGTCGCGCCCCCATGGCGAAAATGTCGCGCACAATGCCGCCGACGCCTGTCGCGGCACCCTCGTACGGCTCGATCGCGGACGGATGGTTGTGGGACTCGATCTTGAAGGCGACACCGAGCCCGTCGCCGATGTCAACGACGCCGGCGTTTTCTTCGCCGACCTTCGTCAGGACGTGCTCGCCCTCGGACGTGAACATCTTGAGCAGCGGGCGGCTGTTCTTGTAGCCGCAGTGCTCGGACCAGAGCGCGCCGAACATGCCGAGTTCGACCTCGTTCGGCTCGCGATCGAGCAGATCGACGATGCGGTCGTACTCCTCACGGGAGAGCGAGAGTTGGTCGAGGGTGCGCTGGTCGGGAGCCACGTTGTCAGGGTAGCAGTGCTAGAGGTTGGATGTTAGAGGTTCGATGTTGGAGTCGGGGCGGGGACGCTCGTGGTCAACGACGACGCGTCGACCGACGCGCCGCGCTCACTGCGTGAAATTGAAATGCACCTCGCCCAGACCGGCGTGGTAGATGAGGTTGCAGGGCGTCGTGCCTCGCGGAATTTGGAAGTATACGTCGCCTTCGGCATCGCCATCGAACCACCACAAGCCGAATTGGAAGCTGGATGAATGAGTCGATGAGGTATCGACAGGCGAGTAGCCGTCGTCGAAGCAGTCGTGCAACCGGAAGAAGTACGGCGAGAACAGCGCCGGCATGGCGCCGACTTTCTCACCACGGACGTGGAATACGACGACACGGTAACCGCTGAGTCGCTTCGTCCGCGAGGTGCTCGGCAAGAGTCCGTCATCTTCGTAACTGAGCAGCGTGATACGCGTGTTGTTGGCATCGCCAGTGGGGGCTTCGCGCCGGAGCTGCGATGGGGCGCTGAGGGACGACTGCACGCGGACGTTGTCCTGCTCAGTGCGCAAGAGCCCAATGAACGGGAGGAACTGTAACGCCACGAACACAAAGAAGAGGGGCACGCCGACGACGAGCGAGACAATCTCGTTGCCCGGACGTGCGTCGGCGTTGATGCTGTATGGCGGGTACTCGTCGCGAAGCAGAAAGACGTATGCCGACTGACGCTGGTACCAGCGCATCGCCCCGACGCTGAACTTGAACAGGCCGCGCGGGTACTTGCCGGTGAAGAGAATCGCGAACCACGACAGGAAGGTCGTGAACAACGCGGCATACTGGACGAAGTAGAACACGAACTGATTCGGGACGATGGCGAAGACGCGGAAGAACAGACGCAGCCTGGACTGGCGCTCCGCATGGGGTATCTCGAGCAAGAGCGGGTACGCGCCGGGCTCCCACGAGAACGGTGGATACTCGTCGCGCAGCAGGGCGCAGTAGGCGAAGACGTTGGCCTGCCAACGCAAGACGCCGCTCGTGAAGTCGAAGAAGCCCTTCGGATAGCGTCCCGTGAAGAGGATCGAGAACCACGCGAGTATGGTCAGGATCGCGAGTGGGATCGTGAGTAGGTAGACAACGATGAGGTGCGGAATCGCGAGGAAGATCTTGAAGAAGATCTTGACGCGCGACAGCCGCTCCGGATAGGCGACGTCGAACGCGACGGGATGCGGCGGCTTCAGTGCGGGCGCTGCGTAGGCGATACGATCGCTCCCGGCGCTATGCGTCCAGGCTGAACGGCGGGTACTCGTCGGTCATGAACAGCGCGTACAACGTCGCGCGCTGGCTCCAACGCTGCACGCCGACGACGAACTTGTACATGCCCTCCGGATACTTGCCCGTGAGGAGCACCGAGAAGCCGGCGATGAACACCACAACACATGCAACGATGCCGAGCACCGCGACGATGATGAAGTGCGGGATGGCAAGAATCCACTTGTACAACGGCGCGAACCGCGCGAGCTTCGTCGGGTAGTCGACCTCGAAGGTCACCGGGTATAGGCCGGGCTCAAACGAAAATGGTGGGTACTCGTCGCGGATGAGCATGACGTATCCCACCAGGTTCATGCGCCAACGCTGCGTGTTGACGGCGAAGTCGAACAGGCTGCGCGGATATGCGCCCGTGAACAGGATGGCGAAGAACGCGATGAGCGAGATAATCTCGAAGACGATGTTCAGCGCGTAGATGATCAGGTAGTGCGGGATGGCGAGAATCCACTTGAGGAACGTGAGTCGTGAAAGCGACTCGGGGTATTGGATGTCTAGCCGAACCGGGTACGAGCCGGACGCGGGCGCCATAGTCGTCATTGTGACCTCCTTGTCAATCGCCAACGAGCCTACTCTGCCGCCAGTGAACCATCCTGTCAATAGGTGCGGCAGTGAGAACGCGATGTTAGATTGGGCGGTGGCAACGAAACGCTCCCGTGGAGGTGACATAATACTGACGGGCGCGGGCATCATGCTGGGCGTGCTCGCGGCTGCCGGCTACGGCGCCTGGCGCGCGGTCAGCGAGACGAACGCTTCCGCCGGCGACCGCTGGTCGGCGTTTGGCGAGGCGATGCTGTTTCCGGGATCGCTGGTCGTCGTCGTGGTGACGATCATCGTCTGGCTGGGCTGGAAGGCCAACATCGACGGGTAGGGTGTCAGTCGCCAGTCGTCGGTCAGGGTCTACTGCAGCTCAGCGGCGGCGAGCCAGACGACCGTATTCGCCGGCAGCGAAACCGTTTCCGCATCGATCCGGGCGCTGCCGCCACCGCCTCCGAATCCCGCGTTATCGGTCGATAGTACGCTGCGCCACGCCAGAGCGCGCAATTCGTCCGCGTTGTGCGCACTCAGCGGCGCTTCGTCAAGCGCGATGCCGAAGTTCGCAACGAGCAACCGGTGTTCGTGGCCGTGCCAAAGATGCACGACGAGCAGCGTGTCTGACAGGGCGTGCGCCCGCATGTGGTGGCGGTCCTGGTGGGAGAGGACAACGTCTGAAACGCGCACGCGCAGCAGCTCGGTGTACAGCTCGCGCGTACCCCTACCCGCAGCGGTGTCGCGCTCTTCGAGGCGCAGTTTCGACTCCTCGAACATGCGCGGGTCCTGCGGATCCGGGAACCGCCGCTCCCGCTCGTCGGCGTTCTCGTTCTCGGCGAACTCGCTGTGACGGCCAGCGCGGATCTGCTCGCCTAGCTCGCCGGGGTGGTCGGTGAAGTAGTAGAAGCTCGTTGAGGCGGCGAACTCCTGCCCCATGAAGATCATCGGCGTGTACGGCAACAGCAGCAGCAACGCCGACCATGCCCGGTGCTGCTCGACACCGACAACGTGCGAGAGGCGCCGGCCGAAGGCGCGATTCGCCGCCTGGTCATGGTTATCGATGCAGTAGACGAAGTGTTCGGCGGCGAGGTCCGACGCGCTGGTACCGCGCAGGATGCCCAGGTGCTTCGATCGCTGGCCCTCATAGAGCCAGCCGTGATTGATCGTCCGCGCCAGCTCCTTCAGGGTGCCGGCGTAGTCCTCGTAGTAACCGCCGTATTCGTGACCGGCACGCGCATGGACGACGTGGTGGAAGTCGTCCGCCCATACGGCGTCGAAGCCAAGACCACCTTCGTCAGCGCTGTGCGCGTATCGCACGTTGTTCTCGTACGTTTCGGCGATCATGACGATTTGGCGCCCTGGGGGGACGACGGCTCGCACGGTCGTAGCAAGCTCCTCGAGAATGTGGCGTGGCGAATCGTCGAAGATGGTGAACGCGGCGTCGATACGCAGGCCGTCGATGTGGTACTCGTTGAACCACCGGCAGGCGTTGTCGATGACGAAGCGACGGACCATCGTACTGTTCGGCCCATCGAAGTTGATCGCATCGCCCCAACGCGTCTCGTGGCGATGCGTGAAGTACTCGCGCGAGAACTGCGGGAGGAAGTTGCCGTCCGGACCGAAATGGTTGTACACCACGTCCAGGATGACGCCGATGCCTCGCGCGTGCGCAGCGTCGACGAGGTTGCGTAGTCCCTTGGGGCCACCGTACACGTGCGACGGCGCGAACAGATTGACGCCGTCGTAGCCCCAGTTGCGCGCGCCGGGAAACTCGGCGATGGGCATCAGCTCGATCGCGCGAACCCCTAGCGCCGCAATCGCATCGAGCTGTTCGGTCAGCGCGTCGAACGTGCCTTCATGCGTGTACGCACCGACGTGCAGCTCGTAGATCGTCAGGCCCCTGGCAGTCAGCCCGCGCCAGTTTCCGTCGTGCCATAGGTACGATGCCGCGTCGATGACCTCGGATGGCCCGTGCGGCCCTTCCGGCTGGCTGCGCGAGTATGGGTCGGGGTAACCCCAGCGATCGTCGATGCGGTAGCGGTAGCGCGTGCCGGTGGCGAGTCCGCCGATACGCCCGATCCATACGCCCTCCGCGTTGCGCTTCAACGGCGTGTGGGGGTGGCCCTCGATCTCCACATCGATTCGATCCGCGTCCGGCGCCCAGACGCGGAACTCGACGCCGTCGGCGACGGTCGTTGCGCCCATGGGCGCGTGGGCAGGGTCGTTGATCGGGGCACCTAGCATGCACGCAAGTGTAACGGGCGGGTCGTCAGATGATGATCAGTGGGATGCGCATCTCGTCGTTCAGCAATCCGCCGTGGTAGCCCAGCATCGGATCGTCCGGCTTGTGCTGGATGGCGTCGGGCGTGGCACTGATCGCCATGAAGTCGCCCATGCGACGTCGTGTCTCCGGTTCCAATGAATGGGGGCCGAGCAAGCGTAGTTCGTCGACCTCGTCGATTGTCAGCAGCGTGTGCGTGGCGCCGAACCGTGCGCGGAACGCCGCGGCGAATGCTTCAGCGCCGCCCTCGTTCACGTAGAAGAAGGGCACGCGCGGCTCGCCGGAGGGTGGCAGGCGGAGCAGATCCATCAGGGGATCGCCGTCCTCGATTTCGTGCTGGTCGCGCCGCTCGACGTGCACGAGCCCGTGATCGGCGCTGACAACGATCCGCGCCTTGCCTCCGAGTCGCGTGGCGAGCGCCTCGATGTTGCGCTCGACCATCGCAAGTGTTCTGCGCACGGCCTTGGCGTCCGGGCCGTGTTCGTGCTCCGCTGTATCGATGAAGGGCACGTAGAAGTACGTGTACGTAGGTGTGCGGGCGTTCTCGATGCGTGTCGCGATGGCGGCGACGGCATCGACGACGTGCTTGTAGCCGGCTTGCGGTCGACCGCCGCTGAAGTAGTTCGAATAGACCGAGGCGGCGATTGCTGCGGGCATGTGGCAGAGAGGATCGTGGGTGAATCGCGGCAGCCACGATGGAACGGGCAGCGCTCGGTGGACATCGACACCCATCTCAGTCAGCGGACGCTTGCTGAAGCGCTCGATGAACGGGAGAATCGTGGCGATGACGCCGTGGTCCGGCAGGAAGGTGAACCAGCCAGGCGCTGCGTGCTCCGCGGGCCAGCAACCCGTCGCGAGCGACGTCACGGCGGGCGCCGTCGATGACGGGAACACCGCCTGCATCTCCATCGCCAGGTGAGTGCGGAAGAACGAATCTTCAGGCAAACGCTCGATCAGATTCATGCCGAGTCCGTCCGCCATGACGAACACCAAGTGCTCGGCCGGGCCGATTGCACCGGCGACCAGTTGCTCGGGCAATGAGAGCTGGATGCCGGTTACGCCGCAGATCGCCCCGATCGCGCGGGAGAGCGCGACGGTGTTCGGCGCGTTCGCGTCGGGACGGACAAGCGCGCCGGAGTCGAACCACGCGAGCAGCCGGGCGACATCGCTCATCTACAGCGGTGCGCCTTTCATGCCCATCAGCCCCTTGACGAACTGCACCTCTCCCAGGTGTTCGGAGGTGTGACCGATGGCGAAGAAGGCGAGTGCCTCCATCTTCGACATGACATCCACGTTAGGGTAGACGCCGGTGAAGAACGGCAGCTTTACCTCGACGCTCGCTTCGTCGTCGGTGATCGAGTCCAGGTAGGCGATCTCGCTGGCGCCGACGGCCCTGGCGTACGCGAGCAGCGCGTCGATATCGAGACGCAGCGCGCCGATCTGCTCGCGTGAGAGGCCGTTGCCAAACGGCGTGGCGCCGGTTTGCGCGACGGGCAACCGCTCGGCCCAGCCTTGCGACGCGAAGACGCTGGGACGCTGCATCACCAGGCCATGGATGAGATCGTCCTCGGCGCGATACGCGTGCCAGATCGCGAAGAGGATCGATGTATCGTGGCCTTCGGGCTGCCACGCGAGCTGCTCCGTCGTCAGGCCCTGCACCAGCAGCTCGGGATACCACTTCCAGAACTCGAGATTCTTCTTGAGCGCGATGCTGATCGCCACGCGACACCGTCCTTTCGACTTCAGCCGAAGGGTAGCGCACGCCGCGCGGGCGAGCAGCCGCGGAACACTGAGCGGCGGTGCCCTAGGGCCGTGAGACGGAGGCGGGGCGGGCGTCGCGACGGTCGGCCCAGATAGCGCACGCTCCGCCGACCACCAGAAACCCCACTCCGAGGATCGCGAACGCGGCGCCGTCGCGAATGGGTATCCAGGCGAGCCCCTGGCCAATTTCGAGGAACTCGCGCTGTATGAATTCGGTATCGCCATTCGATGCGATCCGCATGTACAACCGCGCGCTGACGCCGCCGAGCACGACAGGGATCGAAGCCGCCGCAATGACCGAGCCGATGCCAGTCAATCGCCCGAACCCGCGGCACATCGACACGAGCGTCACTGCGAGCGCGGCGCAGACAGCGGCCAGTACGAAGGTGGTCACGGCGAGAATATCGTGGTTGCGACCGCGAAGAAAACCGAGGCCACGGCTGGTTGCGCCCGCCATGGAAAAGCGGCCGACGGCGCCGTCCTTCGCGGCGACCGCACGAAGCGACGCCGAGCCGCGCTCGTACATGGCTTCGGCGGATCGATCCAGCAACATGTCGCGCAGCCGCTCCTTCGACGTACCCAGTACCTCGCTGGGCTGTAGGGCGATGGCGATCGGGAAGTCACGTAGCGCGACGGTCTCTCCGGCTCCGGCGTTCTCGGCGCTGCGCCGCAGCTCGTCGTAGTTGCGATCGAGCAGCGGGTCGATCTCGGTGAGGGCGGCGACGGAGCGCCGTAGCGTCCGCGTCGAGGCACCCTCAGCAGTCACCTGAAAGAGCTGCAGCGAGGTAAGGAGCGAAGCAATCGCGGCGAACAGCGCGAGGGCCACCGACCACTTCCCAACGTTGCGCCACAAACCGCGGGCATCGGCGGCCGAGCCGCGGGCGCGATATGGCGACGGGTCGTACGTCATTTTCAGGCGGCCGGTGCGGTGATGACGCCGACCAGGCGATCGTGCAGCGCGCGGTGCTGCGCGTCGAGCGCCGCGGAGACAACGGCGATGAGCGGAGAGGCCACGCAGATGGTGATCAGCACACCCCAGATGATGATGGTCGCGCTGCTGGGTACGAGCGCTACAACCGCGGCAAGGGGCAGACCCGCGACGCAGGCCATGGGCCAGCTGAAGAGGAGCGGGTTGAAGCAGAACCACCACGCGGCGGCTGTGCGGACCGAGAGGCGTCCGCCGTCCTCGCCGGCGAGACGGAGGCCGGCGACATACTGGCCGCCCGTTTGCCCGCGCGTCGCGAGGAGCGCCACATTCAACATCGTCCACGCGAGGGGCGTGCCGATGCCGATGATGCTGAGGAACAGGTAGAACTGCGGATCAGACGGATCCTTCTTCGCCCAGTCGGTCGTGGCCAGCAGCAGGAAACCCGCGAACACCACGATGATCATCGCGATCGCGGCGAAGATCACCATATCGACGGCATAGCCGCCGATGCGGGCGCGAAGACTCGCTGCGGTGCGCGCGGTTTCAGTCGTGCGGGGCAACGTAAGCTCGTTGGTAGCGATAGCGCGCCTCGGCAGACGGTTTGTGACGGCCGATTATAGCATGTGGATCGTTGGTACTCGCTACGTGACGGGAGCAGGTGCCAGCGCGCGCGTGATTGCACCATACGTTGCGGGCTGGCGATCGCGGACGATATCTGTGCCGGGCGCACGCTGTTTGACGTGCGACAGCGCGCGGTTGACATCGGCGGCGACACAGAGTTCGCGGCCCTCCAGCGCCTGAGCCAGGACGCGCCCGTTCGGGTCGACGACCATCGTCGCACCGTGCGGCGTTGGCGCCGCCGCGCACGCGACGAACACGCGGTTCTCTTCGGCGCGGCAGCGGGCGAACGTCGGCATCATCGGCGTTCCCGGTTCGTCGCCGCTCCAAAGGATCAGCTCCGCGCCACGAAGCATGAGCGAGCGGGCGACTTCGGGCACGAAACCCTCGGCGGCGACCATCAGGCCGACGCGGCCGACCGACGTCGTAACTACAGGGGACGCATCATCGCCCATCGGCATTGTTGCGAAGCGCGCGCCGGGTGGCTTGTGCGTCTGGCGATGCTTCGCGATGACGCCGCGCGGGCCGACGAGGTACATCGTGCGCCATCCATCCGCATCGGGCTCGGATACGGTGAACGCGACGCAGACGCCGGTGTCGCGGGCGATCGCCTCGATGCCGGCGAGCACGGCATCATGCGCGTAGGTGCCGCGCAGGCGCGATGGCGTAGCCGGGAAGACGACGATGTCGGCGTCCATGAGCGC
Organism: uncultured Dehalococcoidia bacterium; assembly: GCA_964458665.1. Lineage (GTDB taxonomy): Bacteria > Chloroflexota > Dehalococcoidia > DSTF01 > JACRBR01 > JANXYW01. The sequence continues at coordinate 24,641 of CAYWOO010000111.1, forward strand.
CTGCCGCTCGACGTGGCGGCGCCCGGCGACGAGGAACTCAGCACCGGTGGTGGGCATCGTAATCTGGGCCGCGGCGATGCGGCGTTCGTTCTGCGACATCACGAACGGCTCGTCCATTTGGCGTGTGACAGCGAGGCTCTCGGTCGGCTGCGAGAGCACGTTGTATAGCTCCGGCCGGCGCGTCACCCGCGGCACAGCATTGGTGAGCGGCACGTCGTACGTCAGTGCGGCGTCTTCGTTCGGGCCGAGCGCTGCGACCGTCTCGCCAGTGGGGTTGATGAAGCGCGAGCGTCCGGCGTACACGATGCTCTCGGCCTCGGCGCCGAACTTGTCGCAGCAGGCGATCCAGACGCCGTTCTCGGCTGCGCGCGTCGGCATGAGGAATTCGACTTGTGAGGTGCTGAGGTCTTGCGGCTGTCGCGCGCCGCTCACCCACGCGGTCAGGTCGAGGATCAGCTGCGCGCCGTTCAGGGTCAGCGAGCGGGCGATCTCCGGTAGACGTCCGTCGGCGCAGATCAGCATGCCGATCCGGCCGATGTCCGTCTCGAACACGGGATAGGCATCGCCAGGCGTGAACCAGCGCGTGTCGAAGTGAAACAGAAACGACTTGTCGTAGCGCCCGACGATCGCGCCGTCGCGACCGAAAAGGAGCGCGCCGTTCGCGTAGCCGCCGCCAGGCACATCCAGCGCCAGCCCGACGGCGATGTACACACTATGCTGGCGCGCCTTCTCCGCGAAGCACTCCGCTGCGTCAGACGGGGACAGAACATCGCGTGTCGAGAGGTCGCGAGTCCCGAGCAGGTAGGCCGGGTACGTCACCTCAGGCAGCGCCAGCAAATCCGGGCCGTCGGATGCCACCGTCTCGTCGATACGGCGAAGCGTGTGTGCCAGTGATGCAGCCGCATCTTCGATGGAGAAGGCAGGGAGCTGGAGCAGCGATATGCGGGCGGTGCGCGTCGAGTTCACGACGGCAGTGTACCGCCGGGCGGGTGGATGGACATTGGTGGTAGCGCGGCGCGGCGCGGGTCGCTAGGCTGCGGCGAGACCCAAAAAAGGAGCAATTGCATGATCGACTTCGACAAACTGACGCCAGAGATCGTCGCGCGGGAGTGCGAAGCGGCGATGAAGGCATGCGACGGCGCAATCGCGGCCATCGTGGCGACGCCGGGCGGCGAGCGCACGTTCGCGAATACGCTCGTTGCGCTCGAGTCGGCCGCCGACTACATCGGCCAGGCATCGGGCACCTACGCATTCATGGCGTATGTCTCGCCCAACGATGCGCTGCGCGAGAAGGCGCGGGAGTGGGACGAAGCGCTCAGCAAGTACGCCATCGAACTGGGATTTCGCGTAGACCTCTATGCCGCCGTGGAGGAGTACGCCGCGGCGCCGGAGGTGGCATCCCTCGCGGGCGAGGAGAAACGGCTGCTCGAGCGCACGCTGCGAGACTACCGACGCAACGGCTTCGACCTGCCGAAGGAGCAGCGAGAGCGCGTACAGGCGCTGATGAACCGTCTGGTCGAACTGGGCACGGAGTTCCGGAAGGCGATCGATACATGGGACGACGCGATCGTCGTTGAGCGGCACGATCTGGCGGGCATGCCGGATCGCTGGATCGATGGGCTGACGACGGTCGAGGATGAGGGCGTGACGAAGTATCGCGTGTCGCTCGACTATCCGGAGATCATGCCGTTCATGGACAACGCCGAGTCGGAATACTGGCGGTGCGAGTTGTTCATGAAGAACCAGTGCAAGGGCGGGAAGCCGAACGTCGCCGTGCTCGAGGAGGCGATCAATGTTCGAGCCGAAGTGGCGACGCTGCTCGGTTACGACTCGTGGGCGGCGTACATCGTCGAGAAGCGCATGGCAAAGACGCGCGCCGCGGTCGACAGCTTCTTGCTCGATCTTGGAGCAAAGCTACAGCCGAAATTCGCGTCCGATATGGAGGCGCTGAGTCGCGCCAAGCTGGAGCACGCGGGCGACGCCATCGTCAACATCTGGGACTGGTGGTACTACACCAATCGCCTGCACAAGACGGAATACGCCGTCGACGATTTCGAGATCGCCAACTACTTTCCGCTGGAGGCTTGCGTCGAAGGCCTCTTCCTGGTGACGCAGCAGCTATTGGGGATCCGCTACGAGCCGGCGCCGCAAGCGCCGCGCTGGCACGAGGATGTGCAGGCGTTCGATATCTACGATGCACGGGATGGTGCGAAGAGCGGCGCACCGTTCGCACGCTTCTACATGGATTTGTATCCGCGGCCGAACAAGTTCGGTCACGCGGCGGCGTTCACGTTGCGGAGCGGGCGAACGTTGCCGGACGGTTCGTACCAGCAGCCGATCAGCTCGATCGTTGCGAACTTCACGAAGCCGTCGGCCGATGCGCCATCGCTGTTGCGCCACACGGAGGTCGTGACGTTCTTCCACGAGTTCGGGCACATCCTCCACCAAACGCTGACGCGGACGCGCTACCTGGAGTTCAGTGGAGTATCGACCGAGTGGGACTTCGTCGAAGCTCCGTCGCAGATGTTGGAACACTGGGTGTGGGACGGTGAGGTGCTGGGGCGCTTCGCGCGCCACTACCAGACGGGCGCACCGCTGCCGGCAGACCTGCTCGACGCGATGATTCGCGCCAAGAACGTGAGTTCCGGCGTTGCGGCACTGCGGCAGCTGTTCTTCTCTCGGCTGGACTTCGCGTACCACTCGCCGGGCTTCGACGGCGACACGACGAAGGGGCTTGCGGAGTTGTACGCCGTGTGCGGCTTTCCATACCCGGATGGCACGTTCTTTCAGGGCGGCTGGGGACATCTCTTCGGTTATGACGCCGGCTACTACGGCTATCTCTGGTCGCGCGTCTTTGGCGACGACATGTTCACGCGCTTCGAGAAGGCTGGCGTCTTTGACCGCGCGACGGGCCTGGAGTATCGCGAAAAGATTCTCGAACGCGGCGGCTCGGTCGACGGCGACGTGCTGGTGCGCGAGTTTCTCGGCCGCGAGCCGAACAGCGACGCATTCTTGCGCGAGCTGGGGTTGGAAGTCGGACGCTAGCTATGCTCCGTTAGCTCGCGCCTGCGCATCGCGCCGCCGACGGCGACGAGTGAGCCGGTGGCTGCGGCGAAGAGCGCAAGCGAGAGCGCGAACACCGGCGCGTCATGCGCGGCGCCGCTGCCGAGGCTCGCCAGCGGTGGCGGGCCCGTGGGTCCGTATCCGTCGACCGTGTAGACGAACGTATTGACAGCCACCGTCGTCGCGCTGTGCGCCTTCACGACGATGTATCCGGGCCGCCATAGCGGAAACGGGAAGAGCTTGTCGTTCACGACGGTCGGGAAGCTCCATGTACCGTCGCGCAGCACGGTGACTGTTTGCTCGCTGTACAGCGTGCCTGTGTACGACGCGCCGGCTGGCGCATCCGAGAAGCCAAAGCTGATCGTGACGATTTCGCCAGGCGTCCAGCCTGTCTGGCCGACGATCTGAAAGCGCGAGCCCGCGCTTCCTTGGGCTGGATCGATCAGCGGATCAGGCTGTTGTGCGTGCACCGTGCCAGATGGGCCGAACGTGAGCGCGCCAGCGATCGCAATCGCGCAGGCGAGAGCCGTGAGCATCCACTTCACCGCAACCCCTATTCCAACTTGCCCCGCCGCCGCGATGATAGCAGAACGGCGATGCCGATGGCCATCGGAGGCGAAGATGACGATAGACGATAGACGATAGACGATAGACGATAGACGATAGACGATAGACGAATGTGCGAGCGCGGCTAGTGGAGCGGCGGTCGTGTCATGTTGAGCGAAGCGAAACGTCTAGTTCGTCCGAGCAAGATCCTTCTCTGCGCTCAGGAAGACAATCGTCACGCGGCAATCGCGCGCGGCGGACAGCCTTATGGAAGTGCCACGAGAGAACCGCTAAGAGCCAACCGCCAAGAGCTTCTCGCTATCGAAACAGCACGACGCGGCGGAAGCGCTCGGTGTAGCGGCCGTCTTCGCCGCGCCAGCGCTCGCGGACGAACTTCAGGAAGTCGCTGTTGGGGTCGTTGGCGCCCAGGCCCTGACTGACGTGCGCGTTAAGCGCGTGGATCTTCTGATCGACCACATCGGTGATGTCCGTCTCGAACTCCGCCTTCTCCGAGCCCCAGATGAAGATCTCTTTGACATTGTGCGTTTCGAGACCCTCGTCGATCTGCTCGGGGAAGTTCAGGCGGTCGCGGGCCGACGGGTAGATCGCGTCGACGGCCACCTGTCCGGTGCAGCGGTGGTCAGAGTGATTGATGAAGCTGTTGCGCACGATGTACGCCTCCGGGTCGTGCGTGAACACTGCGTATGGCTTCAGCATGCGAATGTGGCGGACGACATCGCCGAGCAGCGGCCGTGTATACGTCAGCTCACCATCGGTGTAGTCGAGGAAGAATACGTCCTTCGCACCCGCGCGCCGCGCCGCCTCCCGCTGTTCGTCGCGGCGGATGCGGATCAGCTCGGCGGGCTCCATGCCGGGGTCTGCCGTGCCCTTCGAGCCATCCGTGCAGACGAGATAGTAGAACGTCCACCCTTCCTTCGACCAGAGGTACGACGTACCGGCCGCGCCGAAATCGGCGTCGTCCGGGTGCGCGGCGATGACGAGGGCAGTCTTGTTGTTGGTTTCGGGCGCGGTCACAGGCAAGTCCTTCAGGGTGTTGAGGCCTTCGAGGTTCGCGGTCATGCGATCAGGTTAGCGCGAATGGTTCGGAGAGGGGAGCGGGTGGTTCGTGGCACGCGCGGCCGGAAGAGCCGATGGGTTGCCAGGCACTTGAACTGGCCGAACAAGATCCGTCGCTTCGCTCACGGTGACCAAGTCCGCTCAGGTCAGGATGACCAGTTCGGTCAGACCAGCGCCCAGGGCTCTTCGCTGTAGTTGAGCAGCGATTGCCGCAGGAGGACGAGAGCCGTCGTCACGGCGCGGCGCTTCACGGCGCCGCGACCCTGCGGGAAGGTGTAGCTCATCGCTTGCGGCGGCGCCCAGATTGCGTCGATGGCGATGTGGATCGTGCCGACGGGCTTACCCTCCTGCTCGTCGGGGCCGGCGACGCCAGTGATGCCGATGCCGACGCTCGCTTCGAGCTTCGCGCGCGCGGCGGCCGCCATCGCTCGGGCGCACTCCTGGCTGATGACGCCGTGTCCCTCGATGATCTCGGCCGGTACGCCCCACTCGATCTTCAGCTCGGTCTGGTACGAAACGAGGCCGCCCTTGAAGCAGCCCGACGAGCCTGGCACGTCGGTGATCGTGCTGGCGAGGAGGCCACCGGTACACGACTCCATCGTGGCGAGCGTGACGCCATCCTGCTTCATCATGTCGCAGACGATGCTCTCGAATGTGTCGTCGTCCGCGCCCCAGATCGCCGGGCCGAGGATGTTGCGCGCTTCCTCTTCGAGCGGCCGGATCAGCCGCCACGCTTCGGCTTCGTCTGGCGCCTTCGCGGCCATGCGGAGATGGACGCCATCGGCGCGGGCGTAGATGCCAATGCTGGGGTTCGTGGACTTGAGGAGCGGGCTGACCATCTCGTCGACGGTACCCTCGCCGATGCCGGCGGTCTTTAGCGTCCGGGTGATCAGGATCGAGCCGGGATTGCGACGCAGAAGTTCCGGCGCCACTTCCTTCTCCCACATGCGGGTCATCTCGGTCGGCGGCCCGGGCATCGCGATGACGATCTTGCCGTCGCGCTCCACCCACCAACCGGGCGCCGTGCCGCGGGGATTGGGGATGGCGCGGCCGGACGGGATCACCCAGCACTGTTTCACATTGCGTTCGGGCATCGAGTAGCCGCGCTTCTCGAAGAAGCCACGCAGATCTGCCTCGAGCTGTGGGTCGACGTGCGGCTCCTCGCCCATGACGGCGCAGATCGCCTCGCGCGTCAGATCATCTTCTGTAGGGCCGAGACCGCCGGTGCAGATGACCATGTCGGAGCGCTCGAGCGCCTTGCCGATCGTCTCGGTCAGCCGGTCGATGTTGTCGCCGACGACCGCTTTGAAGTACAGGTCGACGCCAAGCGCGGGCAGCCGCGACGCGATGTACTGCGCGTTCGTATCGACGATCTCGCCGAGTAGGATTTCGGTGCCGATGGAGAGGATTTCAGCCTTCATGCGGGAAGCGTACCGCACGCCATCGCTATGGTCGCGCGTGTTCCAGCACGCGCTGCCTCGCTACACTGCCGCGATGAAAATCGCCGTCGTCGGTCACGTCGAGCACGTTACGATTGCGCGCGTGTCGGCGCTGCCGCGTCCCGGGGAGATCGTGCATCTGGCGGACCCGATCGTCATCGCCGGTGGTGGCGGGGGCATCGCGTTCTTTCAGCTCACGAAGAGCGACGCGGATGTACATCTGTTCACCGCGATTGGGCTCGACGAGGCAGGTACGCACGTGCATCACGAGATCGCCAGCACGGGCGCGACGATCCACGCCGGGCTGCGGCAGCAGCCGCACACGCGCGACATCGTAATCGTGACGCCCGACGGCGAGCGCACGATTCTCGTCGTGGGCGAGCCGCTGCACCCGCTGCGGGATGACCGGCTGTCGTGGGACGAGTTGGCGTCGTGCGACGCGGCATACTTTACGGGGCAAGATCCCGAGACGCTGGTCGACGCGCGGCGCGCGAAGCTGCTCGTCGTAACGGCGCGGCGCTCGGAAGCGCTCGCGAAGTCCGGCGTTCGCGCCGATGTTGTCGTTGGTAGCACGCACGATCCACGAGAAGCGAGCAGATTGTCCGATTTCGCCGCGCCGCCGTGGACGCTCGTGATGACGGAAGGTGCGGACGGCGGCTACGTCGAGACGGCGAGCGGCCGCGAGCGCTTCGCCCCGCCGAGGCCGCCAGCACGCATCGTCGGTGCGTACGGCGCGGGCGATAGCTTCGCCGGTGCGCTGACGTGGTATCTCGCGCGCGGGCACGCTATGGCAGATGCATGTGGGCGTGCTGCCGAGCATGGTGCTGCGGTGCTTGCGGGAGTTAACCCGCTCGAGTACCAGTTGAGGTTGGGTTGAACACTTGGCCTGGAAGGACGATCCGGAGAGCCAGCAGCATGTCGGGCGCAGCTCAAGCTACGCGGGTACTCTCTGTGAATCGGGATCCGTCCTGTTCGACGAGCCGCGGAGCCACCGCGGATTAGATCCTTCACTTCGTTCAGGATGACATCGTGGCGGCTCGGTGCTGGGTAGCGATTCGCGTAGCCCGGAACGTATTGCGCGCAGCTCAAGCTACGCGGGTACTTCATCGTGGTTGGACTGTTTCCTGTTGAGTAGGCCGGGGAGCTAACTCGGGCTAGATCCTTCACTTCGTTCAGGATGACATGTTGCATGACATCTCGTGGCCTTACAGGCGCTCTAGCGGGGCGAATGAGAGCATGAGCTTCTTTATGCCGATGCCGCCCTTGAAGGCGATGGTCACTTCCTGATCGTCTTTCACGATCTGGCAGGAGACGACGATGCCTTCGCCGAAGCGGGGGTGGCGTACCTTCTCGCCGCCGGCGAAGGCTTGCTCCGTCGGCACCGGCGGGCGCTCGTCGCGGCGGAACTCTTCGCGCATGCGTTGCGGGCCGCGCTCGACGGCTTCGTACTGATCACGGACGGCGGAACGCTGGGCGATCAGCGTCGTCGGGATGTCCTTCAGGAAGCGAGAGGGTGGATTGTGCTGCGACATGCCCATGTTGAAGCGACGGAACGCGCGCAGCAGGTAGAGCCGTTCCTTCGCGCGCGTCATGCCTACGTACGCCAGCCGTCGCTCCTCCTCCATCTGGCTCTGGTCGTCGAACGACCGCATGTGCGGCAGCACGCCCTCTTCGAGCGCCGTGATGAAGACGACAGGATACTCCAAACCCTTGGCAGAATGGAGCGTGATCAGCGTGACGCGCCCGGTACGTTCGTCGTCGCCCTCGATGATCATGTCTGCGTCGGAGACGAGCGCCACGTCCTCGAGGAATGATACGAGCGCATGGCCGGGCTCCAGGCCGTCGTATTCGGCAGCGACGTTTCGCAGCTCACCGACGTTCGCCCAGCGCTCTTCGGCTTCCGCTTCTTCGAACTCGTCGAACAACCAGCGGCGGTAACCCGTGTGCTCCAAGACGGCATCGAGCAGCGTCGAGAGGTTGTTTTTCGCAGCGACACTCATCAGCTCATCGAGCATTCCCAACAGCTCGACGAGCGTTTTCGCCTGGCGCGGACCGATCGGGTGCCGTTCCGTGTCCGGGAGATCGACGATCGCCGCCGTGGCCGCGCCGCCCGGCTCCTGCCGCGCGATGACCTGCAGCGCGGTGTAGAGCGGGACGCCCAGCCGTTGCGCCCACCGCTCCAGCTCGGAGATCGTCTTCGCTCCGACGCCGCGGCCCGGCACGTTGACGACGCGCGTGAAGCTCACGACGTCGTACGGGTTGTGGACGAGACGCAGGTAGGCGAGCACGTCCTTCACCTCACGGCGCTCGTAGAAGCGGGTGCCACCGACGAGCTGATACGGGATCGTCGCGCGGATGAACGCCTCTTCCAGCGCGCGGGAATGCGCGTTCGTGCGGTACATGACAGCGATATCGCTGAGCCGCTGACCGGCCTTGGCCAGCTCTGCCACCTCGCTCGCGACGAAGTCGGCCTCCTCCGCCTCGTCGTACGCCTCGTACATGACGATCGGTTCGCCGCTGCCCTGGTCCGTCCACAGCGACTTCTCTTTGCGCTGCTTGTTGCCGGCGATCACTGCGTGGGCCGCGTCTAGGATCGTCTGGGACGACCGGTAGTTCTGTTCGAGGAGGACGATCTTCGCGGCGGGAAAATCGCGCTCGAAGTTGAGGATGTTGCGGATGTCGGCGGAACGCCACGAGTAGATGGACTGATCGGGGTCGCCGACGACGCAGATGTTGCCGTGCTTTCCGGCCAGCAGGCGCGCCAGCTGATACTGCGCGATGTTCGTGTCCTGGAACTCATCAACGAGCACGTGCAGGAAGCGCTCCTGGTACTTCTCGCGCACGTCGTCATGGTCGCGGATCAGTTCGACCGTTTTCATGATCATGTCGTCGAAATCGACGGCGTTGTTCTCCGAGAGCAGATCCTGGTAGCGCTCGTAGACGCGCGCCACCACCTCACCGAAGTAGTCGTGCGCGGCACCGGCATATGCGTAGGGCGAAACAAGTTCGCTCTTAGCGTGGGAGATGGCCGAGAGGAGGGCGCGCTCCTTGAAGCGCTTCGTATCGACGTTCGCCCACTCGCACGCGCGTTTCATCAGCGCCATCTGGTCGGCATCGTCGTAGATATTGAACGCGCGCGGCAGGCCGATCCGTTCGCCGTCGATGCGCAGAAAGCGTCCGCAGATCGAGTGGAAGGTGCCCAGAACGAGGTCGTTTGCTGCATCGTCCAGGTGTGCGACGACGCGCTGGCGCATCTCGCGCGCGGCCTTGTTGGTGAACGTGACGCTGACGATCCGCCACGGTGCGACGCCGATCGCATCGACGAGGTACGCGATGCGGTGTGCGATCACACGGGTCTTGCCCGATCCGGGGCCAGCGAGGATCAGCAGCGGCCCGGCGATCGTCGTGACGGCTTCGCGCTGGGGCGGGTTCAGCTCTGCCAGGAGGTGTTCCGTGGAGACCATGCTTGACCAGAGTACCCCTGGCTGTGAGTGCCGAACAGCACGCGCACGGCCGGCGAGCGCGCTGGACATGACGGCACCGACGGGCCGGTACGCCGTGCTATAATCGCTCAGATTTTTCGACGGCGCGCGGCGTCCGGGGAGGCGTGCGGATGTTCTTCGACGGTGTGGCCGGTGATCTGGTCGTGGTTGCGGTTATCGGGCTGGCAGCGTATCTGCTGGTGCTTTGGGTCGCGGCGCTGGTCTGGACGTACCGCGACGTCGTTGCGCGCACAGGCGACACCTTCACACAGACGATCGCGCTCGTCTTGGTGGTCGTGTTCAACATCCCGGGGCTGCTCGTCTACCTCGTCCTTCGCCCGAAGGACACGCTGATGGACGCATACGACCGCCAGCTGGAGGCAGAAGCGCTGTTGCACGAGATTCAGGAGCAGGCGACCTGCCCGCGCTGCCGCCGCAAGGTCGACGCGGACTTCGTCGCATGCCCCTACTGCCGGAACTCCCTCGGCATGCCGTGCGAGAGTTGCGGCCGGCCGCTCACGTCGTCGTGGGTGCTCTGCCCCTACTGCCGCTCCGAGCGTCCGCAACCGGCCGCGCCGGCCGCTGTCGAGCGTGCGACCGTAGCCGCCACGGAAGTGCCCGGCCGCCCAAGGCGTGCGAGCACGGCGACATACACGCCACCGGCGCCGTCCGCGCCATCGCCACCCGCAGATCCAGCTGCTGAGGTGCGTCCCTGACGGCTCAACTCAGCCGCGCGCCCTCCATTTGCAGCAGCCGCGCTTTCACGTCGAGGCCGCCGCCGAAGCCGGTCAGACTTCCGTTGCTGCCGACGACGCGGTGGCACGGAATGACGATGGGGATCGGGTTCGTGCGCATGACGTTGCCGACGGCGCGCGCGGCATTCGGGCTGCCGACGCGTCGCGCCAGGTCGGCGTACGTAGCGACTTGGCCGCGCGGAACCGCCGCGCAGGCCAGCAACACTTCGCGCCGAAACGGCGTCACCCACGAAAGCTCAAGGTCCACATCGAAGGCGGTGCGCTTGCCCGCGAGATAGTCGCGAACCTGCTTCATAAGAGGCGCGACCTTCGCTTCGCTGCGCACAAGCTCGAACTGCCCGTGTAGCTCACGCTGAAGCTCTTCCAGCGCAAGCGGGAGCCGCTTCTGGTCGACAGCGAACTTCACGGCGACGAGACGCCGCCCTTCGCCCGCAACAAGCATTGACCCGATCGCCGTGTCTGTGATGCCGTAGTACGCGCGCGTCATGGCTGGCCTCCTTCCTATTGTTGAGGCGTGGATAGCGTCTACCTAGTCATTTCCGGACTTCTTGTAATACTGGATGCCGTCCTCCATGAACTTCGCGAGCCGATCCTCCAGGACCAGGTAGTCGAGGTGCGAGAGCGTTTCGCCCAACGCCGCCCGCTGCATCCACGGGGAGAACGTCGCGAGCGTACCGGTCACCCACTTCACGCGGCCGGCCACGTCGAACGCCGTGCGCGCTCCGTCGCCGACGCAAACCATCATCTCATTCAGGCGCTCGACATGATGCTGCTCGATGCTCTGCAGGCGGCCGCGCAGGTCCGAGAAGATGTATTCGTGCGCGGGCAGCACCGTATCGACGTCGAGATCCTCAAGCCTCTTGAGGGACGCGATGTAGTCGCCGAGCGGGTTGCCCTGCTGTTGTACGTGCAGGCTGATGTTCGGCGTAATCGTCGGCAACACGTGGTCACCGGTGAGGATGAACTTCTTGCCTCGTTCGAGGAAGCAGATGTGCCCGGGCGAGTGTCCGGGCGTCCACCACACCTCGAAGTCGAAGCGGCCGATGTTGAGGTGCTCGCCGCCCCAAACCACCTCGTCCGGCTCGACGGGATCGACGAACGCGCGTACGGGCATGGCCGACGTTTTGAGGTCATCCATGCTGTCTTTCGGCACGCCGTGCATGATCAGCCAGTCGCCCATCTGCGCGAGCAGCTGACCTGGGTTCTTGTACCGCGTACGGATGAGGTCGCGTTCGCGCTGGTGAATGATCACGGTCGCGCCGCTACGCTCCTTCACCTGGCCGGCGAGTCCGTAGTGATCCGGGTGGACGTGCGTGACCAGCAGCGTCTTGAGCTTGGCGAACCCGACGCCCGCGTCGTTCAACTGCTGTTCCAGCGCATCGAACGCCTCCGGCACGTTCCAACCCGAATCGACAAGCGTCCACCCGTCGCGTCCTTCGATAAGGTATGGCAGCACCCAGCCCAGCGGGTTGTTGGGGATCGGCACGCGGAGCTGGTAGAGGCCGTCCATGATCTGGATGGGGTGTTTGGTTTCCACCTCGGCAGTCATCGCTGTGTCCTTCCTTGCGGGCGTAGTCGATGCATGTGGCTAGCGAAAGCCTACCGTCCGCCAGCGCGGGGCGGCAGCCAGCTTGCGCGACGCTCCCGGCGGCGAAACGCTTGATTCGGGGAAGTGCTTGTGCGGTCTTTGCCAGGCCAGCCTACCCGGTAGCTCTCGCTACGCGGAGGCGGTTTGCGCGCGCGCCTCGACAGCGAGATCCGAGTCCACCATCATCTCGATCAGCTCTTTGAACGAGACCTCCGGCTTCCAACCCAGCTTCTTGTTCGCCTTCGATGGGTCGGCGATCAGCAGGTCCACCTCGGCGGGGCGCATGAACTGCGCATCACTGCGGACGTAGTCTTCCCAGTTCAAACCGACGCGCTCGAAGGCGACCTTCGCGCACTCCTTGATCTGGTGCGTTTCTCCCGTGCCGATGACGAAGTCGTCGGGCTCGGGGAGCTGCAGCATCATGTGCATCGCGCGGACGTAATCGCCGGCATATCCCCAATCGCGCCGCGGTTCCAGCGCACCCAGCACCAGCTCCTTCTGCACGCCGAGCTTGATCCGCGCTGCGCCGAGGGTGATCTTGCGCGTCACGAACTCCGGCCCTCGATGAGGCGACTCGTGGTTGAACAGGATGCCGCTACAGGCGAAGATGTTGTAGCTCTCGCGATAGTTGACGGTGATGTAGTGGGCGTAGGCTTTCGCGACGCCGTAGGGACTGCGCGGGTGGAACGGCGTGTTCTCGTTTTGCGGCGTTTCCCGCACCTTGCCGAACATCTCGCTGCTGCTAGCCTGGTAGAACTTGATGCCCGCCGCGGACTTCGACCGGGAGCCTGATGCACCGGCCGTCAGCCGGATCGCTTCGAGCACGCGCAGCGCGCCCAGGCCGGTAATTTCGCCGGTAAGCTCTGGCTGGTTCCACGACAGCATGACGAAGCTGATCGCCGCTAGGTTGTACACCTCGTCGGGCTGCACCTTCTGAATGACGTTCATGAGCGATGCCTGGTCCAGCAGATCACCGTCGACGATGCGGACGTCGGGCAGCGTGCGCTCGAGAATCGGCCGCTTGGGGTTCGCCTGGCCGCGGATAAGGCCATAGACCTCGTAGCCCTGCTTGAGCAGATGCTCGGAGAGGTAGTGCCCGTCCTGGCCCGTAATGCCGGTAATCAGCGCGCGTGGCATATGGCGAGATCCCTCCTGCGGGCTGGTGTCCGGGAAGGATACCGGATGGCTCCCGGCCGGTCAGTGAGGGTTCTCCCTGACGCGTGCGGACGATGGCCGTCGAATGCCTTCAGGTAGGACGGCGGTCGGCCGCATAGCCAGCGGTACAATCGCCCATGACTCCCGACCATGCCCGTGCGGTCGTGTTCGACGTCGGAAACACGCTCTGGTTTGGAGCGCGTTGGCCTGACGCAGCGGAGATCGAGCGCCTTCAGGCGCAGCCGCTGCGATCGCTGCTGACGAAATGGGGAATGACCCTCCCCGGTTCGGCGGAAGAAGTCGTACGCGCCGTTCATGAGGCTGGCGATGCGGCGGAGCGTCTCGAACAGGTGCGCGGCTCGCTGCGCGAGGTGCGTATCCCGGATCTGATCAGAGATGCGCTGGCCTCGCGCCACGTCGACGTCAGCGCGGAGCAGGCTGATGACCTGTGGCGTGCGACGTGGATCCCGGAGCGGCACTTTGGCGTCCAACTCTACCCGGACGCGCTCGACGTTCTCGCCGTCTTGAAGACGCAAGGTCTGCTCATCGGCGTGAACACGAATCGCCCGTGCACGGCCGAGATGCATCTCCCCGGGCTCCGTGACTTCGGCATCGAATCGTACGTCGACGCCGTCGTGTGCTCGGGCGATACCGGCTACGTCAAGCCTCATCCATCAACGTTCGAACTCGTGCTGGGACGGTTGGGTGTCCCTGCCCGCGATGCGGTCATGGTCGGCGACAGCGCTGAAGCGGACATGAGCGGCGCCAAGGCCGTCGGCATGCGCACAGTCTGGAAGCTGAACGGGCGCTACGACTTGCCGCCCTGCTCCGACGCGGACTACGCCATCCACGACCTGGCGGAACTGCTTTCGCTGCCGATCATGCCCGGCGGAGCGCGCCAAGGCGTCGCTGCGGAGAGCCTCATGCCGCACGACGACAACAACGAAGATCGATATTGACCGCGAACTGCGAGCGGTGGACCACACGCGGTAAACTGCCATCGTGTCCCAACCACCCCGCGTCTACACGACACCCGCCATCGTCCTGCACCAGCGCAGGTTGGGCGATGCCGACAAGATATTGACGCTGTACACGGCCAATTTCGGCAAAGTCGATGCGGTGGTGAAGGGTGTGAGGAAGACGAAGAGCCGGATGGCCGGCCATGTCGAGCCGCTGACGCACGCGACGTTCCAGCTTGCAAAGGGCAAGACGCTCGATATCGTGACGCAGGTGGAGACGATCGAGCCGTTCCAGGTGCTTCGCGACGATCTGGAACGGATGAGCCGCTCGCTATATGCGTGCGAGCTGCTCGACAAGTTCACCGAGACGCATGAGCCGAACTTCGAGTTGTACCGCCTGCTGCTCGATACGCTTCGCCGGCTGGCGACGCGGGACGACTTCGACACTGCGGTGCGTTACTACGAGATGGCCCTGCTGGACGCGATGGGCTATCGGCCGGAGCTGGAGGAGTGTGTCACCTGCCGCGCGCGATTGAAGCAAGTGACGAACTACTGGACGGCAGCGGGCGGCGGCGTCGTCTGCGCCTCCTGCCGTACCGACGAGATGGCCGTGCGCCCGGTCTCGGCCAACGCCGTCAAGCTGCTGCGCCTGCTGCTGCACGGCAGGTTCAGCGATGCCGCACGGGTGACGATCGATAACGGCCTCAGCGACGAACTGGAGCGCACCTTACTGGAGTATGTACGCTGGGTGCTGGAACGCGACGTGCGTTCGACGGCGTTCATCGATACGCTGCGGAAGCGCCGGCCCGGCCGCGTCCGCTCGCTGGCGGCCGCCGGCGACGCTCCGGCGTAGTTCACCGCATCGAGGTTTCCCGAATGCCTGTCTACGAGTATCACTGCAAGCCCTGCGACGGCGTCTTCGAAGCGATCCGCCCGATCGCGAAGGCCTCCGATCCGGCGCCATGCCCGATCTGCACGAAGAAGGCGCGGCGGATGCCGCCGTCCTCGTTCTCGGCATTCACGATGCGTGACGGCTATCCGCGCGCGATCCCGGACCGCGGCACGTACTGGCATCTGGAAAAAGAGGTCAAGCGGCCGGTCACGGGTTCGGTCAAGATGAACGAGCATCCTGAGATCAACAAGCCGGAGCCGAAACGCCAGAAGTCGAAGGGCGAGCGCGAGATCATCACCGAGCGCAAGCGGCTTGAGGCGAAGGAGTACACCCGCGCGCGCAAAGACGGAGTGCCGGAGATCATCGACCGCACGAAGCGCTCGGACGACGACTAGCCGTCGATCTGGCAGTCGGATGCGGCGAGGTCTGGCCGCAGGGCGCTGAAGATCGGGAAGCGCAGGTGGCCGTCGCGCGACCACTCGCTGAATCGCACATGGCACACGGCCTCCGGACGCGTCCAGTAGATGAGACGCGGGATGACGGGCGTGTCGTGGAATGGCGATTCGTCCGTGTGCAACGGCTCCAGGCGCGCGATCATACTCTTCGCCTCACGGTCGCTGAGGCCACCGCTGACGGCGCCCACGTACTCGAAACGATTTTCTGTGTAGCCGCCGAGCAGCAGCTGGCTGAACGGCTCTCCGCGCCGCCGCGCGCCGCCGATCGTGTAACCACCGATGACGAAGTCGCCGCTGTGCAGGGCGCGGATCTGGAGCCAGCTCTTCGATCGCTGGCCAGCGGTGTACGCGCTTGCCTTCTTCTTGGCTACGACGCCTTCGAGCTTACGCTCCAGCACCGCCTCGAAGAATGCCACGCCTTCGTCGTCGACGAAGTCCACGGCCGCGAACTCCGGTCCGGGCTTGATGACGTCGTGCAGGCGATTCTTCCGCTGCCACAGCGGACGATCGACGAGCGAGCGCCCGTCGAGCCAGAGCACGTCGAACGCCTGGTACATGATTTGTCCCGCGACGCGCTTGATCTTGAACTCGACCGGCAGGTCGCTGAATACGCCGTGGATGCCGCGGCCAGCGTCCGCCATCGCCTCCAGGCGCGGTCGCAGCAGGTCGAACGCCGGTTGCCCCTGCGCATCCACGGCGATGATCTCGCCGTCGAGAATCGCATCGCCAGCGCCAATGCTGTCCGGTATGGCGATCAATTCGGGAAAGTAGGGCGTGAGGTCGCGGCCGTTTCGCGCGCGGATCTGTACGATGCCGTCGTGCACGTACGCCATCGCCCGCAGACCGCCCCACATCAACTCGAAGATATGTTCGGGTGAGTCGAACGGGTCTGGCGTATCCTCCGCGAGCATGGCCCGCAGTGCTCCAGGCATCCGAGCAGCGTTGACGAGACGGCTGAGAGTTGGATGGTCGATGGGAGCGGGCGCATCATCCAGGGAAGAAGGGGTCATCCGGCGCGCCTGCGGCGCGGCTTCGCCGCACCATCGGATGCCATCTCGGCGTCAGCCGCCGATCCTTCGCCGGCCTTCTCGCGCCGGGCTGCCTCGACGCTCGCGCGCAGCGCCTCCATGAGGTCGGTGACCTTGCCGGCTATGGGCACCGGCCGCTTGATCTCCTGGCCCTCGGACTTGCGCTCGATCAGTTCGAGGAGCGCCTCGCGGTAGTTATCGTGGTACTTGTCCGGCTCGAAGTTGCCCGTCAGCATCTCGACGAGGGACTTCGCCATCTGCATCTCTTTTTCACCCAGGACGATGTCTTCCGGGACGTCGATCTCGTCCGTCGTGCGGATCTCGTCGGCGTAGAACATCGTCTCAAGCGAGATCGTGTTGTTGTACACGCGCAGCGTGCAGAGCTGCTCTTTTTGGCGCAGCGTCACCTTCGCCAACGCGACCAGCTTCGAGTCCTTCAACACCTCGCGCAGCAACGCGAACGGCTTGCCACCGATTTTGTCTGGCTCGAGGTAGTAGGTCTTCTGGTAGTAGATCGGGTCGATCTGCTCAGACGGCACGAAGTCGGTGATCTCGATTGTGTGCGTCGTATCGACCGGCACATTCTCGAAGTCTTCGGGTTCCATGATCACGTACTGGTCGGGCGCGATCTCGTAGCCGCGTGCGACGTCGTTCCATTCGATCACGGCGTCGTCTTCGGGACAGTAGCGTTGCTGCTTGATGCGCGCGCCATCCTTCTTGTGCAGCAGGTTGAATGAAACGTCTTTCTCATCGGTCGCCGTGTAGAGCTTGATCGGAATCGATACCATGCCGAAGCTAACAGCGCCTTTCCAGATTGCACGCGGCATCGCAATTCTCCCGTACTCGCGGACCCCGGGTCCGCTGATCGTCGCGTCTAGCTTCCCTCACATAGCGAACCCCTGTCAATGCGCAAGTTCCCACATCCCTCTTGACGTAGATTCGACGCGCGCTCCTCGTCGATCAACAATAATGTGCCGCCCTGGGACATCGAGGCGGCGAGTCGGCCACGGAGACCAACGTGACAGAACGTCAGCGCCACCACATCGTCCAGGACGAACTTCTGGAGAGTGCCACGCTGATCCTGCCGCCCGGTGTCGTCGGAGTTGACGCAGGGATGACGCTGACGAAGGTAGCGCGCGGGACGGCGCGCGGTATCGAGCTCGCGTCGCGAGAGACCCGCGCGGCGATGCCGTTTGATGGTCGAGCTGTCGCTCCTGACGCAAGCCGCATCGGCGTCACCGGCGCGCGCGCCGGCGATGTGTCCGGCGATGCGCGCGCCATGCCTGTCCAGGAGATCGATGCTGCCGCCCGCGGCCTCGTCGCTATGCTGGCCGCCGCAGAGCGACTTGGCGACGGTGAGTTCGTCATGGCGCTGCTCGGTACGGGCACGGCCTTCGCCGCCGTCCGTGGCGGCAAGGCGACGCACCTCGGCGGCACGCCGCTGGGTGGAGGCTCGTTCACTGGAATCGTTCGGCGCGTCGATGCGACGCTGTCCTACGCCGAGATGATTGGCGGCGCCGAGCGCGGCGATCGGCGGCGTGTGGACGCGATGATCGCCGACATCTACCCGGAGGGCATCGGGCGGATCGGGCCGGATCTCACAGCGGCGCATCTGGCCAAGCAGGGCGACGCATCGATGGATGACTTCCTAGCTGGCCTGCTCAATCTCCACGGCGAGAACATCGCCCAGATCGGTGCGTCACGCGCGATCATGGCGAACATCCGGCGCATCGTGCTCGCGGGCGGCTTTGCCCACGGCAATCCGGCGCTGGTCACGTCGATTTCTACGATGGCGACACTGTTTGGCGTGGCGGTTGAACTCGCGCCGTCGCCGGGCTTCGCTGGCGCCATCGGCGCCGCGCTTGTTGCGGCTGAAGCCACGTAGCACGCCGTCAGGCATCCAACAACGCGAGTCGCAGGTCAGGGGGTGGAGATGAAATTCGGTGTCGTGTTCCCACAGACAGAGATAGGCAACGATCCGGCGGTTGTCCGCGACTACGCGCAGGCGGCTGAGGAGCTCGGCTACGATCACATCCTCGTCTTCGACCATGTGCTGGGCGCGCACCCGGACCGATTCGAGAAGTTCCGCCCGCCGTACACATACCAGACGCCGTTCCATGAGCCGTTCGTCCTGTTCGGTTACCTCGCGGCTGTTACTGCGCGTATCGAATTGACGACGGGAGTGATCATCCTGCCGCAACGTCAGGCCGCGCTCGTCGCGAAGCAGGCAGCGGCCGTGGACGTGCTTTCCGGTGGAAGGATGCGCCTTGGCGTCGGCATTGGCTGGAACCACGTCGAGTACGAAGCGCTGGGCCAGAACTTCCGCAACCGCGGCCGCCGCATCGAAGAGCAGATCGCGCTGATGCGCCGCCTTTGGACAGAGGAGCTTGTGGACTTCGATGGGCGTTACGAGCACGTACGTCAGGCGGGGATCCGTCCGCTGCCGGTGCAGCGGCCGATTCCGATCTGGATGGGTGGCGGCGCCGAGGCAGTGCTGCTTCGCATCGCGAGGATGGCGGACGGTTGGTTCCCGCAGTTTCAGCCCGGCCTGCAAGCAACGGAGGCGGTCGAGCGCCTGCGCGGCTACGTCCGCGATGCGGGACGCAGCGTCGATGCCGTCGGCATCGAGGGCCGCATCAGCTTGTACAACACGCCCGAGAGTACCTGGGGTGACGCCGTCCGAGGATGGCGAGACCTTGGTGCGACGCACGTCTCCGTCAACACGATGAACGCGGGCCTCGCGTCGCCACAGGACCACATCGACCGGATCCGCTGCTTCCGGGAGCAGGTGGCGACGGCATAGGCAGCGTTACGTCAGCGGATCGAGCAGGACGGTCGCTTCGCCTTTGACGACGGCTTCGCCGTTTTGGTTGGTGCAATCGGTGCGCACGGTGACGATGCGCTTCTCCGCGTCGATCGCCGTCACCTCCGCCTCGGCTGTGATCGTGTCGCCGATCGCGACGGGCAGGCGGAAGCGCATCTGTTGACTCAGATAGACGACGACGCTGTTCGGCGCGAGCTTTGTCCCCAGGACGGCGGAGATGAACCCGGCCGACAGCATCCCGTGCGCGAGGCGCTTCTTGAAGCGCGTCCTGGCGGCGAACGTATCGTCCAGATGGAGCGGCTGGTTGTCGCCGGTCACCTGCGCGAATGCGACGATGTCTGCGTCGCTCACCGACTTCGTGAACGATGCCGTATCGCCTATCTTCAGCGGGAAATCGGACATAAGAACGTCCTCTCGGCGATCACAAACCGTGCACCGGGCTGATGGTACGCTCATGCGCGTCCGGACGAAAGTTCGTGCCGCGGCACTGCGAACGAAACTATGCACCCGCCTACGCGCATTCCATTGACACGACGGCTAACTGAGCATACGCTTAGGCAACCAGAAACGAGGTCGCCCACGTGGCCACAGCCCGGCAAGCAACGATCGTCGAGCCCGCATCGCGCCAACGGAAGCTACGGCGCGGCCCCCTCACCCGCAAGCAGATCCTCGACGCATCGCTACGCCTGTTTTCCGAAAGGGGCTTCGCCCGCACCAGCGTCCGCGACATCGCGCAGGCAGCCGGCATCACCGATGCCGCTATCTACTACCACTTTGCGTCGAAACGCGATCTCTTCGAGGCGCTGATCGAAGAGCGTGGCTTCACGGCGGCGCTGGAGAACCTGGAGCGGGCGGAGATCACGGTTGGGCCGCGAGAAGCGATCACAGGCATCGCCATGGGCGCGCTGGAATTCATCTACAGCAACCGCGACCTGATGAAGGTGCTCATGCTGGAGGCGATGGCGCAGGACGCCGTGGCTGCCGAGGAGTACCGCATTCTCGTCGAGCGCTGGGAGAAGGCCGAAGCGCGCATCCTCCGCCACTACGCAGCTCACGGTCAACTCCGCACCGATGCGATCGACGAACTGGCGACGCAGCTTGTACTGACTGTGCTCGGTGTGTTTGCAGATTACTTGATGAAGCCAATGGTCGACCCGTCATCGGACACGCCGCCACCCGAGCTGATGGGCCACGTGAAGGCGGCCATGCACCACATCGTGCAGGGCATTACGTGAGCAGCGCATGAATATCCGTCCGCTCGAAGCCAAGGCGCCCGCACCTACGACCGTCGACGACGCGCGCTTTGCACACGAGAGCGAGGAGGAGTTCGCGCGAATCCTGGACTTCTACGGTGTGCGCTGGCAGTACGAGCCACGCACCTTCCCCCTCCGTCACGATGACGACGGGCGCATCGTCGAAGCCTTCTCGCCCGATTTCTATCTTCCGGACTTTGACCTCTACCTTGAACTGACCACGCTCAAACAAGGCCTCGTGACGGACAAGCATCGAAAGATGCGGCGCCTCGGCGAGCTGTACCCGGACATCCAGATCAAATTGCTGTACAAGCGCGACTACCTGAGCCTGTTGGCGAAATACGGGATTGGCGCTGTGAACGAGCACGAGCAGATGGCCGTGCGCGAAGTCCTGATCAGCGCGACGGAGATTGCGCACCGTCTCAACGGGCTTGGCGCGCAGATCACGCAGGACTACGCCGGCAAAGAGCTCGTGCTCATCGGCGTGCTGAAGGGCGTGACGTGCTTTATGGCGGACCTCATGCGCCATATTTCGCTTCCCGTCAGCATCGACTTTATGACGATCTCATCGTACGAGGGCGACCGCAGCGGCGCCGTCCGCATTGTCCAAGACCTCACGGAGAGCATCTCCGGTCGCGACGTGCTGATCGTCGAGGACATCATCGACACCGGCATGACGCTCCAGCACCTGATGAAGCAGCTGCTGCTGCGCGAGCCCGCCAGCCTGCGCGTTTGCACACTGCTCGACAAGCGGGCGCGCCGACTCGTCGAGATGAAGCTGGACTACGTTGGCTTCGAGATTCCGGACGAGTTCGTCGTCGGCTACGGGCTGGACTACCAGCAACGGTTCCGGAATCTGCCGTTCATCGCGACGGTACGGAGCGACGCATTGCAAAAGTCCGGCAACGAAGCGCTTGGATCGCGTACGATACAATCGTAGCGAGAGCGCCGAAATCCACGAGCGGAGAACCGTCATGACGGAAGCACGCGAACGGCCATCGTCCCGGCCCAGGCGCACGGGCCTGCCGCGGATCAGCGACCTGTTCGACATCAGCGACGAGATGATCTCGTTCGCCGAGAAGTACCAGAACGTGTGGGAGAGCGAAGCGAAAGCGACGCTGGCGTTGGGCGAATTCCTCGGCGGCCGCGCCGATTCGATGCGGTACCAGGTCGAACTGATGCGCATGGGCAGCGACGCGTTCCGGCGCTATACGCAATGGTCGGAGGCGCTCTTGAGCCTGCGGCCCGACACGCTCATCCAATCGTTCATGCGTCCGCCTCAGCGCGCTGACGAGAAAGGCGAAGACGCGACGTGATCGCGCGGAACCGGGCCAGCACGAGTGCGGCCGCCTATGACGAGCCTCGACCGCTGATGCGCGGCACGCTGCACCTTGTAGCCGCCATTCTCGCACCCGCCGGGCTGGTTGCCTTGATGCTCATCGCCGACTCGCCGCGCCGCTACGTCGGCGCCGCCATCTTCGCCACCAGCCTGATCCTCCTCTACAGCTCCAGCGCCAGTTACCACCTGATCCCGTGGCCTGAGCGTCTGCGTGGTGTCATGAAGCGCGTCGATCACTCGATGATCTTCGTCTTCATCGCCGGGACGTACACGCCGTTCTGCCTCATCGTCCTCGACTACGCGTGGGGCATTCCGATGCTCGCGGTGGTGTGGACGCTCGCCGCCATCGGCATCTTCTCAAAGGTCTTCTGGCCGTACGCGCCACGCTGGCTGACCGTGACGCCGTATCTGGCGCTCGGCTGGATTGGCGTGATTCCCGCTGTGCAGGTGGTGTCGGCGATGTCGGGTGGCCAGCTCGCGCTGCTGACGCTGGGGGGCATGTGCTACACGGTCGGCGCCGTGATCTACGCGCGCAAGTGGCCCGATCCGTTTCCACGGGTCTTTGGCTTCCACGAGGTCTTCCATGCGCTAGTCATCGCCGGCAGCGCGATCCACTTCACGCTGATCGCCCTCTACGTCGCCAACGCCTGAACGCCGCGCGCAATCCCGGCCGGGGCAGCCTGACAGCGCGGTGGCATCTTCATCCGACCTACAATGCGTTTGGTGGCGGATCGACCGAAGGAGGCCGACCATGCGCATCCAGACAGGTCAGCTCATTAGCCTCGGCTACGGCCGCTATGTCCGGTCGGACGAAGTCGTAGCCGTCGAGCCGATCACAGAAGGCCGAGGGCCTGGGCGCCGTTGCCTCGTGTACGTCCGAGGCGTTCCTGATGCCTTCGTGTCGTCGCGGGCGCAACCGTCGATCATCGCCGACCTTATGCGCCCGACGGAGGCCGCACGCGGCGGCGGTGAGCCACGTCCACGGACGCGCGCGCCGGTTGCACGCGGGCCGGCGAAGCCTCGAGCGGCGGCGGCGAAGAGACGCCGCTGACGCATCTACTTACGTGCCGGCTGCGCCTCGCGAGTTCTCCTAACGGCGGAATCCGCCTAGAATCCGATCGCGCCTGCTCATTCCGGCGTCGAAGGAGAGACTCATGAAAATGAACGTCCAGCCAATTCCCACGGTCTCCGACCGCATCAACGAGATTCGCTCGCTGACAGCAACGATCGTGAACAAAGAGATCCTGCCGAACGAGAACGCGCTGTGGGCCTGGCGCGGCGACCCGCGGGTCACTGACGGCGAGATAGAAGAGTCTCGCCGCCTGCGCGATAACGTCAAGATGAAGGTGAAAGAAGCCGGCCTGTGGGCGCCGCACTTGCCGATCGAGTACGGCGGCAGCGGTCTCGATTTCCTCGAGCACGCCTACATGAACGAAGTTCTTGCATACGCCTCCGGCGCCGCAGCCCTGTTCGGCGTTGTCGCGCCGAATTCCGGCAACCAGTCGATCCTCGTCAAGTACGGCACCGAGGAGCAGAAGAAGAAGTGGCTCATCCCGCTCATCGAAGGGAAGATGGAGTCCGGCTTCTCGATGACCGAGCCCGATCAACCCGGATCGGATCCCCGGTCGCTCAAGACGACCGCGAAACGCGACGGCGACGAGTGGGTGATCAACGGCCACAAGTGGTTCACGTCGAATGGCAAGCGCGCCGACTTCTTTATCGTCATGTGCCGCACAGACGATCCGGATGGCCCGGCCGACCGCAACGGCAAAATGACGCAGATCATCGTGCCGAAGAATACGCCCGGCGTGAACATCATCCGCGGCGTGCCGGTGTGGGGAAATCGCGACAGCGACCACTGCGAGATCATCTACGATGATGTACGGGTGCCGGTCACGAACCAGCTCGGCCAGACCGGTACGGGCCACCAGGCGGCGCAGGATCGGCTGGGCGCGGGCCGCGTCTTCCACTGCATGAACTCGATCGGCCAGATGTGGCGCGCCTTCGACTTGATGGTCGAGCGATTGATGTCGCGCGATGTACATGGCGGCAAGCTGGAGACCAAGCAGTTTATGCAGGGCTTCATCGCAGAGTCATACATTGACATCCAGTCGGCGCGCCTGATGACCATCCACTGCGCCGAGATGATGGAGAGCGGTGGGGACCCGCGCACGGAGATTTCGGCGATCAAGATCTTCGTGCCGGCCGCGTACACGCGGGTCGTCGACCGCGCGATCCAGGTGTGGGGCGCCGCCGGCGTCTCGGGCGATCTGCCGCTCGCCGGTATGTACCAGGGCGCGCGCACGCTGCGCATCGCCGACGGCCCGGACGAGGTGCACAAGATCCTCATCGCCAAGAACGTCCTAAAGCGCTACCACTCCGGCCAGAGCTGGGACTTCGGGAACTAGCCGGCTCGCCGTGCAGGCAGAAATCACGACAGCCCCACCGAACATGGTGGGGCTGTCTTGTTACGTTTCGCGAACTGCGCGGGACGCAAAACGCCCCGAGTAAGAGCGCCTATGCGAGCTGCTCGGAAGCTGCATACGGGCTGCTAAGTGGGTCTACGTTTCTTTGCCACGGACTGGATGGCCCACGAGACGCTTTGGCGGGTTTACGGCGACGACCGGAGGGCGTAGTATCGAACTCTAATGAAAAGGACCCGCGTCGTATTCGCGATACTATTGGTCGCTCTCGCGGCGTCGCTCGAGACCCCTCGCGTCGGGGCTTCGAGTTCAGGATGGTCGCTCGCGGCCAGCATGGCGAACCCCCGGACTTGTCAGAGCGCCGCGGTGCTAACGAATGGCAAGGTCCTCATCACCGGCGGATACGGCTCGCTGACGTCTGCTGAATTGTATGACCCGGCGATGAACTCTTGGTCTGATGCTGGCAGCATCCAGGCCGGTCGCGCGTGCCCTACCTCCACTCGCCTCACTGACGGCAGGGTGCTCGTCGTCGGCGGAACGCCCGACAATTCCGCGCCGGTCGCGAGTGCGGAGCTCTACGATCCGACTTCGAATAGCTGGTCATCAGGAGGCAGTCTGACGCTCGGTCGTTGGTCGCACACGGCCACGCTGCTGACCAACGGCAAGGTGCTCGTCGCCGGTGGATATACACCCTCCACACCGGGGATGACGGACACCGAGCTTTATGATCCAGCAGCGAATACGTGGTCAACCATCGCGCCGATGGGCCATGCTCGCCAAGGTCACACGGCTACGCCGCTCACAGACGGCCGCATACTCATCGCGGGTGGGCATGATGGAGCCAGTTACGTCGCGCCGGCGGAGCTCTTCGATCCCGGCACGAACACGTGGGGATTTACAGGGAGCCTCTCCGCCGCGCGGAACAGCCATATCGCCGCTTTGTTGCCGAGCGGTATCGTGCTCATCGCTGGCGGATTCGGTTGCGCGCCTACTTGCGGCGTATTGAACTCAGCGGAGATCTACGATCCGGGCCTGGGTACCTTCTCCGCGACGGGCGGCCTCGCGACGGCGCGATATGGATTCTCCGGTACGGCCCTCGCGACTGGGCAAGTGCTGGTAGAGGGAGGATTGGGAGCCGTGAATGGGGCGTTTCTAGCAAGCGCAGAACTCTATACCCCGAGCACGTTCGCGTGGACCTCGGCTGGCACGATGTCTAACGTCCGCTGTTGTCACACATCGTCGCTGTTGCTCGATGGTCGCGTTCTTGTCGCTGGCGGGCCGTACGCTGCGCCGGAAACGGGGGCGGAGATCTTCATGTGTGCGAGCGGACCCGACTGCGTGCCTCATCTCAGTAAACATCTCGATGATGCGTGGACGGCCCCGTCGATTGACGCGTCTCGATGGATCGTGCATCAAGAGGCTACTACCTCGGCCGTTCCCTCCACTGACGGACTCATCCTCACGCTCAACAGCACTCCAGCGGCCGATGGTGCTTCGCTCGACACCACGTGCTTCTTGTTGGGTGACTACGACGCTCAAATGGAGTTCGTCATGGACGAATGGGTTCCGAGTGCCGCTCCGAGGATCGGACTTGGAGACATCACAGGTCCCGTCGAAAGGAATGACTACGGATACATCACGCATTTTCCTGACGGTATTATCGGCCAACCCGCCGCCGATTCTTCGGGACGGCTAAGGATGACGCGAACAGGGTCTACGCTGACCGGATATTTCTGGGACGGCGCAGCGTGGGTGTTGATCCATTCGTACGCAAACGCCAACTCCGGCGCAACAAGGCTCTCGGCCGCCCTCTGGGATGCCAGTTCCGGTTCGGCACAGACTGTTGTCCGGTTGCGAAACTTCACGGCGGCCGCGGACGGGCTCGACTGCCCCGACACCGACTCCGACGGTCTGCGAAATGATGCCGAGTGGACGCTCGGGACAGATCCTCTAAACGCTGACACCGACGCAGATGGAATCTCGGATGGCACGGAAGTAGACATTTACCACACAGATCCGTTGAACGGCGACACTGATGCCGACGGCTGCGGGGACGGCAAGGAAGTGGCAGCAGACCATCAACTTGGTGGTCAACGCAACCCTCTCGACGCATGGGACTTCGCTGACGTGCCGGTTCCTGCGTTGTTACCCAGCAGCACGTCGGGTACACGGAACAAGATCATCACCCTCAGTGACGTGTTGGCAGACCTGGAGTACGTAGGCACGAGCGCGGCGAGTCCGAACACGCCGAACGCTAACGGGGCGAAGTACGGCAGCGACCTGAACGGCAACGGCATCCTAGACGGCGTAGAGTACGACCGGACGCCAAGCACAGTTGTCGGAGAGATGTGGCGCTCAGGCCCACCGAACGGCGTGATCACGCTTTCGGACGTGCTCGTCGTGCTCGCACAGGTGGGGACGAACTGCAGCTGAGCGTCTAATGCCCACTGTAAATGATGCCTCCAGATTGAGAGACAGAAACGGGACGGGCCAAAGCGCCGGTGAAGCCAACTCGGAGGCAGCAGGCTGATCGGCAGGTATACGGCGACGACTCGCTGGAGTATGCTCGAGCTGACCCTGCCAGTCCCCGGGTCTAGGCCGTCATGTCATCAAGGTCGAAGCTGATCGGAGCCGTGGCGCTCGCTGGTGGTTTCGTCGCGTTTGCCGCCGCGATGGGCGCGTTCGCCGTTACGTATCGGGCACCGACTCTAGCGCTCGCCACCTTCCCCGGAGAAAACGGTCGGATTGCCTTCTCAAGTGACCGTGACGGGAACTACGAAATCTACTCGATGAAGCCCGACGGCTCAGACGTGCTGCGTCTCACGAATAACGCAACGCTTGACATCGGGCCGCGTTGGTCGCCGGACGGGACTAGAATCGCGTTCGCAAGTGAACGAGATGGTAATCGCGAGATCTACATCATGGATGGTGTGGGCGCAGCACAGACCAGACTCACGAACAACGGAGTGTTTGACAGCACCCCTAATTGGTCGCCGGATGGCACGAGGATCGTCTTCACCAGTCTGCGCGACGGGAACCACGAGATCTACGTCATGAACGCCGACGGTACTAATCCCCAGAACTTGAGTAACAACGCCGCCTCCGAGTGGTATCCGAGTTGGTCGCCGAACGGGAGCTTCATCGCGTTTAGCAGTGATCGCGACGGCAACCGCGAGATATACGTCATGAACAGTGACGGGAGCGGCCAGACGAGACTGACAAACGATGCTAATGAAGACAACGAACCCGAATGGTCGCCCGACGGATCGATGCTTACCTTCCGGAGCAGCCGGAGCGGGACGTCTGAGATCTTCGTCATGAGCGCCAACGGCACTGGGCAACTCAACGTGACCAACAACAGCGGTGCGAACTACTCACCGTCGTGGTCACCGGATGGGGCCAGGCTAGCGTTCACGAACACGCTGCTTGGCACCTATCAGGTTTTCGTCATGAACGTTGATGGTACCGTTCAGACGCCTCTTACTAGCGGCCTTTCCATCAGCGAACACGCAGCGTGGCAGCCTGTCGAAGCGTCCGTCGGCGGCATCGCTGAACAACCTGACGTGACGGCGCTGCCATCGGCCGAGTCAGGTCGCGACTACACGGGCTTCCCGCCGGTGATCGCGGTGGTCGCCGTCGCGGGCATCGTCGCTGGTGGCTGGTACGTGCAGCGGAAGCGGGCAGGGTAGCGTCCGCTGGCTCTAACTCAGGAAATGGCCATGCGTACGACAGCATCACGTCCTATGCGCACGCCCTTTTTCGCCGGCCAGAGCGTGGACATCTCGCTGGCCATCTCGACGTTAGGAAGACTGACGAAATTGTGTGTGGGGCGTTGGACTAATCCCCTTCGCGTGGCCGCCTTAACAGGACTTTGCTGCAATCCCACTACGATGGGCGAGGCGGCGCGGTTAGCTTCGATCCGACAGGAAGACCGGAGGTGCCCCGCTACGATGGGCAGGATGGCGCCATTAGTCTAGAGCCATCCGCGGGGTCGTCAATCGGCATCAAGGTCACGGTCCCCCTGAGTTGCAACAGTGCCGCAGCCTCGCTCTCGAACACACCTTGAGCTTCGAGCTTGGTATCGCATCTGCGTCCGGCGTCGTGATTATTTGGATCGGCGGAGTTAGCCTTCGTTGCTCCTAGCGAGCAGATGAACCAGCCATCTACTCCCGGTAGCTGGTGCATCACTGCGGCGTTGCCGTCAAATTCTGCGTATCTTATCCACCAGTCCTGGAAACGCCGAACGGCCGAGCCGTACAGCTCGCGGGTGCCGGGGCTGGCGTTTTCGGCTTCGAGGGCGATGAGGAAGCTCCGGATGATCCGGTCGTCGTCGGGTCGACATTTCTTTGCTACAAGCGGGCTGCTCGGGGTCGGGGTAGTCGAGGCGGACGTAGTCATCGTGCGTAACCTTCCTTCGTAGATTCGAAAACGATCGTGAAGGAAGTATACCGCTCGTATGTGAGCAAGTAAAGCGGACAAAGAAATGCCCCGAGGAACCTCGCTGCTGTCCCGGCTTCGTCCTCCCCCGGATCTCTGTTCGGTTAGGGCTTTCGCCCGTCGCCTACTTCAAACATCCGGGTTCGTCCACCGGGCTGCGCTTAGCTACTCGGGACTCTTCTACCATAATGCCAGCCTCAAACATTGTCAATCGGTTCCGGGCCACGTTTCGATTGATCTTTCGGCATAACCGCGTGTCAACTATCGACGGTTGACTGTTACGAGCGGTTATGATCGTTGGAACGGTCGCGCGCCGGTAATGAGGACGGTTTCGCTCACTGGGCCCGCAGGTTGTGCTTCCAGTTCGCTTGCTACACGAGAGGTGCGAGGTGCCACGCAATCCCGGGCTTTCCGTCGACGTGGCGACAAGACACGTCCGTGATCGCGACGGCGGCTCGCACCCGCTCGACGAACTGAAGGTCTCCGGCGACGCTTTGTACTATACGCGCTCGGTGGACGACTCTCTCCATTTCTCGTACTACGAGCGCTGGCTTGTTCCGGCCCACGGCCTCGTATTCAGCCGACCCAGGTTCCACCCTCACATGGGGGCCGCGTTCGACTGGTACATCGAGACAGACTTCACGTCGATCGACGGTCAGTGTTGGCAGGTGCGCGACGGATACCTCGATCTCGAGGTGTGGGAAGGGCGCCGCTATCACCTCGATGACGCGCACGAGCTAGCAGAAGGGCTCGCCGCCGGCGGGATATCCGTTGCCGAGACGGTTCACGCGCTTGATGCGCTTGGCCGGTTGTGCGAGGCGCTTAAGCGGACTGATTGCTCCGTCCGGGCAGTGCTCGCCGAGTATGCGCCCGGGCTACCGTTGTAGATCGAGCGTAGGTCGTCCTGCCTCACGCCAGGCGCTTCGGCAAACTACAATTCCATTGATGGAGAGGATCCGCTTCGACCGGGCCGACGGCCGCTATCTGTACTACTACGCGTTCGACGACGCTCCGCCGGCGATCCTCAACGTAGAGGAGCAGGCGCGTGGGCAGGATCAGATCGAGCTGCGCTGGAACGCGCTCGTCGGCGAATACGTCATCGTCTCGACCGCCCGCCAGGGCCGTACGTTCCTGCCGCCCGAAGAGTACTGCCCCCTTTGCCCAAGCGCCGGCATCGATGCCTTCCCTACCGAGCTGCCATCGGTCTCGTACGAGATCGCCGTATTCGAGAATCGCTTCCCCAGCTTCCGGCCGGATGCGCCTGCCGTAGCTGGCGAAGGGACGTTGCACGGCCGCTCGTCCGCCGAAGGCGTATGCGAGGTCATAGTCTACTCGGCGGATCACGATGCCACGCTCGCTTCGCTGAAGGCGAAGCAGGTTCGCCGGCTCGTCGATGTCTGGGCCGATCGCTACGCCGAACTCGCCGCGCGGCCCGAGGTGCGCTATGCATTCATCTTCGAAAATCGGGGCAAGGAGATCGGCGTCACCCTCACACATCCGCACGGCCAGATCTACGCGTTTCCGTTCATACCGCCGCACATCGAGCTTGAGCATGCCCAGTCCGAGCGGTGGTGGAATGCGGTGCGGCGCTGCCTGGTCTGTGATCTCGTCGCCGACGAGCTTGCATCAGGCAAACGCATCGTCGCGCGTGCGGAGGGATTCATCGCATATGTGCCTTTCGCGGCGCGGCTGCCATATGAGGTGCATGTGGCCGCGACGGCGCACCGAGAATCGCTACTCGATCTGGTGGACCGCGAGCGCGATGGTTTGGCCGAACTGCTGCGGGTGGTTCAGGCGAAGTACGACAACCTATGGGGCTTCCCGATGCCGTACACCATGTCGATGCACCAACGTGGGACCGACGGCGTCGATCGCCCCGGCGATCACCTGCACATCGAATTTATGCCGCCGTATCGCACGAAGGACAAGGTCAAGTACCTCGCGGGCGTCGAGACTGGCGCCGGCACGTACATCAACGACACCGCGCCGGAGGAGAAGGCGGCGGAACTGCGCGCGGCGCCCGGGTTGTCCACAGACTTCACCGATTCCACAGATTAGGGTCGCGATGACGAACTTTATCGACCGGCCGCTATCTCACGACCAGCGCGTCGAAACGCTGATCGCTGAGTTCGCGCGCAAGTTCGGACGCCGCCCAGAGGGGATCGCCGTAGCGCCTGGGCGCGTCAACCTGATCGGCGAGCACGTCGACTACAACGACGGCCTCGTGTTGCCGCTCGCGATCGATCGCAGCGCGATGGTGGCTTGGGCATGCACTGCAGAGCGGTTCTGTGAGGTGCACTCGCTGAACTATGACGACGATTGCGTGCTCGAACCGACGGCCTTCGACGTACTAAGCGAAGAGGCGCTCTATAACGGCTGGGCGGGATATCCGCAGGCGGTCTTGCTCGCCATGCGCGATGAGGGATGTCGGACTCGGGGACTCGACGTCGCAATCTCGGGCAACATTCCGCAAGGCGCCGGCCTGTCGTCGTCGGCTGCACTCGAAGTCGCGGTTGCCGGAGGTTTTCGTGATGCATTCGGTCTACGGCTGGACGACGTTGAACTCGCGCAGCTCTGCCAGCGCGCCGAGAACGAGTACGTCGGCGTGCAGTGCGGCATTATGGACCAGTTCGCCTCGGCGCTCTCCGTGCGTGAGCACGCGCTGCTGATTGACTGCCGGTCGCTGGCGCATGAGGCCGTACCGTTGCGGCTCGACGCCGCTGGACTGACGATCGTCATCGCGAACAGCACCGTCAGCCGCGAGCTCGCGGCCAGCGCGTACAACGATCGTCGCCGCGAATGCAACGAGGCGGTCAGCGATCTGCGTGTGCGTCTCGCCCGGCCGACGCTGGCGTCGCTTCGCGATGTCGCGGAAGCGGATATCGAGAGGCTTGCGGTCGATTCCGTCCCGATGCGGCGTGCGCGCCACGTCGTCACGGAAATCGCGCGCGTCGCCGCAGCAGCGGACGCCCTGGGCCGCGACGACTTTGCGGCGCTCGGTTCCCTGATGGTCGAGTCACACATCAGTCTGCGGGACGACTACGAGGTCAGTTCGAAGGAGCTGGATCTGCTCGTCGGGCTGGCGACGGCGCAGGACTACGTGCTCGGTGCGCGCCTTACCGGCGCCGGCTTTGGAGGCTGCACCGTCAACCTCGTTCGCACCGATGCCGGCGATGCCTTCGGGCGCGACGTCCTCGCACCGTATCGCGAGCGCACGGGCCTCTCCGCCGTGATGTACGTCACGTCGCCGCAGGACGGGCTCCGCACTTGGCGGCTGTAGGCGAAAGCGCATAACTTCGTGCGCACAGGTCTTCAGACTCACCCGCTCAGGAAACTCTGTGCCTCTGCGGTGAAGCCGTCTAGACTTCAATATCCACCGCCATCAGCGAGGACATGCATGAAATTCGCCGACCGTATCGAAAGGCTGCCGCCATACCTCTTCGCGCAGATCAGCAAGAAGGTCGCGGCGAAGAAGGCCGAGGGCATCGATGTGATCTCGTTCGGCATTGGCGATCCCGACCTGCCGACCCCGCCCCACATCATCGATGCCCTGTGCGCGGCCGCTCGGGAGCCGGCGAACCACCGCTACCCGGAGACGGAAGGGCTGCCCGACTTTCGCGAGGCCGTCGCGCGCTGGTACGAAGGGCGCTTTGGTGTGCGGCTCGATGCGGCGAAGGAAGTCCTGTCGCTGATCGGCTCGAAGGAGGGCATCGGCCACGTCGCCCTGTGCTTCATCGATCCTGGGGATGTGGCGCTTGTGCCCGATCCGGCGTACCCGGTGTACGAGATCGGCACGATGTTCGCCGGCGGGGAGTCATACAAGATTCCGCTGACGGAAGACCGCGGCTTCATGCCCGATCTCGACGCGATCCCGGCGAACGTGGCGCATCGCGCGAAGCTGCTCTGGCTCAACTACCCGAACAACCCGACAGGCGCCGTCGCCGATGGCGAATTCTTCGAGCGCGCGGTGCACTTCGCGAAGAAATACGACATTGCGATTTGCCACGATGGACCGTATAGCGAGGTCTCGTACGACGAGTACGTGCCGGTCAGCTTCATGCAGACCAAGGGCGCGATGGATGTCGGCATCGAGTTCCACTCGCTGTCGAAGAGCTACAACATGACCGGCTGGCGCATCGGCATGGCGGTCGGCAATGCGCAAATCATCGATGCGCTGATGCGCGTGAAGTCGAACATCGACTCAGGAGCATCGCAGGCCATTCAGCGCATGGCGATCGCGGCGCTCGACGGACCGCAGGACAGCATCGCCGCACACAACGCCATCTACCAGCGCCGGCGCGACAAGGTCGTCGATGCGCTCCGCAAGCTTGGCCTGCAGGTGACGCCGCCCAAGGCGAGCCTGTACGTGTGGGCGAGGGTCCCCGCGGGCATGACCTCGGCCTCGTTCGCAGAGCGCCTGCTTGACGAGGCCGCCGTCATCGTCACGCCCGGCAATGGCTACGGCGCGTACGGCGAGGGCTACGTGCGCCTGTCGCTGACGCTGCCCGACGATCGCGTCGACGAAGGCTTGCGCCGCATCGCGGCGGTGCCGGCACTGATCTAGCCGCCGTTCGGGGCTCACAAGACGAAGAGGCCCCGCGTGTTACGGGGCCCAGACGTTACGAATGCAGCCCAACAGAACTATACGCCCGTGCGGGCCATCTGGCGCAGTCGGGCGATGCGTTCCTCGATCGGCGGGTGGGTGGTGAACAGGCCGGAGAACTTCGCACCCTTCAGCGCCGCGAGCGGGTTCACGATGTACATGTGCGCGGCCGCCGGGTTCACCTGCATCGGCCGCTGAGCCGCGCCCTGCTCCAGTTTCGCCAGCGCGTCGGCGAGCGCGTCGGGGT
Source organism: uncultured Dehalococcoidia bacterium (assembly GCA_964458665.1). Lineage (GTDB taxonomy): Bacteria > Chloroflexota > Dehalococcoidia > DSTF01 > JACRBR01 > JANXYW01. Next base: position 58,206 of record CAYWOO010000111.1, read on the forward strand.
CGTGCGTCGTCTTCGCGCCTGTGCGGTCCGCCTCGTACTCGCGCGTGCGTGAGATCGCGAGCTGCACCATCGTTGCCGCGATCGGTAGCAGGATGATGGCGACGAGCATCAGCAGCGGGTTGCCCTCGTCGTCGTCGCGGCCGCCAAAGCCGCCGAACATCATCCGGAAGCCCAACATCTGCGCGATCATGCCGATCGCTCCCGCAAACACGGCGACGATGGCGCCGATGAGGATGTCGCGGTTACCGACGTGCCCAAGCTCGTGGGCAATGACGCCCTTCAGTTCGCGGTCGTCGAGCAGGTTCATGATGCCGGTCGTCGCGGCAACCACCGCGTGCTGCGGGTTGCGGCCCGTCGCGAAGGCGTTCGGCGACGGATTGTCCACCATGTACACCTTCGGCTTGGGCAGCGACGTCATCGCCGTCACCTCGTCGACCGCGCGGTGCAGGCGCGGCGCCTCTTCGGGCGAGACTTCGCGTGCGCCCGCCATGCGGAGCGCCAACGAGTCCGACTTCCAGTAGGCGAACATGTTGAATGCGCCAGCGATGACCAGGAAGATGATCACGCCCGGCCAGCCTCCCAGGAACAGATATCCGAGCCCCGCAAGAAGGCCCGTCATGACCCCCATCAGCAGCACTGTTTTGGCAGTTGCGCCCATCTCGTCCTCTACCTCTCCTCTTTCTCTACACCGGTTGGCCGGCGTCACATCCAGTGTAACAAGACGGCGGGGAGGCCCGCGCTGCGCTTCGTCGAGGCGGTGGCCGTATCGGGTAGTACGTTCAGCGGCGCGCGGAGGTTCAGCCGCCCGGCGTCGAGGAGCATCGTGGTAGCATGATTTCGGTGGTTCCTGCGTAGAAGGGAGGGCAGATGCAAGGCGCAGGCACAGGAGAAGTTGGACTATTCATCGACCTCGAAAACATTCGATATAGCTTCCTGAACGTCTATCAAATTGAACCAAACGTGGCCCAATTCATCGAGAAAGCAAGGAAACATGGCAGAGTGTCCGTCGCTATGGCCTACGCCGACTTCAACGAACACCCGCAGTGGGTGCGCCGCGCGCTCGATGTCGCCGGTATCGCCGCCCGCGACATACCGGTGCGGCGCTTCGTGCGAGATGGCCACGAGCGGCTGAAGAGCAGTGCCGATCTGCACATGCTCATGGACATCATGGAGACCGCGCTCGATCGCCCGCAGGTCGGTACCTACGTGCTCATGACGGGCGACTCCGACTACATTCGCGTGATCACCTGGATCAAGAATCGATTCGAAAAGCGCGTGATCATTTGCGGTGTGCCGGGTACGATCAGCGCCGATCTGGTCGCCGCTGCCGGGGAGTCGGATCACCTCGAAGCTGATCATGGCGTTGCGACGGACGCGCTGCTGGGCTCTGTAGAGGCGATCGCCATCATGATGAAGCGGGCAACGCCGCCGACGGGTTTCTGGACAATCAAGCTGATCGACCAGTGGGCGCGCGACAGCCGCAACGGCGTGCCTGGCAACGATCCCGACAAGTCAAACGCAATCTCGTACATGATCAAGAACGGCCTGATGCGCCGCTACAAAACCGTCACAGACGTACGCGAAGTCACGATCAGCGAACTCGACGAGACACATCCGATGATACGCCAATTCGTCGCCAACGCCGGCCTGGAGCTGGACCCGGCGCCGCTCCGCTGCCTGGTCTGCGCCGCCCGCAACGCCGTTGACGTCGTTGTCTGCAACGAATGCGGCGGCGTACTCGAACTCAGGCTGGCCGAAGAGACCTAAATCATGGATAGGACAGATGGAATCACCGTCGGGGCCGCACGCTGCGGCCCTAATTTCATTTCTTGGCGCAGCCGTGTGTGGATGGCGAGCCGTCAAGTGGCGTGGACTTCGTATTCACGTGACGCGGTTTGAACGCCCGTCTTCGGTCCTGAGGAGTCTCAGCTAGCGCTCGTACTTGCGGCGGCGTCGCGGTGGGTCGGCGCGGCGCTCCGATGCCGGCGCGCGCAGCGGCATCCGCAGCACGCGGCGCTTTACCTCCATCTCGCTCGGCGCCGGGTACTGCACGCGCGGATGGTAGACGGCGCGCATCGTCGCCTTGAACGATTCGGCGATCGTGCGCAAGTCACGCAATGTGAGGTCGCTGTCATCGAGCTGGCCTTCCTGCATCCGTTCGGCGATCACCTCCTCGACGAGCTGGTCGATGCGCCCGGCCGAGCGGTCGGCGCTGCTGCGCACCATCGCCTCTGTGGAGTCCGCGAGCATGACGATCGCGGTCTCTTTCGACTGCGGTCGTGGCCCCTCGTACGTGAACAGCGCCGGATCGATGCCCGGGTCGTGCTCCGCGGCTTTGCGATAGAAGTAAGCGACCAGCCGCGTGCCGTGGTGCTCCGGAATGAACTCCTGCACCCGCGCCGGCAGCCGCGCACGACGGGCAAGCTCGACGCCGCCCGTAACGTGCTGGCGGATGATCGTTGCGCTCTCGGTCGGCGACATCTCCTCGTGCGGCGTTTCACCGCCCAGTTGGTTCTCGATGTACATCCCCGGCTGCAACACCTTGCCGATGTCGTGGTAGTAGCAGCCGACGCGTGTCAGCAGTGCGTCGGCGCCAACGAGGTCCGCCGCGCGCTCGGCCAGGTTGCCGACGATGATGCTGTGGTGGAAGGTGCCCGGCGCCTCGTCCTGCAAACGTCGGAGCAACGGCGCGTTCAGCTGCGACAACTCCATGAGCTGCACCCGAGTCGTGACGCCGAACAGGACGCCGACGGTGACGAATGCGCCCGCCGCGATCACGCCTGACGTGACGCCGCCCAAGCCGGCCGCAAACGCCATCCATGCGAGATCGGCGATCTGCCGTTCACTGTCGATGAACCACGTCGCCAGCAGCAACACGTACGAGGCGGCGGCGATTGCGATGCCCGCGGTCAGGTATTGATTCAGGCGGTCGGCGCGGTGTACCAGATACACGCCGAGTATTGGGCCGAGCGCGTAGACGACGAGCAGCCGGAACGTATCGAGCACGGTGATGGACGCCACGAGCGATACGTCAGGCAGGAAGGCGCTGACGAACGCGATCAGCACGCCGATTACCCCGGCGACGGCGACCGCGACATCCGTCTCCAGCAGCGCCGCGATGAGAATCGGCGCAGCGGCGACGGGCAGGACGTACGGCAAGAAGTATCGATGCTCGTCCGGCAGCACCAACGGCAGGTAGAACTTCGCGATCAGCAGGGGTGCAGCCGTGATCAGCGCGAGCGCGATCATGTGGCGTTCGGACGTGATGCCGCGCGGCTGTAGTACGAACAGGTAGCCCGCCACGGCCCCCGCGGCGACGATGGCGAGGATCGTGGCGGCGGCGACGTTCCGCCATTCGACTCGCTTCGCTACGAGCTTCGCAGCATTCAGCTTCTCGATGGAAACCTGATCGACCGACGTGTCGGCGGAGAGGATCACGTCGCCCTTTTCGACATTGATCCGCTCGGGCGCGACGGCGGCGCGCGCCGCAACCCGTGCTTGCTCGGTCTTCGTCGCGTCTTCGCGCAGGGTGGAGACGATCAGCGGCCGCACCAATTCGGCCGTCAGAAGCGCCTCGTCGGCGTTGAAGGCCGGAGCGATCGACGCGTCCACGCCATCTTTGGCGGCCGTCACACTGGCGTCGTCAAGCGACACGCCCAACTCCTGGGTGAGCGCTCGCCGCCCTTCCGCGATGACGGCCTGCCAGCGCTCATCCGGCAGCGCCAGCCCGGTGTCGATGCTGCGGGGCGAGAGCTGTAGCAATACCAGTGCGTCCTGTCTGCGCGCCGCGTCCGTGCTCTGGCCGAGGATCTGGGTCGCCTGCGACACGGCCTTGTCGTATAGCGTGAGCTGCGCCGTCCGCACGCTCGGGTCGAAGACCAACGCTGGGCGAACGGCGTTTGCGGCTTCGTCGCGCCGCTGCTGCGTCAGGTAGCTGCTCTCGAACGAAGCGCTGCGTGGCGATTTGACGGTGCGCGACGCGACGTCGCCCACGTGGATGTTGAACTGGCGCGGGAAGATCGGAAATAGCGCGATCAACAAGAGCGCGGCGAGCGCGGTGCCAAACGCGATCGCAGTGATGGGCGAAATGGGGCGCGGCTTACCGCGACTGAGCATGGTGCACCTTCATGCCCATGATAGCAGGGGTCCGTTCGGCTCAGGCCGCGCCGGCGCGTTCGGAATCGGTGTGCCGGGCGACGGATCGCCGGAGTTCGGCGGCGAACGCCTCGTGGTCGCGCACTGCGACCCAGAATCGCGTTACGGGCAACACACGTGGCCACAGCCGCGTCAGCTGCGGGCGTGCAAGTTCTATCTCCACCATCGTGCCGCCGTGACTGCACGAGATGCGGTCCTCGAAGTTCGTCGCCAGCCCAAACCGGTAGCGCCAACGTGGGCGCGGATCGAT
>CAYWOO010000112.1:0-22362 GCA_964458665.1 uncultured Dehalococcoidia bacterium
TACGAGCGCCTCGCCGATGCGTTGGTGGTAGCGGCCGCGGGAGCTCTTGAGAAGCGACTGGTAGGCGGCGTCCTGCACGAGCGCGTGCTTGAACGCATACCGCGCGCCAGCACCGAACCCGCGCCGGTACGCAAGCCCCGACTCCACGAGCGAGTCCAGTGACGTCGCCAGCGCTGCGGGCGACTGCAGCGATACCGCTGCGATCAACTCTTGGCTGAACTCGCGTCCGATGGTCGCACCGAGCTGGGCGACCTCCTTCGCCGAAATGAGCCGGTCGAGGCGCGCCATCAGCGAGTCGTGCAGCGTCTCAGGGATTGCGAGAGGCGGCAGGGCGCCGTCGAGCAGGAGCCGGCCGCCGTCTTCGCGCAGCAGTCCCGACTCCAGCACCATCTTCGTCAGCTCCTCGACGAAGAGCGGCACGCCGTCGGTGCGCGCGGCGATCTGCGCCGCAACCTCGGCGGGCAGCGCGCGCCCGCCTGCAACGCGTGTCATCACCTCGTCCGCGTCCTCGCGGCCGAGCCGCGTCAGCTGCAGCACCGCGATGTTGGCTTGCATCGGCCACGGCGGCGTGAACTCCGGGCGGCAGGTGAGCAGGACCAGCTTGCCGCTCGTCAGGTCGCGCTCGACAAGCATGCCGACGAGCTCCAGCGTCGACGGGTCCATCCAGTGCAGGTCTTCGCAGACGACCAGCACCGGGTGCTTTCGCGCCTCCGCGTCGAGCCAAGCGAGCGTGGCCTCCAAGGTCTTTTGCCTCTGCTGCTCGGGCGTCAGGTCGAGCAGCGCGTAGCCCTCGGGCAGAGGAAGGCCCAGGAGAGCAGCAAAGAGCGGCAGCGACGCCATCGTTTCTATCCCAGCGTCGCGGAGCGTGGCGGCGAGCCGATCTGTCGGTGTGCCCGCGTTGCTGGCCTGCAACACCCGCTGGAAGTGCGCGATCAGCGGATAGAGCGCACTGTTCTGATGGATCTGCGAGCAGCGCAGTTCGATCCGCACGTGATCCTCGGGCAGATGGTCGCGCAATGTCCGCACGAGCCGCGACTTGCCGATGCCTGCCTCGCCCGAGATGACGACGACCTGCGCATCGCCCGTCACCGCCTTTCGCCAGCGGTCCAGCAGCAGCGCAATCTCTTCCTCGCGCCCCACGAGCGGCGTCAGGTGCTCGACGGTGTCGAGCCGGCTCGCGGCGCCGCTCTCGCCTATGATCCGAAAGACCTCGATCGGCCGCGTCACTCCCTTCAGCTGCTGCTCGCCGAGCGCCTCGATGTGGAAGAAGCCATGCGCCAGCCGCTCGGTGGCACCGGAGATGACAACGGAATTGGGCGGCGCGATGGACTGCACGCGCGCGGCAATGTTCGGCGTCTCGCCGACGACGTCGGCGCGCTCAACGCGCTCTCCCGAGCCCATGTCGCCGATGACGGTGAGGCCGGTATGCAGCCCGACGCGGACGGCCAGCGCCTCGTCGCCGGTGTGCGCCTGGTCTCGCGCCCAGGAGATGATCTCCATCCCCGCGCGAATCGCCCGCTGGGCGTCGTCTTCATGCGAAGCGGGATAGCCGAAGTAGGCCAGGACGCCATCGCCGAGCCACTTGCCAACGTAGCCACCGCACCGCGTGATCGCCTCGGCACAGGCATCGTGATAGCGGCGCAGGGCATCGCGCAGATCCTCCGGGTCGAGGACGCCTGACAGCGCTGTCGAGTTGGCGAGGTCCGCGAACATCACCGTCAGCTGGCGGCGTTCGCCATCACGTGATTCAGATGCCGGACTCGATGGCTCCCCCTCCACGGACTCGCGTGCCTTCGCCCCACACCTGCCGCAAAACTTCCCACCCGGCTCGCCCAGGGCGCCGCAGGAAGGACAAACGGGAGCAAGACTGGCACCACACTGGGTGCAGAACAGGCGATCGGTTCGGTTCTCATGGCCGCAGGTCGGACAGCGCATCATTCTCGCTCAGCACATTCGGGCGATGCAGAAGCAAATGATTGCCATACGTGCCGTTCTGTACCAACGCTTCACGTTCAGTACCATCTCGTACCATCTGGTACTACCACCAGATCTTGTCTTCGATATCGCTCGGCAGATCGTCGTAATCCGTCGTCCAGAGATGCGTACTCAAGTACTTCAGCCGCCACTGAGTTACGGCTCGGGCCTGCGCACACGGACCTGTCTGGACTCCACGACGACGACGCAGTCGCGAAAATCGTCGAGAGGGTACTCACTGAGAAACGAGCGGAGGAACTGGATGGTCGCGGGCCCATCCGCGCGATCAGGCCGAAGGACAATGATTCCTTGATGGGATCCAGGAGGATAGAATCGGACATCACCCAAACCCCGATCCGCAGTCAGCAACATTCGGCCCTCACTGGTCGCCGCGGCGACCACGACGGCGTCAGGCCGCCCCGCGAGGCCTTCTTCATAGACCGTGTCGGCTTGGTGCCCGAACGCGGCGCAAGTTTCGGCGACGTGGCGAGAGAGACTCTCGTCAATCTTGATTCTCACGAGTGAAGAGGCAGGATTTCCTCGCGCGCGAGAAGTGCCCCGTACGCCGCCGCGGCACGAATACCTTCTGGCGTGAGCGACGGATAGTGGTCGACGATCTCCTCTTCGGACAGACCCGCAGCGATATTGTCGAGGATGATGGTCACGGGAATGCGCGTGCCACGTATGATGGCTTGCCCATGGCAGATGCCTGGGTCGCTCGTGATCAGATCAGGAAGTTCCACATCAGCCATTGTAGATGATCCGCTCTGCCGGGCGCTTCGAGCCACCCTACCACCAGATCTTGTCTTCGATATCGCTCGGCAGATCTGCGTAGTCGGTCGTCCACAAATGCGTACTCAAGTACTTCCAGCCACCGTCCGCGAACAGGCAGACGATGTTGCCCGCATCCAGGCGCTCGGCGACGCGCTGCGCCGTCTTCACGACAGCCCCGGCCGAGATGCCGGCGAAGATGCCTTCCTTCTGCGTCAGCTCCTTCGACGACGCGAACGACGTGTGCGAATCGACGACGATCTTGCCGTCCAGGATCGACTCATCCAGCACCGGCGGGATGAAGCCTTCTTCGAGGCTGCGCAGGCCCTGCACGAGGTCGCCCGGATGCGGCACCGCGGCCACGATCTTGACCCCCGGCTTCTTCTCCTTCAGGTAGCGGCCGGTGCCGGTGAGCGTGCCGCCGGTGCCCATGCCGGCGACGAAGACATCGATCTCGGGCAGGTCGCGCAGGATCTCCGGGCCCGTGGTCTCGTAGTGCGCACGCGGATTCATCTCGTTGCCGTACTGGTACGGCATGAAGTACGTCGGGTCTTCGGCGGCGATCTGGTTCGCGACTTCGATGGAGCCGTTCGTGCCACGCGCGCCGTCCGAGTAGACGATCTCGGCGCCGAACGCCGTCAGCAGCTCCGTGCGCTCGGAGCTGACGCTCTCCGGGATCACGACCTTCAGTCGATAGCCCTTGATACGGCAGATCATCGCCAGCGAGATGCCCGTGTTGCCCGAAGTCGGCTCCAGCACGCAGCGGTCCTTCGTCAGGACGCCCGTGCGCTCCGCCTCTTCGATCATGTACTTCGCGATGCGGTCCTTGACGCTGCCGCTGGGGTTCTGCCCCTCGAGCTTCGCGTACAGCCGCACCGAAGGCTTCGGCGACATGCTTGGCATCTCGACGAGCGGTGTGTTGCCGATGGCATCGATGAGGTTGTGGTACAGCATGTTAGTTCATCGTCCGAACCGTAGGGGCACGCGGTGGCGTGCCCTCACCGTGTAGCGCCGAAGTTCACAGTTCGACGAACTGTCCACTGTCAACTGTTAACCCTCACCGCCCGCAAGGGCGGGGAGGATCGAGATCGTGTCGCCGTCTTTGAGCGGCGTGTTGAGCTGGTTCAGGTAGCGGATGTCTTCGTCGTTCAGGTAGATGTTGACGAAGCGGTGCAGCGATCCCTCCTGCATGATCTGGTTCTTGAAGCCTGGATATTTGGCGTCGAGATCGACGAGCAGGTCGGCGACGGTGCCGCCTTCACCGCGCACCATCTTGGCGCCGGTGATCTTCTGCAACACGGATGTGACTTTCACGTCTACGGCCATGGTCGGTTCCTTTGCACTGCGGTCGGCACCCGGTTGCCGCCACGATTGTCCTTCGCCGGTCGTGCGGTTTGCGCCCGCACCGGGCACGCCGCCGCGTGCCCCTACACCTTCGCCTGTTCGCGGATCGCTTTCGCCGCGTCCGCGGCCTTCTGCTCTTCTTCGTTCGTGTGGCCGAATGCGCCGCCGCACCACGCGTCGTAGTCGATCAGTTCGGTGACGCTCGGATCGTCGCCGCACAGCACGCAGTGTGGATCCTTGCGGATGCGCACCTGGCGAAACTCCATCGCCAGCGCGTCGTACAGCAGCAGGCGCCCGTGCAGCGAATCGCCAACGCCCAGGATCAGTTTCAGTACTTCCGTCGCCTGTATCGTCCCGACCGTGCCGCAGAGCGCCCCGAGCACGCCCGCCTCGGCGCAGCTCGGCACCATGCCGGGCGGCGGCGGCGCGGGATAGAGGCAGCGGTAGCAGCCCTGCCCCGGGAGGTACACGGTCACCTGGCCATCGAACAGCAGGATCGAGCCGTCGATCAGTGGCTTCTTCAGGAAGTGGCACGTGTCGTTGACCAAATAGCGCGCGGCGAAGTTGTCGGCGCCGTTGATGATGTAGTCGTACTGGGCGATGATCTCCATCGAGTTATCGGACGTGATCGGTACGCCGTGCACAACCACTTCCACGTCAGGGTTGTATGCGTTGATCGTCTCTTTCGCTGACACGGCCTTCAACTTGCCGACATCAGCGTTCTGGTGCAGAATCTGTCGCTGCAGGTTGCTGAGGTCGACGGTGTCGAAATCGACGATGCCGATCTTGCCGATGCCGGCGAGCGCGAGATACACCGCGATCGGTGAGCCGAGACCGCCGGCGCCGATGATCAGCACGCTGGACTCCATGATCTTGCGCTGCCCGGACGGTCCGACCTGCGGCATGATGATGTGACGTGAATAGCGGTCGACCTGCTCGCCCGTGAGCGCGCCGATGCGCTTGCGCGGCGGTGCTTCGTCCGAGCCGCCGGCCATCGACGGGATCACCGCCACTTCGTCTCCGTCCTTCACGGTTGTGTTGATGCCGTTCAACGTCGAGATCTCCTGCTTGTTCACGTAGATGTTGATGTGCGCCGGCACCTCGGTGCCGCTGCCGAAGACGAGGTGCTTGAATCCGGGAAACTGCTTGTCGACGTTCGCCAGCACCTCAGCCACGTCTTTACCCTCGGCCTCGACGTTCTGGCGGTTGCCGGTGAGCTTGCGGAATGGCGTCGGAATATAGACGTTGATGGCCATATCGCCCTCGCACGGGTTCTCAGGTGGAAATGCTTCGCGCGACGCGGGGTCGACGACGCCGGTAGTTCGATCGATGTGCAGATGTCCGTGGTCCATGGTGCCTCTGGCAGTTCACAGTGGACAGTTCACGGTGAACAGTCCGAGCTTCTGTGTGGTTCCTGATGCTCGCTTCTACCGGTTCTCTCCGGCGCCTATTGAACTGTCTACTGTGAACTGCAAACCGTGAACTCCCTACAGATTCACACTCAAGTACCGCTCACCCGTATCACACAGCATCGTGACGACGCGCTTGCCGGCGCCGAGTTGCTTCGCGACCTGCAGCGACGCCCAGACGTTCGCCCCCGAGCTGATACCGACGAGCAGGCCCTCTTCCCGCGTCAGCCGAGCCGTCATCGCGAACGCATCGTCATCCTTGACTGCGATCAGCTCATCGTAGACGTCGCGGTTCAGCACGCCCGGCACGAAACTCGCGCCGATGCCCTGGATGCCGTGAATGCCCGCCTTGCCGCCGGCGAGCACCGGCGACTTCACCGGCTCGACCGCGACGACGAGCACGCCCGGATGTTCCTTCTTGATCGTCTCGCCGACACCGGTGATCGTGCCGCCGGTGCCGACGCCGGCGACGAACGCATCGATGCGGCCCTCCGTCGCGGCGAGGATCTCGCGCGCCGTCGTGCGGCGGTGGACATCGGGATTCGCCACGTTGTTGAACTGCTGCGGCATGAAGAACGCCTTGTTCTTCTCGACGCGCTCCTGCGCCGCGTACACAGCGCCGCTCATGCCCTCAATAGCAGGCGTAAGCACGAGCTGGGCGCCGTAGCGCGTGAGCAAGCGGCGGCGTTCGACGCTCATGTCTTCGGGCATCGTGAGGATCAGCCTGTAGCCCTTGACGGCGCAGACCATCGCCAGCCCGATGCCGGTGTTGCCGGATGTCGGTTCGACGATCGTGTCGCCGGGCTTGATCAGCCCCTGCTCCTCGGCGGCTTCGATCATCGCGAGGGCGATGCGATCTTTCACGCTGCCGCCGGGATTCAGCGACTCCATCTTGCCCAGCACTTCGGCCGACCCTTCGGGCGTGACGCGCGACAGCCGGACAAGCGGCGTGTTGCCGATCAGCTCAAGCACTCCGTTAGCGATCAGCGGGCGGACACCTGCGGCGCTAGATGACATAGCGAGCACCAATCCTGTCGTACTCCAGCTCGCGCGACGCGAGGTCACCGATGGTTACGCCGTCCAGAATCTCCTGCGTGGCGGTCTCGACGGTGTGCCACACCTCATGCGCGGCGCGGCACTGGTACCCCTCGTCGTGCAGGTGCGAGACGGGCGAGAGCGAGCCCTCGAGCGCGCGGATGACGTCGCTGAGGCGAATCTCCTCTGGCGGGCAGATGAGTGCGTGCCCACCCTGAGGCCCGCGGACGCTGCGGATGAAGCCGGCCTTCCGGAGCGTTGTCAGCAGTTGATCCAGATACGGCTCCGGAATGTGCTGGCGCGCGGCGATCTCAGCACTCTGCATCGGGCGGCCCTGGCCGAAGTGGTGGGACAGCTCGATGAGGGCGCGAACGCCATAGTCGCCCTTGGTGGAGATGCGCATTTGAATCTATCCAGCGGGTAGTCTGCAAAGTTAAGCGATTACATCAACAATCGTAGCAAGGGGGCTTGTGGGGACGCAAGAGGGCCAAATTGACGATCGGCAATCGGAGCGCTAGGTCTCGTCAAACATGGGTTCCAACTCCACCCTGTTCTCCTTGACCGAGACCGTGAGCCGGAAGTTCTGGATGAAATCCATACCGAGGATGGAAGGCAGCGTCGCGTTCGCTGGCGTCGGCTCGGCAATGCCCATGAAGTGCCTGTACGGTCGCTCCCTCGCCGAATCCTCAGAGAACGTGAGCAGCGTCGTCGTGACAATGACACGCGTGGATCCGCCGACGCCAATCCACTGTTCGGATCGCGGATCGGCCGAAACCTGCTCTGGACTTGCCCCAATGCGCCTGACATCGGCAGGTTGTAGAACGCTGCGAGTCGCACCAGTATCCACTAGGAGCTTGACGCGTTTTGGTGAATCGATGCCGAGAGCCGGAATCGATATGACACAGTCTACGACTGGTTCGCCGCGTTCGAAGCGACCGCGAATCAAGTGTAGTGAAAGTGCGCTGCCGGAACGCGATGAAGAAACCTGACGGCAGCGTGACCCGGGTCGACTCCCGACGCTCGCAACGCATCGAGGAGCGGATCTATCTCAGAAGCGGCGAACAAAATGCCCTCATGCATTGCCACCCATTGGTCGCCGTACTGTGCCAGCAATTCATCATGCCTCGCAGCCAAGAGCTTGCAGTCAACTGTGAAGCGCCGTAGCGCCTCGCGAATCTCCGCGGCTTCGTCGGGCGTGTGGGGCGGCCCGAACGCGATCATCGTTTGTGCGACTTGTTCGATAGTCATGCCAACATCATACGTCCGTGCGCGCTACGCCAGCAATCGCGCGCTTCCCACTTCCCGAAGCGTCGCGCGCTACACAAGCAGCAACGCAACCGGCACAACGAACACCGCGCCAAGGAAGACCGCGAAGCCGCGACGGTCACGCGTCGCCAGGTGCGCGAGATGCAGGATCAGGCGCTTGTACGGCTCATAGAACAGCACCAGCACCGTCAGCGACACCGCAGCGCCGGTCACCATCTCCACAAACACGATCGTGAACGCGCGTGGCTGGTCGAGCAGCAGCGCCGCGAACAGCGTGTCGATCCACGTGGCGATATTCGCGCCCATTACGTACGGGATGATGTTGTCGCGCCTGACGTAGCCCTTCAGGGTAAGCGGCACGAGGATGGTCAGCGACAGCGAGACGGAGAGCGTCATCCCGGTCACGGCCAGCCCGAAGAGGAACATCGCGTAGCGCTGGTGGAGGAACGCGGAGGCGCGCTCGAAGCGCGGGCCGGGCTGGTCGAGGTTCGGCAGCACGCGGTCGAAGATGCTGAAGCTCAGCAGCAATACGCCGACGCCGATGACGAACATCGCGAGCCGCGGCAGGTGATCGGCCATGCGCGTCACCATCGGGTCATAGATGACGTTGACGAGCGACGTCAGCACGCCCGGGCTGCCGAACCGCACGCCATCGAACCAGCCCTCGCGCAGAATGAATTGGCCGAGCGGGATCACCGGCCCCCAGAGTGTGAAAGCGGTGAGCAGCGCGACGACGCCGATGTACAACCCGTCCGGATTGCGCGCGCCACGAATCCAGTACAGGAACCCAACGAACAGCACGATAAATGAGGCGCCCATCCGCGAGCCGTTGATCATCGCGAACGTTTCGGTATCGCTCAGCACGCCCTTCGAGAAGAGGGAGAGCGCAATCGCCGCGACGGGCGACCCGCTCAGCACGACGTACGATCCGAGCCAGCCGAAGCCAACGATGTTGGCCGTGCCATGCGCGTCGATCTCGTTGAGAATCGGCTTGATGCCGCCGGCGCCGGCCTTCAATACCTGCAGCGCAAAGACGAAGATCGCGAGCGCCGCGACGACGTACGCCGCGCGCAGCGCGACTGCCGGAGCCACCCGCCACCAGGATGCGGCCACGTGCAAGTGCTGCTCGCTTTCCGCGAGACGCGCGTCCGGCGAGGACAGCGCGGCAGGTTGCACGTGGTCGGTCACGCGCTGGCCTTCGCCCTTTCGGCGGCAATCAGCGCGCGGGCGACTTCGGGGCGCGAGAACTCGTGCGGCGGCTCTATGCCCTGCGTCAGGAACTCACGCACCTGCGTGCCGCTCAGCGATACACGTTCTTCTGGGGCGTGCGGGCAGGTCTTGCTGGACGCCATCCCTTCGCAGCGCTTGCAGAAGAACGTGTGCTCGAAGAAGAGCGGCGTGATACCCAGCGCCCGCGGGTCGAACTCGTCGAAGATCAGCTGCGCGTCATACGTGCCGTAGTAGTTCCCCACGCCGGCGTGGTCGCGCCCGACGATGAAGTGCGAGCAGCCGTAGTTCTTCCGCATGATCGCGTGAAAGATCGCCTCGCGCGGGCCGGCGTAGCGCATCGCGGCGGGCAGCACCGAGAGCAGCACGCGGTCCTTCGGGTAGTAGTTCTCCAGCAGGACGGTGTAGCACTCCATCCGCACATCCGCCGGTATGTCGTCGGACTTCGTGTCGCCTACGAGCGGGTGGAGCAACAGCCCGTCGGTGATCTCCATCGCGGCCTTCTGGATGTACTCGTGCGCGCGGTGCACCGGGTTGCGCGTCTGGAAGCCGACGACGCGCTTCCACTTGCGCTCGACGAACGCCGCGCGCGTCTGCGCCGGGTCGAGCCGGTACTCCGGGAACGTCGGGTTCTCCGGACGGCGGAAGATCTGCACCGGGCCGCCGATGAGAATGTCGTCCTGCGCGTACACGGCGGCGACGCCCGGGTGCTTGTCCTCGGTCGTGCGATAGACGTTCTGCGCTTCGTGCGCCTTGTCGTAGTCGAAGTCCTCTTCGACCGTCATAATCGCCAGCGGCGTGCCGTCATCGCTGGTCAGACAGATATCGCCCTGGAAGCGGTTCGCCTGCTCCTTCGATGCGCCGAGCGTGATCGGAATCGACCACGGCACGCCGTCCGGGAGGTGCATCGTGTCGACGACGCTCTTGTACTGCGCCGACGTCATGAAGCCGTCGAGCGGGCTGAAGCCGCCGTTCGCGAGCAGTTCGAGGTCGGCGAGTTCGCGCGAGTTGAGGCGGCGCTTCGGCAGCTCTTCCGCCTGCGCGGCCAGCGCCTCGGCCTCTTCGCCGTGCACCTCGCGCGTGTTCAGCTTGCCGCCGTGCGGCGCAATCAGCCCGTGTTCGGTTCCGTCTGTCATCGGTTCGGTGTCCTTCCGCGCGCGACATCCGCGCTGCCAGTTTCCCTTTGTCTCTCGAGCCCGGCGTCCAAGAGCGCTGCCTCGTGTACGTTCAGGGCTCGTCCTGCCCGGTGTCTGTGCTGGATCGAACGGCGGGCGGGCCAGCCCCGCCCCTACACGAACATCCGTCGCCGTCCGCGTCGTGCGATCCCGCTTCCCGTCTCCCGCGTCCCGCTTCTAACCTCTTACGGCGGCCGGCACGTAGCCCAGCGACTCAAGCTTTGCCATCACCTTCGCGACGCTCTCGGCCAGATCTTCCTTCTCGGAATCGACGACGACATCGGCGTTCGTTGGCGCTTCGTACGGATCGCTGACACCGGTGAAGTTCTTGATCTCGCCCTTGATCGCTTTCTCGTACAGGCCCTTCACATCGCGCCGCGTCAGCTCTTCGATCGAACAGCTCACGTATACCTCGACGAAGTTGCCGACGCCGGCCTTCACTTCGTCGCGGATCTCGCGGTACGGCGAAATGGCGGACGCGAGGACGCAGACGCCGTTGCGCGTGAGCACTTCGGCGACCCAGCCGATGCGGCGGATGTTCGTGTCACGATCTTCTTTGCTGAAGCCGAGGCCCTTGCTGAGGTGCGTGCGCACAACATCGCCGTCGAGCTTCTCGAGCTTGGTGATGCCGCGTTCGCGCAACAGCGGCTCGATAGCGTCGGCGATGGTGGTCTTGCCGGCGCCCGAAAGGCCGGTGAACCAGACGGTGAATCCCTTTTGCTCCAAGATGCTCTCTCTCCTCACTAACCACTGGCGCCGCTGCGACGCCTACCCTGACTCCACAACAAACGGGCACGGCGTTCCATGCCCGTCTCATTCACAAACCGATTGTCATGCCGGGCGCAACGTCAGCCGGCTGTACTGTCATCCGCCTCTCTACTGTCATCCTGAGCGAAGCGAAGGATCTCGTCCGATCGAGCAAGATGCTTCGCTTCACTCAGCATGAAACCGGGCGGAACCTTCGCCACACTGGCGCTACGCCTGCGCCATCGCTTCGCGGCCTTCCGGGCCGAAGTCGTGCTCGTTCGTCTGGCCTTCGGGGACGTGCAGGCCGCACTCGGTCTTGTCGAAGCCCTGCCAGCGGCCGCTGCGCGGATCCTCGCCGGGCATCACGGCCTTGGTGCAGTTGGTGCAGCCGATGCTCGGGTAGTTCTTGTCGTGCAGTTCGTTGTACGGCACGCCGTTGTCGAGGATGTACTTCCAGACGAGCGCTTCCGTCCAATTCGCCAGCGGGTTGACCTTCACCAGGCCGAACTTCTCGTCCCATTCGACGATATCCATGTTGGCGCGCTGCTTCGTCTGGTCGCGGCGGATGCCGCTGATCCATGCGCGCTTGCCGGCGAGTGCGCGCTCGTTCGGCTCGACTTTGCGGATCGCGCAGCACTTGTCGGGATCGCGGCCCCAGAGTGCGTCGCCGTACTTCGCCGCCTGCTCCACGGGCGTGATCAGCGACATATAGCCGACGGGCTGGAAGGCGTACTTCTTCGCCACGGCATCGCGCAGCCTGTAGGTCTCGGGGAAGAGGAAATCGGTGTCGAGGTAGAAGACCTCAACGGCGCGATCGATCTGCATGATCATGTCGAGCAGCACCATGCCCGACGGCCCGCCGAAACTGCAGGCGAGCGTGAGCCCCGGCTGATACTGCCCTGCTGCCCACTGCAGGATCTCCTGCGGCGTCTTGCCCTCGAGCGCGGCGGACGCGGCCGCGAGCGTCGCCGACGATGGTTCTTTTGTCGTCGCCTGGTCTGTCATCTACCCGCCTGATCCTCGTAGCTCTCTGTCTTGCGCCGCGACGCGGGCCGAAAGCCCGCGTCGTGCTGACTGGCTGACCGCTGACTAGCTGAACGCTACACCGCGCATTCGCCTTCGCCCATATCGTCCAGGGTGAAGAGCTTGCTCTGGCCCCAGTCGACGTACGCCATCGGGTCTTTCGTGAACTCCGGGACGATGCGGTACTCGGCGAGCAGCTCCTGCACGCGCGGCGTGCCAACGCGGCCCGTCCACGCGCCGAACTTCTCGCCGTCGTTGCGCTCCGCCTTGTACGTGCCGAGCAGCTTGTCGATGGCGTCGGGGATGTACTTCGCGGGCACTTTCATCGTGAGCCTTGCGAGCTTTCCTTCGCCCTGCGCGTTGCCGCCGAGCATCAACTGAAACGCCGGGATCTGGCGCTCGCCCATGCGGATCGCCATGCCGTAGAAGCCGATATCGGCGACGTGGTGCTGGCCGCAGGAGTTCGGGCAGCCGCTGATCTTGATCTTGATCTCGTTGATCAGCGGGTCGTCGTGGTAGTTGCCGTTGCCCGCAAGAATGCGCGACCGCAACTCCGTGCCAAGCCCCTTCGACGACGTGACGCCGATTGCGCAGGTGTCTGCTCCGGGGCAGGTCATCACGTCGGAGATCGTCATCGCGTGGTCTTCTGCAAGACCGATGTCGACGAGTTCGCTGTGCACCGCGGCGAGGTCTTCGTCGTGGATCCAGCGCAGCACGAAGTTCTGCGACGCGGCAGTGCGGATGTGTCCGCCGGCGTACTTGCGCGCGATCTCCGCCAGCGCATGCATCTGCACCGCCGTGGCGTCACCAATCGGCAGCAGTACGTGCGCGGTCGCGTAACCCGCCTGCGACTGCTTGAGCGCGTTTGTGCGGCGCCACACTTCGAAGCCTTCACGCTGCTTCGCGGGGCCGCCGTTGCGCGATGCGTACGAACCGCTGGCGGGCGCTTCTTCGAGCAGCGTGAAGTCCGGCTCGCGGTACTGCTCCGAGTTCGCCGTCGGCAGGGTCGCCAGTTCCGCTTCGTACAGGCGGCGGAACTCGTCAATGCCGAGTTTGGCGACGAGGAACTTGATCCGGGCCTTGTTCTTGTTGCGACGCTCGCCCAGGCGATCCCAGACGCGGATCGCCGCTTCGATCGTGCGGAGCTGCTCGTGTACCGGGATGAAATCGACGAGCACGTCCGCCACACGCGGCGCGGCGCCGAGGCCGCCGCCGACACTGACGCGGAAGCCTTGCTGCCCGTCCTTCTCCACCGCCATCAGACCGATGTCGTGGATGGGGATGAGGCCGCGGTCTTCCTCGCTGGCCGAGTAGGTGATCTTGAACTTGCGCGGCAATTTCTGGTTGACGGTGTTGCGCAGGAAGTAGCGCATCGCCGCCTCGGCGTACGGCGTCACATCGAAGACGCAGTCCTCGGCGATGCCGGTCAGCGGGTCGGCGGTGATGTTCCGGACGGTGTGGCCGCACGCCTCGCGCGTCGTGATGCCGACTTCGGCGAGGCGGCGCATCACCTTCGGCGTGTCTTCCAGCATGACGAAGTGGATCTGGATCGCCTGCCGCGTTGTCACGTGGCCGAGCTTGCGCGGCGTGTACCAGTCCGCGACGTCGGCGATCGCGTGCAGCTGGTCGGGCGTCATCGTGCCGTGCGGCACCTTGATGCGCATCATCTGGCGATTCGCCTGCCGCTGGCCATAGGTGCCATGTTGCAGGCGGAACGGCCGGAAGTCGTCGCCGAGGCCGTCGCCTGCCCGCCAGGCGAGCGCCTGCTTCTCGAAGTTATCGATCTCGGCCTGCACGATAGGATCGTGCGACTTGTCGACGGCGAACTCGGAGCGGGCCTGCTGAGCGACCATGCTACACCTCCCCCCGAATCAGGGGATACCTCACAGCCTAAAGTCTATCGGGTTAGTCAACATTATCGCAACACCGAGCGCCACGTCAACTCGAGTACAGGATACTCCAACGCAGCAGCCATTGCGACTACCAGGGTTGGCCCCGCAAAGCAGGCGAAGTAGCATTGGCTTATATTAGCTTCGTCGCATATACTCGCGGCGTGACGACCTTTGCGGCGCTCGCCGATCCCACCCGAGTTCGCATCCTCGACCTGCTGTGCCGGCGCGAGCGTTCGGTCGGCGAGCTCGTGCGCGAATTCGCGGTCACCCAGTCCGCCATCTCACAGCACCTCCGCGTGCTCAGAGATGCCGGCCTCGTGGACTCACGTGCTGTCGCACAACAGCGGGTTTACCGGATCAGTCCCGAGCCTCTACGCCAACTCGACGGTTGGCTGCAGACCTACCGAAAGTTCTGGGCAACGGAGCTCGATTCCCTGGCGCGACATTTAGACGAATCCGACCCGGAAGGAGCAGACCATGGATGAAGCCGCGATGGGCAAAGTGATCGACGGCCACACGTTGCGATTCGTGCGCATCGTGCCGCACTCGTGTGAGCGCGTCTGGCGCGCAATCAGCGACGAGAAGGAACTCCGCGTGTGGATGCGTTACCCCGTGAGCTTCGAGCGGCGTGTCGGCGGGCGCGTGCAGTTTTTCGGCGAGGGCGGCATCGTGGGCGTCGTCTTCACGTTCGATCCGCCGCGGGTGCTGGCGTTCAGCTTTTGGGATGCAAAGGCGCCCGACCACGCCGAGAAGATTGAGGTCGAATGGGAGGTCCGCTGGGAGCTGGAGCCGACCGCCGCCGGCTGCCGCATCACCTTCACGCACCGCAATCTCGGCGGTGCGCACCTCTGGGGTCTCGGCGAAGGCTGGCATGGCTTTCTCGATCAGCTCACGGCATACCTCAGCGGCACACTGGACGAGCTTGTCGCTGCAGCGGACAAACACATTGGCGACACTACCCTGCTGACCGAATACCGCGCACGCGCCAGCCAGCAGTTGCTCGAATGGACTCATCAACTCGCTGCGGATGCCAAAGCAGCGCGGGGGTCAGGGCGATCCGCTGCAGCCCTGAACGCGATCGAGCGCATGGACTTCGCGACAGCCCAACTCTACGAAATCGCGCGCCAGAACGGCCCGCGGCCCGACTACGCTCCCGAGCCACCGCCGCCGCGAGACGTATGAACCGTTGGCGCGCCGTCGCGACGGCGAAGCAAGTCGCGCGCTGTGCCACCGGATACTCTACCCCCATGCCCCCACGCGACTATGAATACCGCGGCATGATGGCCCAGGCGTGGGATCTCCTGCGGGGCGACTACGCCGCCTGGCCCGACCGTCCCTTCTATCGCGAAGTCATCTCTAAGTACGGCGAGCCCGCGCTCGACGTCGGATGCGGCACCGGTCGCCTGCTGCTCGACTACCTCGCGGCTGGCATCGATGTCGAAGGCGTCGACAACTCGCCCGAGATGCTCGCACTCTGCCGCGAGAAGGCCGCCGCGCTCGGCATCACGCCGGCGCTGTATGAGCAGAAGATGCAGTCGCTCGATCTACCCCGCCGCTACGGAACGATATTCGTTCCGTCCAGCTCGTTCTTGCTGCTGACGGAACCCGCCGACGCCGCCGAGGCAATGCGCCGTTTCCACGATCACCTGCTCCCCGGCGGTGTGCTCGTCATGCCCTTCATGTTGCTTTGGCCCGGCCGCCGCACTCCCACGGACGACGAGTGGAGCCCCTGGTTCGTATCCGGCGAGCGTGCCCGCGACGACGGCGTCATCGTCCGACGCCATCAGCGCGCCCGCTACCACCTCGCGGCACAGCTTTAGGACACCGAGGACCGCTACGAGCTAGTCGCGGACGGCGAAGTCATCTCGACCGAAGAGCACCAACGCATACCCGCCACGCGTTGGTACACCCCCGAACAATCAGCCGCCATCTACGCCGACGCAGGCTTCACGAACATCCACGCCGTCCGCGAATTCACGTTCGACCCCGCCACCGGCGCCGACCGCATCTGGACCGTATTCGGGACACGGCCGTAGCGCGAAGCTACCGCGAGGAATTCGGCGCCGCACTCGAAATCTGGCGCGGCGCGAAGGGGAACAGCCCCACGCGCGGACACGGATCGCGCAGCACGCACTCCCCGCACAGCGGCCGCTGCGCCGCGCACGTCCGCCGGCCGTGTTTGATCAGCCCGATGTGGAAGGCGTAGTACTCGTCGGGCGGGACCGCCGCCTCAAGCAGCGCGTGCGCCTTCTCCGCCGTCATCGCGGCATTACCGGCACGCGCGGGGATCAGCGCCAGCCGCTGGGCAACGCGGAAGACGTGCGTGTCAACGGGCATCGCGGGCCGACCGAGGGCGAACAGCAGCACGCACGCCACCGTCTTCGGGCCGACGCCGTGCAGGCTGCCGAGCCAGGCCCGCGCCTCGTCGAGCGGCAGATCGCCGAGGAACGCCAGGTCGAAGTCGCCGCGGCGCTCGCGGATGTCGCGCAGCACGGCCTGGATGCGCGGAGCTTTCGTCGGCGCGAGGCCGCCGGGCTGGATGGCGGCGATCAGCTCGGCGAGCGGCGCGCCCATCACGGCGTCCCATGTTGGAAACGCCTCGAGCAGACGGACGAACGCGCGGCCGGAGTTCGAGTCGGACGTGTTCTGGGAGAGGATCGTCAGCACTAGCTCGGACAGCGGGTCGCGGTGCGGCCGCCACTCCGGAATGCCATACGCCTCATCCAGCCGAGCGACGATCTCCGGGATCCGCGCGACGTTGGCGTGCGGCTTGCGGGCGCGCGGCTGCTTCTTCGGCGGCATAGCGCAGGATACCGCCGCCGCTTTCACCACGGCGGCACAGAGGACGCGAAGGATTTTGGGTTCACCGCGGAGCCGCAGAGGACGCAGAGGTTTATGTGTTCACCACAGAGATCACGGAGACTTCCATTGGGGCGTCTCGGACATCGCCTTGCAAGCCCTCACTCGGCCCCCAAAGAAAAACCTCCTGTGCCCTCTGTGATCCCTCTGGTGATTTCTGATCCCCTCCACGCTCTCTGCGGCTCCGTGGTGAATTCGGTGCCGTGACAAAGCAAGAGGCCGGACGATGTGTCCGGCCTCTTGCTTGTCTCGATGTTCGATGCAGGTGTTAGTTGACGATGTGGATGTCCGTCACCGTCGAGCCGAGCGTGCTCTGCCACGCGATGCCGTCGCTGGTGTTCTCGAAGTACACATCGACCCACGTTGCGGCCAGCGCGCCGCGGTCGAGGCACTCGTACGTACGACCGGTCGGGTCCCCTTCGATGGTCAGCCTCGTCCCGAACGGCAAGTTCGTGCTGCACGCCGCGGCCCCCTCGAACGGCACGCCGCCGGCGGACATGTGGTTGCAGAAGCCACCACCCGGTCCCGAGCAGCCATAGATGGTGATGCGAGCGCGCAGCACCGATCCCGCCGCCAGGCCCGAAGCTTCGTTCAGCGAGAACGGCACACCCGCCATGCGGACCCGCTCAGCCGCCGCGAGATCGCCGCCGGCGGCGGCCTCCGCGTCGGCGAGCACCAGCATCGCCTTCATCACGTCCCAGCTTCGCTCCTCGGCGATGCCGGCGAGAAGGGCCGCGCCCATCTGGCCCGCATCCGGTGCGGCGACGCTGTACGAGCGCTCCCAGTTGCCGCTCACGCCCGCCCCGGCCCGCAGCTGAAGCGGAGGGCCGTACGACGGCGCGATCGAGGCGGATGTGCGCAGGCTGCTAGCCATGGTCGTGACCGCCGGGATGGATGCGGCCGCGAAAAGGACGGCGACCCCGATCAGGGTCGCGATGCCGAGGCGCCGGGCTACGAAGTCCCGTGCGCTCGACTCGGGCGCCGCAAGCGCGCCATGGGCCGGCGCGAGTACGGGCGGAGTCTGTGGAGCAGCTTCGACCAGAGCAGGAGCGAACCCCAGGCGGGTCGTCCGGCTTCGATCGTTCACAAACGCCAGCCCTACCGCCGCGGCGGTGCCCACGACCATCATGGTCGTCCTGGCGCCTGAGACGAATCCTCGGGTACTCAGACCGTCCTCCTTCTGAATCGCGCGAGACGGATACGGTTTTCGGCTTCCTGCCACGAACAGAGGCTCGCCCGTAAGCGCCCCTCGACTCTCGCACGATGAGTCTTTTTGTTCGTTCGCGAGGTCCCGTGCCACTCGCAACGGGAGTACAAAGCGGGCGCATTATAGCCACGAACCTCCGGAGATCAAGGCCGATCGGGGTAGGATCACCCCTGATTTCCGTGCTTGCACACCCCGAGTAGGTTGGACATACGAGCGTGTTTTGAATCTGGAGGGGCGAATATTGGACTTGACATATTCCGGCAGCAAGAATTAACCAGGGGATGACGCGATCCGTGCGGTCTGGGTGCAGAATGCAGCTATCCGTCGCCTGATCACTCCTAAGCGCAGGATCGATGTGGGTTGTCTTGGCGTCCGGCGTTCGCTAATGGGCTGACGAACCCTCACGGCCGCCGGATTCGGCGGCCAGCTACCTGCCCGGAGACATATTCGACACTCGTCTGACGCGGATGAAGGCCCCACAGCCCGGCGACCGCGTGCACGACGGAGATTATGTTCGGTCGTGATGATTATGTCGCGAGAGCCCCGGCCGCTCAGCCACGCGATGGCATCGGCGGCAGCGGCACGGGCAGCCCGGCCGCGAGGATCGGGAACTGGTGGCCCGGATCCGCGCACGCCTCCTCACCCGTCGGCGCACCGGCGAGCGGATCGCCGAGCTGCTTGCGGGCGCCCGTCGCGGCGTACTGGAGGATGTACGCCTTCCGCACGGCGTCCGTGGTGTTCGGGCCGGTGAGGTGCGGCGTCAGCGACGAGAACACCACGATGCCGCCGGCCCCAACCGGCGCCGCGATCGTCCCGGCCGGATCCGTCAGGCACTCCCACCCCAGCGGCTCGACATAGTGATGCAGCAGCGTGCCCAGCCGATGCAGACCCGGCGCCACCACCGGGCAGCCGTTGTCCGTCGTCGCATCCACCATCGAGGTCCAGCACGTCAGGTACTGCTGCGGCTGGATGAAGGCATAGCCGTTGTCCTGGTGCCACGGAAAGCGGCGCGGCTTCTCCGGCTTCTTGTAGGCGGCCTGGTCCCAGTACATGCTGACGTCCGGCCCGATCAGGTCGTGGCAGATGTCCAGATACACCTTCTGCGTCGCGAAGCGCCGGAGCAGCTCCGAGCGCTTCAGCAGCTGCGCCGTAAAGGTGATCGCACCCGTCTCGGCGATCGCCATCCGGCCGTCCTTCTGGCCCTGCAGAAACGCATCGACCTTCGCTTCGAACCGGTCCAGCTCGGCCGTAATCTCCGCCACCGTCGTGGCATCGAAGACGCCCTCCAGCACCACGAACCCGTCGCGATCGAACTGCGCCACCTGTTCGGCCCTCAGAAAGCGGAACGGCCCCGTCCTGTCCCGCCACGAGAAGTCCCTGTTCCACGGATGGAGCTGTACGCCCGCCGGTATCGCCGTAGTCATCATCGATCTCCTTACGCCGCTGCACGCGCGACATCGGGCTCGATTGTACTACGAGTAGCCGACCCGCAGATCACCAACCTCAAAACCTCCGCGCCCTCTGTGCCCTCTGTGCCCTCTGTGCCCTCTGTGCCCTCTGTGCCCTCTGTGGTGAAACCCAAACAGAAAAGGGGCGCGAAGCGCCCCCTCCATCAACCACAACCTACAACCCAGAACCTACAACCCAGAACCTACAACCCAGAACCTACAACCTACCCCACCCGCGCCCTCTGTGTCCTCTGTGTCCTCTGTGGTGAAACCCAAACAGAAAGGGGCGCGAAGCGCCCCCTCCATCAACTACAACCTACAACCTAACCAACCTACCCGACCCGCTCGAAAATGCTCGCAATCCCCTGGCCGCCGCCGATGCACAAACTCACCAGCCCGTACCGCGAGCCGCGGCGCTCCATCTCGTGCATCAGCTTCACCGTCAGGATGGCGCCAGTGGCGCCGAGCGGGTGGCCAAGCGCGATGGCGCCGCCGTTCACGTTCACCTTCTCCGGATCGAGCCGCAGCACGGCGCTGCACGCCCCCGCCACCGACGCGAACGCCTCGTTCAGCTCGACGAGGTCGATCTGGTCGATGGTGAGCTTCGCCTTCGCGAGCGCCTTCTGCACGGCGGGGATCGGGCCACTTCCCATAAGTGAGGGCTCGACGCCGGCCTCGGCGCGCGACACGAGGCGCATCCGCGGCTTCACGCCCAGCTCCTTCGCCTTCGCTTCGGTCATCATCACCACCGCGGCCGCGCCGTCGTTGATGCCGCTGGCGTTGCCGGCCGTCACCATGCCGTCGGGCTTGAAGGCCGCCTTCAGCTTGCCCAGCGCCTCCGGCGTCGTCATGCGCGGGTGCTCGTCCTGGGTGATCATCACGGTCTCTTTACCCTGCTTCACTTCGACCGGGACGATCTCGTCGACGAACTTGCCGGCGGCAATGGCGGCGGCGGCGCGCTCCTGCGAGCGCATGGCGATCTCGTCCTGGACGGCGCGCGAGACTTCGTACTTCTCGGCGAGGTTCTCGGCGGTGATGCCCATCGGCGCCTTGCTGAAGGGGTCGCTGAGCAGGTGGTTGATGCCGTCCTCGATGACGCCCGGGCCCATGCGGTAGCCGCTGCGGGCGTTCCGCAGGTAGTACGGCGCCATCGTCATGTTCTCGGTGCCGCCGGCCACGACCACCATCGCGTCGCCGACCTGGATGTAGCGCGCGGCGGTGTTGATCGCTTCGAGGCCGCTGCCGCAGATGCGGTTGACGGCGAGCGCCGGCGCCTCGATGGGCATGCCGGCCTTCACGGCGGCGTGGCGTGCGATGTAGCCGTCTTCGGCCGCCTGGCCGACGCAGCCGAGGATGATGTGGTCGACCTGCTCGGGTTTGAGGCCGGCGCGCTCGACGGCGGCGCGGATGGCGATGGCGCCGAGATCGGAGGCGGAGAGGTTGGAGTACGCCCCCTGAAACTTGCCGATGGGCGTCCGGACGCCGCTGACGATGACCACGTCTTCCATATCAGAAGGCTCCTCCGGCCCAACGGCCGTCTACGTTACGGGGATGTGATCGAGTATAGGAACGCCGGCGGAGGGCGTCAATTGACGGACGAATTGAGCTGTATCGGGGCGATCGCGAACCCCTTAGAGCTTGATCATGCCCTTGTGCAGCAAATAGGCACCGTTGCCGCCCGCGACATAAGTTAGTTCGGCGACGCGGGCGACAGCCCGGAAGTAGCGCAACGTATCGATCTGAGGCTGCTCAAAAATCCCTGCTAGTTCTTCGCTGATCGCATCGATGGCAGCCAAGAATTCCTCATATGGGGGAGCAACAGCAGGCGGAAGTTGAGGTGCCATCGCAGCGATAGTTCCGCAAGCCGCCTGCACGGTGTTGTGTAGCAATACTAGGTCGGTATCCCAATGCACATTCAATTGTCGACCGGCCTCACCGAAGAAGACGCTGAAGTAGTACAGCTTCCCCGGAAGATCGTCCGCCTCGATTACGTTTTCTGCGGCGGTCTTAAATTCGGCCGCGAGCCTCTGGCGAATTGGTTCAGGCAGCGTTGGCAAGCTTCTGCTCCTTGATCGACGGCATGAGACTTGAGACGGGCGGTTCGCTCGATGGCGCAACGGTAGTAGGCGGCACAGTCAGATGAAGACCCAGGTCTAGATCCGCGGCGAAGGTGATGCCCGGCCAACCTGACCCTGATGCCACATGTGTCCAGCCGCGCTTTCGCTGCTGATCCTCCTCATCGAAACTCGGCGGCGCGAGTTGGAATGCTGTGAGATTCACGTTCCATTCGATAAGCTCGCCGAATGATCCCAGCCGAAACACTGGCACGAGGTCGAACGCGGACGCAAGACTCTTGAGCGTCTTCAGGGTGTAGTTTCCATAGTTCGGGTTTTCCCAAAGAGAGATAGTCTCCTGCTGCTTACCGATGCGGTTCGCGAGTTGTTCTTGCGTGAGACCCGCTTTCTCGCGTAGCGCCTTGATCTGAAACGCGAGTCCGGTCGCCACATCTTCGGCAAAGTCTCGCCGATACTCTTCATCTGCAAATCCGGCCCAAAGTTGTTCGCGCTTAGCCATAATTGTGCTCCACTCGATACTTGGCGGGGTCACGTAGTACGATCGCCTTTTTGGCGTTGGCCGCGTCACACTCGGATGGTTCGACATCTTCGCCTGGTTTGGTGAAGCCATGCAACAACGTCGGTGTCCGTTCATTCCCCATGTGCGAGCCGAGGATACGGTACTGGTGACGACTAATCGCTACGCGAATTTCAAACAGATCGGCACAGTAGTCGGTCAATGTCTCGACCAAGGGCCGTGTCCAACCACCTGGCGGGGTCGCTTCCAAGTGCGTCAGCCGATTATTGAACTTCGCCTTCGCTCCCCTTCTCAAGCCGCTTAACCAGTCGAAGATGACGTTGATCCCATCATCTCCTTGGTAGTCATAGAACGTGAACTCGGAGCCCATCGTATCACATTTTTCCTATCATG